>CAVRNH010000009.1:0-138854 GCA_963722085.1 uncultured Methanosarcinaceae archaeon | reverse complement strand
TATCTGATAGGCATTTTGTAAAGGTGATTGAAGAAGACGATCAAAAAGGAGCAGTAAAAGAGTATTGAAAATAGCTAATATGAAAAGTTAGTTTTTATAATAATAGAAGTAAATTGTCCAAAATTGGTTTTGTTTTATCCTGAAAGTATTTCGCTTCGAAACTTGTTTCAATTTTTTCATATTTTCACAACCCGAAAAAGCCTGACTCCGATTCTGAATTTCGCTTCTATTGGCAATCTATTCCAAAAAGCATCTTCTGGAGACTCTAATTTTTCAAGTTCCAGTGCTCCATGAGGTCTTCTATTGTACCATTGAATAAAGAATTCCTCAAGGGTTTCAAAATCGCCTCTGAACCTAA
The DNA here is from genome assembly GCA_963722085.1 of uncultured Methanosarcinaceae archaeon. Classification (GTDB taxonomy): domain Archaea; phylum Halobacteriota; class Methanosarcinia; order Methanosarcinales; family Methanosarcinaceae; genus Methanosarcina. Next base: position 138,496 of record CAVRNH010000009.1, on the reverse strand, counting down.
TACCGTGACAACTTAGTTGTGAGTCACTCATATAGTTTGAGTTCTTTTTATATCTTATGTTAAATATTAATCTTAAAAATAATGAAGTGAAATTCCTTACAAACTTTATAAAAAAAGGAATGAAAAATGCAAGATCTCTTACCAGAGCACGTATTCTACTACTAGCAAATCAGGGAAAAGGGGACACTGAGATTGCAAAAACATTAGGTGTTGGTAGAAGTACTGCTTTAAGGATAAGGAAAAGATATCTTGAAGAAGGTCTACAAAGTGCTTTGGTAGATAAACCAAGATCAGGTCAACCTGAAAAATATAGTCAAAAGCATGTTGCAGAAATAATAGCTCTAGCATGCACAAAGTCTCCTGAAGGAAGAAAAAGATGGTCGCTTGCACTCCTTTGTGAGGAACTGATAAAAAAAGAAGGATTTGAAACGATAAACAAAGAAACTATCAGACTTATTTTGAAAAAAAACAAACTTAAACCCTGACTGAAAAAAATGTGGTGTATTCAAACGATTGATTCTGAGTTCAGAAAGAGAATGTACGACGTTCTTGACCTATACGAAGAAGATTACGACCCGAAAAGACCTATTGTCTGTCTCGATGAGAAATCGAAACAACTTACCAAAGATAAGCGAAAGCCCATTCCAATGAAGCCTGGAAGTCCAGAAAAGTATGATTATGAGTACATCAGAAATGGAACAGCAAACATATTTATGGCTGTAGAATTCAAAGCAGGAAAAAGGGTCACCCAAGTTACTGAAAGAAGAACAATGACAGATTTTGCACAATTCATGAAAGTTCTTGTCATTGATGAATATTCAGAAACTGAAGTAGTCCGGGTAGTTTCAGATAATCTAAATATCCACAAAGAGAAAGCATTCTATGAGGCATTCAGCGAGGATGAAGCAAAAAAAATACTGAAAAAGATAGAGTTCCATTACACACCAAAGCATGCAAGTTGGCTAAACGCTGCAGAAATAGAGATTAGTGTGATGGATGAAGATTGTACTGATAGGCGAATAGGTGACATTGGAATGCTTGCTAACGAAGTGGCTGCATGGACTAAGAGTAGAAATGAAAATAAAAAGAAAACAAACTGGAAGTTCACCAAGAAGATTGCTGATGGGAAGATGTCCAAATGTTATGTTTCATAATTAAATTGTCAAGGTACTAGAGAACATTTAATGGAAGATATGAGGGCTAAATTGAATACAGAAGAAGGAACGGAACAATATCAGAATAGAATGTGTACTGTAGAACCTGTATTTGGTCAGATGAAGCAGGATAGAGGATTCAGGGAATTTCTTTTGAGAGGAAAAAGAAAAACAAAAATTGAATTTATTATGATGTGCACTGTGCACAATATAAAGAAAATAGCAGATTTCATTAAGAGAAAAGGTAAAAGCCTGAAAGAAATTCTGAATATGATAGCTGTAGGCGGAAGTCTGGGCTGGAATCAAAGGGGAATTCTAGCGAGAATAGCAAATATGTTATGTTGATGATGATAATTAATGAATTCCTGCTAAAAAGAAGTATTGAAACGAGGTACTACCCAATTGTAGAATTCAAAATGGTTTTGAGACAGCTTGTTTATGTAATTTCTGAAATCATCAAAATTTAGATAGATTGTTCTTCAAAAAGCAACTTAAATTAATTTTAGTTATAATTCTCAGTTTTAAAGGTTGACAAGAGCTATTATAAATATTATATAAAGTTGAAACCGTGCTTTTTGTAAAATATTTAGTGGGATTTCAGTCAACAAGGTTAAAGCCTACTTTTATGGGAGATTTGCGGGTTGGAATGAAATTGAGTTAAAAATAAGTCCAAAGTCAGGAAGCAGCTAAAAAGGCCAAAAAATACAATGAGAAATTAATCATCTCATTCTTTATTTTCCGATTTTTTGGCTGATAACGGTCAGCTACCAGCAAAATCAATAACTTCACTTTGAAGATTCTCATCCTATGGGCAGAATAGATCGGACAAAATTGAATGACCTCCCCTGCATGCTTCCTTTAATCATTATATTTGCAGTCTCGACTGCAGTTTCAAAATTGTCTCCCGCATACTGGTATAAAATTAGTTACGTAAACTCGAGAATTACTCTTTTAAAAAGTCTCCTATAATTGAATTTTGGACCTGTAAAGTCTGTATGAAAAACATAATGTACACCAGCTTCAAGCTGTCATTTTCCTAAATCTGAAGCGTTTTGCGTTCATCTTTCCTGCAGCTGTGTGATTAACTCAAAATTGGCTCTTAAAAGTGACAGACGGAGACTTAAAATAAAGCTGTATCCACGTATCCAGTCGATGCCCATAATATCTTAACGTATTGTTTAATCAAACGATAGTTGAATACTTATACAGATAAAATATCTTTAAGAACAAAAAATGTTGGGCATTTGTAAAGTTCTATGTAAAATAGGAAATGTTCATGAAAAATGAAATTATTGAGGAGATATGTGGGGAAATAGACTATATAACATCGGCTTTTAATTAATATTGGATTCTGATTTATATTTCCGCAGTTATTATATTCGTTGAATAAATAATATCTCGGTAATACAATTTTAATCAGTTTTCAGTGACATATATGTGAAAAATAGAGGCTCTTCGCTGTTTTGCGTGGGTTAAAAATAATTTATCAGTTAAGAAGCTATCTCACCAAATAAATAAACATCGAACATGAACTTGATTTTCCAAAAATAATCTTATCAAGCTGACATTCCGAACCCCTGCCAATTTAGGATAATATTCTATTGATATTGGCCATTTTATTAGTGGGAATTCATTAAAATTATACTTTTGTGATCTAAATTTGTACAAAAGTATTAGAAATCGGAATGTGAGATCAAGATTACTCATGCTGCATTTACATTTAGAAAGTAAATGTATAATTACCCACTCGAAATAGCGAAGAGCCAAAATAGATTTACTGATCATTTAAGGACTTACACATTTAAGATCCCAAAATTAAACATTATGAGTTCGAAATTTCACCTCATGTCGTGAGTTTCTGTTTAACTGCGTAAGTCCGGGATTGAAAAACTGATAAAATTGTATCAAACTGGATAAATACTGGGAGTGTAAACAAATGGGGAAACAAACATTTGACAGAATAAAAAAGACAATTGCTATCTTAATAGCTATCCTTTTTGTAGTAACATTGACAGCTACTTCAGCAAGCGCATCATACGATCGCGACTGGGGTTATGGTAATAAATGGGATAAATGTGATGAAAAGTGGGATATATGTGATGATAAGTGGGATAAATGGGATGATAAGTGGGACAAATGGGAAGATAAATGGGAAGATAAATGGGATGATAAAAAGGATAAATGGGATGATAAAAAGGATAAATGGGAAGATAAATGGGAAGATAAAAAAGATGATAAATTGGGTAATGTGATAGTAGTCGTCGTTAGTCAATCCTGATAAAAAGCAGTAGATAAATGAGCCTCGTTTCATATTATGAGACTCACCTCTTACTATTTTTGAGATTTTTTAATATTTTCTGAGATCGTCAAAATACGTCATCATTTCCATATTTGATGACTTCCAGCAGAAAGTTCAAGTATCGAAATCGTTGTTTTAGTACTGAAATAATCGACCACAAAAAGTATTACAATTTTGTTATAAGAAGAAATGAAGATTTTTCGTCCTTTCTTTCTCCGCGGCTATAAAGTTTAAATTCGTTTTCGGTGCCGGCAACGTCTCTCTTTTACAACAGTTATCTGAAAAATTACAAAAACTTGGAAATGAATAGAGAATAAAGAACAGAGCAAGAATATTACAAATTACGCAATCTCTGCTACCTTTTTTGCAGACGCTTTAAGTACTTCCCTTGCTCCGGATTCAGTAAGGCCAGCTCCCATTGCAATTTTCAAAGCAGTTTCATCGGTGATCAGGTTCTCAGGTGCGTGGGTGTCGGTATTTACTAGAAGAGTTGTACCGATTTCTAGGGCAAGCCTGGCAACATGGCCATTGGTCCTGTTGTGCCCGTTTCTGGCGGTGATCTCAAGGCAAACATTATTTTCTTTTGCAGTCTGGACTTCTTCCTCGGAGATCAGGCCGGGGTGAGCAAGAATATCCACATATTCACAGGCAGCGGACGCTGCATTTGTCCCGGGTGCTACCGGTTCGGCTATGGTTTCCCCATGCACGACCACGATTTCTGCGCCCAGCTCTTTTGCTTTCTTTGCAAGAGGAGCAATTTTTCTTGGGGGCACATGCGTCAGTTCAACCCCAGCAAAAACGCGGATATCCCATTCATTTTCCACGTATTTAGCCTTCTTGGCGGCTTCGAGAACATGTTCAAAATTGGTATAATCAACGTGGTCAGTGATTGCAATGGCTTTGTAGCCGTGAATAATTGCCCTCCTAACCAGCTCGCTGGGAATCAATTCCCCGTCACTGAAAATAGTATGAGTATGAAGATCAATCAACCGGATCACCGCGTTTGAAGTTCGTTTTAATTTTGACTGCTTGACTTTTTTCTTACTTGATTTACTTTTTTCTTCTTGATTTATTTTTTCTTCTTGATTTACTTTCTTTCTTACTTGATTTACTTTTTTCTTTAGTTTAAAGACTCTCTAATTACTCAGACTTTTCAACTTTACCAAGCCTTTCTGCAACCTCTGCGAAAGCAAAATTTGGCTTGACATCTGCTATTTTGATCCTTACTTTCTCTCCTACTTCGACATCCTTTACGAAGACAACGAACCCTTCAATGAGTACGGCTCCATCTCCACTTGAACCCAGCTTCTCAATGTCCACAACGAACTCATTTCCTTTGCGTAGGGGAGCTGTAAGGAATTTTTTCCCGATAACGTAGATTTCCGCACTCTGAGATCTGGATGCCTGCGGAGAATATGCAGCTGTCCGGACAAAATTTCCCCTAACGTTGTTAAGGTAGTCGTTGAACATGTCACCCTGGAAGACCTTCACAACAAAATTCCCTTTCGGTTTAAGGATCTTTTTTGCGCACTCCAGGGCCGAGGTTGCAAGCTCGATTGACCGTGCATGGTCGTAGGACCAGTTTCCGGACAGGTTGGGAGCTGCATCACAAATTACCACATCAACTCCTTTTGTCCCGACAGCCTGAATGATCTTTTTTATTGTCGATTCAGCATTTATGTCGCCTTGAATGGTTTCAACTCCCTCGATAGGAGCGATTCTCTGGAGGTCCACTCCAATGACTTTGCCCCCTGAAAGCTCTTTTGCAACTTGCAGCCATCCGCCAGGTGCTGCGCCTAAATCCACAATCGAGTCTCCCCGCTTGATAACCTTATGCTTTTCATTGATTTGCTTAAGCTTGAAGGAAGCCCTTGACCGGTACCCTTCCTCTTTCGCCTGATGATAATAATAGTCTCTTCTGTCTCTTGCCATTGCTACCTTCCCTGCACTGAAAGCTAATATAGCTTGCGTAGAATTATTTTTACTAACTATGAAGGATTAGAGTTCTAGATTGGAATATATATTTATTTATTAAATATATATTTTCGGTTATTTTAAGTGAATAAAATCAATATCCTATAAAACAGACAAATTCCTTTACTCCTTTATTCATTTTGACTTTTTCAAAGGTAGCTTAGGCCAACTTCATTAACCGGTTGCCAACTCTAATCTTGAGTCTTTCTTTAATTCTCTACAACGGGAGAAAATGACCGTAATGTAAACTCTTGAAGGTCTGATGGAAGGTAACGACATTTCCTTGCTGGAAGTGATGAATACGAACTCTAATAGGTCCCAATTTATATTTTTACAGAAGTATTTGAATCAATGCCAGTAGTTTAATTTTTTCCATTATGAGGCGTGTCTTCATTTCCATATCAAATGCCATTTATCTTTCTAACATGACGTAGGGGTTTCATATTTTTAAAAATTTGGAACTAAGTTTCTAAATATTCCTTCCATAGTAACTATTTATAAGCGCTACTATAGATAATTAAATATCGTATCTAGATACGTAGATAATTGGGGAACATGGGTGGATTCACTATATCACCGGGATTAATCTGGAAAACACCATAGGCCAGAAGACTATGTAGCAGGCACTATCTGAAATCATTCCAGCAAATGTTTCGAGTCGTGGATAGTGAGGTTTGACTGGTATCGTATGAACGATTAATATTACCGACATCATCTGCCCCCTTTTGGTTGGGGGAACATCCAGAGGCGGGGAAAAACTGGGGTTTGTGGACGGAGTTTCAAGATGCAATTAATCGTTTTCTCTTCAGCCAGATTCTGCACTATCATTCGATGATCTGTGGAAGTGCATTCACCCCACTGCAACTCTTCGCGAATTTGAAAATGCCAGAAAGAGCATAGTCGAAGTTCTCGTTCCGGACATCTCAGATGTCTAATCCATCACGTTAATGGGCGAGTCTCTTGGCGGTAGAGGCAAGAAAAAAACGCATTGGAGACTCGTGCCTACAGCAGTCTCACGAGAAAAACCTAAGGAGGTAATGGTATGAAGAATCAAGCACCTTTTCTGGATGTTAGTAGTTTCGTTGTAGAGAAGGTCAGCCAAGATGTCCTCAAGACTTCATCTCCTCCCACCACACCCTTTTAGTCATCGTTTAACGAATTTTATGCACAACTTCGAATACTATGTATAGCGATTTATCAACATAATTCCTAGATATATGGCATAAAAAATAACACTTTTTGACTTTTTAAACCTAAACAGAATCCAAATAAACAACACACCAAATTACAGGAGGAATGCTATGGCTACCATTTCTATCATTTCAAACGAAGGCGCCCTTGAGTCTGCCTCTGCTGTTCTCGAGGTGACCACCACAAATAAGGAATACAACCAACCAGCGTTGCATATCAAACAAGCAGGTGAAAGCGGAGGCGCGGCTTCGATCAGGATCGATGACCCGAATCCAGACATCGAGTTTGTCGAGACTGGTCTTAAGGGTCCTGATCCCGGTGCAGGGAAGTTCGAGATTGCCGTTCAATCGGACAAGCTCCAGATCAATGGCCGCAGAGCCGCCGTTAGTCCCGAAGAGAAAGGCTTCGATACTATTGTCGTATTTCAGCGGCCAGCAGCGGGTGGCAATATAGGGATTGGATTCAAGAAAGCCAGCCAGTTTAAAGAGTTTGGAGGAGGACAGGGCGTCATCGTAATTGCTAATGCTTCTGTTGCCCCTGACCCGCGCAAGAGCCTTGCTGGTGCTGGGATTTTATTTGTCCAGGACGGGGCGCTCAAGTATATGGGCTCGAATGGAACGGTGACAGTGATCGCGCCGGCCTAGGATGTAGCCCTCATCAGAGAGGAAGTAAAAGATGAGCAACAAAACAAGAGATTCTGGTCGTAAGCATCTTCTAGCATTCAAGGCAACTCTCACTTCATTTAGCCCCCAGCAAAAATGAAAATCAAGTCGTCCATCATCACGCCAGAGGGACAGCAGGGCAATAGAGCCGTCGCCGCCAGTTGCGCCACGGGAGATTTCGATAAGCTGCCACTCACGACACGGCTTGCTCTCACCAGAATGGCAATGGCTGCTGGAACTGCAGGGGCTACACCCTTTCTCAAGGATGCACTTGAAGGGAAAGATATCTTCGTCCGAGAAGCCATACCTGTCTGGGCTTATCAAACAAAGCGAAACGCCACTGTGCGGACAGCCCAGGCGATGCACCTCTCGGACTGGGTTTTCGGTATCACGGTGCCGGCTGCCGTGATGCAGCCTTAACTCGAAATATTCGAGGACTTCAATGATGCTGAGTTTGAAGATGACGAATTCGAGGACTACGCCGAAGCGTCTTACGAAGACATAGACCATGAACTAGCCGAGGAGGCCGAGCACCCCTTTTATGAAATGGAAGACAACGAGGATCCGATTGAGATGGAGGACGAATTGGAAGACGAGTTCTCGCGCGATGACTCTTATTCGCTGAGGTACATACAAACGCATGAATGTATGCAGGCACACGAAGATATGGGATCACTGGTTCAAGGTGAAATTGACCAAGTGATTAGAGCGGCCAAGAGGCAGATGCAGATCCACTACAACCTTCAAGCAAAGTACGCCGCCGGTGCCGGCAAGACTAACGATGGAACGGCGGCACGCAAGGAGATAGCGAAATATTGGGGATGGTCGCACGAACACGATTTCCTGGAAAATCTGAAGGCGGTATACGAACCTCAGACTGGAGTTCCTCTGAGCTACCCATTGCATCGTTCCCTCTCGGGTGCGAAATGTATGTACTACACAGAGTATCCAGTAACCCAGAAAGACCCCAACACAGGGAGGTCTGAGAAAGACAATCCATGGTAGCCGAGCACAAAGAAAGAGAGGTTTTGCGAGGAGGAAGACGATGGAAGCTTCTGCTTGGGCGCAGCAAGATCGATGGCCTTCAGAACCGCTTCGGCCTGGATATTCCAGCAATCACGCGGTTCTCAAGGATCTGAATACGAAGATCGAGGCGGCCAAGGATTCCAGGAACACGGACGCCGAGGCTAGACTGATCATCAGCCGCATCGTTAGTCATAAGCATGAGCGGAGAAGCCTGAAGCAATTCAACCAGGATCTGGCGTCTAGATACGGCATCAAGAACACAATTGTCCGTGGCGCATCGAAAAGCGAAGTACTTAATGCGCTGGAACAAGGTGCGCCGATCATCGCGGATGCCGAGGGCGGATGGCATTGGATAATGGTTAGAAGATCTCCGCGGGGGAAATTATGAGCCAACGACCCACTACCCTATTGCGGGACAAGAATGATTCCGTCGAGAGACACAACAGGTGTATGCGCTTCTGAACTGGGTTCTCGTTTCGAACTCATCGTAGATGCCAAGACAGGTGCCCCCATCTTACCCAACAAAGCCGAAGCTTACAAAAATTGAGCCTTCGGCAAGGAAACCGATTCATTACCGATCTGCCGGCAATCTAATGAGACTGGTGATAATCCGAGCTTCGGAAACCTAGCGGCCGACGTCCGGGCTCAGATACTAGATACTTGCTCCCCTGTTTCGGCAATGTATAGCTCAATTATGAGCATATCACAGAGTTCGTGGGGATGATCGATAAAACCATTGAATTTCAGCTAAGGAGTTGACATAATGCTGGTAGAAAAATCGAGTTACTCTGGAGGATAACAGTTGACGACAATCGATTACCACTTGAAGAATCTCGTAAGCACTCACCGGGGCGCATTGCCTGTAATCATCACCTGCCCCCATGACGGCAAACAAAAGCCGGCTGATGTACCCGAGCGTGACAGTAGGCCTGCCATAAAGAAGAAGAGCGATCTTAATACCGCAGATATAGCCAGAGGGGTCGCTCAGAGCCTCTGTGATACCACTGGAAAGGACCCTTACGTTGTTATTGCCGAGTTTGGCCGGGAGTTCATCGACGCAAACCGTCGGCCTCCCAATAGAATCCCTCCTGACTCCACCGAGAAGTGCGGCTACGACGTAACAGCAGCCAGAAAGTTCTACACGGAATACCATCGCAGCATACGCGAGTTCGTCTACGAGATCCGCAATGGCAACAATGGAGTGGGACTTCTCCTGGATATTCACGGTACCTTGCAGAAATCAGAGGACCCGGCAGACATCTATCTGGGCACGGATAACGGGAATACCATCGAGCGCCTTCTTAGTATCGATCCAGAGGCTATGTGGAGCAATTCTAGCCTTCGAGGCCCTCTGCAAGATAATTATGTCATATCCCCTACCGAACCGGGACGACCTGAAGTACCATCATTAGACGGCGGGTATACCGTGAAGCGCTATGGGAGCTCGAAACCAGGAGGTATAGATGCCATCCAGGTAGAGATCATACCATCCCTCCGCACTAATCCTGCGGAAAGAGAGGTTTTGATACCGCGCTTTGCCTGTTCTATTCATTACTTTGTATCATCTTATTTCATGTAAAATTTGAGATGCTTTCCCAGAAAGGTATGGATTCGGCATAAGTAGAGTGCTGAGATATCTCAACTGCGCTTGCGTTTATAGTGTCAATGATATTGGGGGATACTCAGCAATCAATTCAACACTTTTGTAGATACATCCTCGCTGGGCAAAAAAGTTAGCTTCTCTGTTCGGCTATATTTGGTTTGCCGGCATCGAGAAGCGCATCCCATCAGCTTCGAGTACAGGCTGAGACTGTTTCTGGCTCGTTACAGCAAATACTTTCTGACACCTCATATCAGGTATCTTCTGGAGCTTAAAACCGTTCTAAGAATATCTTCATCGTTTGCTTTTTCGACCTTGATATCCGACGGTCTCTCAATTATTTCAAGATTGAGGGGTAGACACCTCTGGATTTCCTTTATAAGCTGAGGATCTCCACTCATAATAAGACAGTCAATAGGGGAATTTTCTTCTAGAACTATATCCAGGGCTTCAAGGACTTTGCCCATGTGGTGAGCTATATCTTCTTCTCTGAGGCGTTCGAACCTGCGCTGGCTAAAGCCTCCTTTGCTGTGTTTTTCCTTGACACTGCTACGGATAAGCTCCCTTGTATCGAAGACCCGCGCGTCGGGAGCAAAACCTATGAAAGACTCCCCTGCGTGCAGAATAAGAACGACCATACGATACTGATTATTCAAGCTCTCGTTAAGGGATGAAGTCCCAAAACTGTCTCCAAGCTGCCAGGACTGAGATTCAATCGGGACAGGAGGTACTATAGCTTCGCCTATCATGTGGTGAAGGTCATAGAAAAGTACAAGGCCGGTTTCCGGGTTAAGCCTCCCAAGGAGGGTGAGGGTCTTTTCCTCTATAAAATTAAGGACCTTTTCACCGAGCACGCCTGAGAGAGTAGTTCCAAAAGGAAGATAAACAGTCAATAGATCCTCTGCTGGAGAGTGAAAGGAACTGAGTTTAGAAAGATAAGCCTGAATAGCAGAGGGACTCAGGGTTTCAATCCCGCGAAACTCCAGTTTACCCTGCGATTCAGCCTTGTTTTTTTCAAGCTCATGGGAAAGAGTCTGGGTCCTAACAAGCTCCTGTTTTAAACGTGCTTCTGCCTCCTGCTTATCAGCAACTGCCTGTCTTGTAAGGGACTCTTTCTTTTCAAGCTGGGTTTTTGCACTTTGCAGGTCAAGTTCCAGTTTTGATATTTTGGAGTTAAGACGGTCAACCTCAATCTCAAGCTGTCCTTTTCCTGAAATCTTCCCTAGTATTGTTCCTAAGCCTTTTTTCTTATCTTCAGCAGCTTCTTTTTTAAAATTTTGTTTAGAGCTCATCTGCTTTCCTTTCCTGAACTTAATCATTCGCCGGTTCTAATAGAATTAGCCTTCGTGTCAGACACTAATAGGATTTCTATAAGGATTAAACTTCTCTATCATTATTAATCATTCCAATTTTGGGTCTTATTTATGAGTTATTGACCTGATAAAACGAGTACTACCTCCTGGTTTGATAGCATTTGAAAGTTTCTTTTCTGTTTGAGATTTTAAGTACTGATCCTGTGGTTGCATTTCGAAAGTTTTAAGAATATCATGTTTAATGTCACTTTGTTTTCAGGATATATTCCTGAGAAATTCCTGTAAAGTCTTAATAGTGCCTGTAAAATCTTAATAAATACCTGTAAAATCTTAATAAATCCAGTAAAATTTTAATAAATCCGTGTGAAATTTTAATAAATCTTGGGAAATTCCTGATAAATCCTAATAAACAAGCTATTTCCATACTTATCTAACCCTTAAAGATCCGGTGCTTAAATGAGAACTCCATTTAAAGATCTTCAAAACCAGACGGGCCAGAAGGACCCAAACCAAGAAAACTCCGGTCAAAGGGAGCCGGATAGAGTAAATAAAATGGATAAAGAAGACATGCAAAATGCTACAGGGCTCACAGCTGAAAAATTTCACCCCACGCTCTGGATAGAGGGCCAGAGGAGCTATTCCCTTGCCGGGAAAACTATTGTACTCGGCGTTACAGGAAGTATTGGGGCAGTCAGAGTAGTGGAACTTTCAAGAGAACTGATAAGAAACGGAGCCGAAGTGCATGCCGTTATGACTGATGCAGCAAGACATATCCTGCACCCTGATGCCCTTCACTATGCCACCGGAAATCCTGTAATTACGGAACTCGGAGGCAGGGTGGAGCATGTCGAGTTCTGTGGGCTTAAGGGCAGAGCCGACCTCCTCCTGATAGCTCCTGCAACAGCAAATACCATAGGAAAAATAGCATACGGGATAGATGATACCACTGTCACCTCCTTTGCAACAACAGCTCTTGGTTCCGGCAGGCCTGTGATGATTGTCCCTGCAATGCACGAGTCAATGTACAGGCATCCGGCTGTAGTTGAAAATATAATAAAACTGAAAAGCTGGGGAGTCTCAATCGTTGGTCCGAAACTGGAAGAAGGAATCGCAAAAATTGCATCTAACGATGAAGTGGTACTTGAAGTAGAAAGGGCTCTCGGAATAAAAACCCTTGAAAAAAGAAAGGTAATTATTACAAGCGGCTCTACTGCGGAAAGTCTCGACCCAATTCGCATCCTCACAAACCGGGCCTCAGGAAAAACCGGAAAGGAACTTGCCCTTGAAGCCTATCGCAATGGAGCTGATGTAACTCTGGTGCATAGGGACCGACTTGGACTTGCAGGGATCAGGGAAATCTTTGTGGAGAGTGCTGCCGAAATGACAGATGCCGTGTTGTCTGAACTGGGGAAAGGATACGACATTCTGATCAGCGCGGCTGCAATTGCAGATTATACAGCTGAGCCCTCTCCCGAAAAGATTAAATCGGGAGGGGAGTTTGTGTTAAGACTGAAGCCTACCCGCAAACTGATTAAAGAATGCCGGGAAAAGTACCCTGACCTTGTGATTATCGGCTTTAAAGCCGAAACCGGGGTTGGAAGAGAAGAGCTCCTCAGGAGGGCAACTGTAACCCTTGAGGGGACAAAACTTGACCTGATTGCGGCAAATGATGTCGAAAAGGGCGGAATGGGCACAGAAGATAATGAACTATACCTCCTTGGAAGGGAAAAAGGTGAACCCAGGCATGTCAGCGGGAACAAACGCAAACTGGCAGCTTTTATCCTCGAAGAGGCAATAGGGCTTTTAAAATGAAGAAATGTCCTGAGATTATGATCTATTTCATGAAATTATGATTCCATCTTAATGAAATTATGATCCCATCTTAATGAAATTATAATCCCATCTTAATAAAATTATGATCCCATCTTAATAAAATTATAATCTCACTTGAAATTGAATTCAAATAAGCATGATAAGCGTATTAGATCTTAAGCTGCGTTCAAGGCTGAATAACTGAATTCGGCGCTGAGCAGATATACAAAATGCGAATTATTCTGCAAAACAGGAACGAACTTTGAAAAAATGATTGAGACTATAAAAAGGCGTTTTCTATGCACAAATATCAGAGCGAAGGAGAAGACTTTTTTGCGAAAGCCTATGCTCCTGGACATATCACAGGTTTTTTTCAGATTCATGAGAATGAAAACCCTCATCGGAAAGGTTCTACAGGCTGCGGAATTGTCCTGAGCGGAGGAGTTACAACCGAAGTTAAAGTTGGGGAATATGTAGAGAAGACAGAAATATTCCTCAATGGAAAGGAAGTTGAAGGCAGAACTACACGGACAATCGTAGAGATGATTACTGATAGGCCTGTAAGGATTGGTAGCTGGGCAGAAATCCCGATCGGATGCGGGTTCGGAGCTTCAGGTGCAGGAGCTATCGGCACAGCCTATGCTCTTAATAAAGCTCTTTCTCTAAACCAGACCGCAAAAAGTCTGACTGAATATGCCCATGTATCAGAAGTTGTAAATTGCAGCGGGCTTGGAGATGTTGCCGGTCAATCCAATGGTGGAGTGGTAATTCGACTGCAGCCTGGAGGACCAGAGTTCGGACTTGTGGACAGCATCCCGACTCCCGAAGCCAGGGTTTTTTGTATCGTACTTGGGGAGATTTCAACTAAGTCTGTCCTTAAAGACAAGGCTGCAGCCGAGAGAATAAATACTGCAGGAAAAGCTGCAATGGTTGAGCTGCTTAAAAAACCTACTCTTGAAAATTTTATGTATGAGGCAAAGGAATTTGCCAGTAAAACAGGCCTTATGAGTAGCAAGGCAAAAGATATTATTGAAGCTGCAAACGCAAGTGGCGGGCTTGCGTCTCAGGCAATGCTTGGAGATACGGTTTTTGCAATCGCTCCTCACTGCCAGGAATTTACTCTATATGAAGCACTTCAGGAGTTCGGCGAAGTGCTAGAATATAATATAAGTACCTGTATACCGAAATTAATGGACGAGTGAACCCTGAATGAAATTTATTAAATGTATTAATTGCATTATTTGAGTAATTCTACTACTTGAGTAATTACACTACTGGAGTAATTCTATTACTTGAGTAATTATTCTAACTTTATTTATTTTCTGAAAAGCTGCGCAGATAGATGTAAAACTTGTCATACAGAAACTCCCAAAGCTTAATTAGAACCAAAATAGGAAAAATTTGTCGTATAGAAAACACATATTTAGAGTATTATTGAATTTTTTATAATTGAAATCAGTTTAATCTTAGGAAATCCTTTCGGGTCTTGAGTTAATCCTTTCAATGCATAAAGGAATAAACAAAAAAAGATAAAATTAAACTAAAAAGCAAAAGGTAAGCACAGACATGACCGAAATACCCAAAGATCACCCAAGGTATGAATCCCTGCTAGCCCGTGAAAGGGTCGTCGCCGGGGTAAAAATGGGAATTACAAGCGTCCAGGGGCTGATTGCCCAGGGGAGAGGCGAAAGCTTTGATTACCTTATTGGTGAGCGAAGTACCGAGTCTGCGCTGTATGCTGAAAGGGCTGCGGTTGCTGCCCTTCTTCTGGCAAAGAACCCGGTGATTTCCGTAAACGGCAACGTCGCAGCCTTAACTCCTGATAAAGTGGTTGCTCTTGCAGATATTATAGGGGCCAAACTTGAGGTTAATCTCTTTCACAGGACTGAAACACGAGTGCACCTTATAATAGAACAGCTGAAAGCCAACGGGGCTTCAGAAGTGCTGGGAAAAAATCCGGATGCAAGCCTTGAACTCTCCCATGCCAGACGGCTTGTGGAAAGCAAAGGAATCTATACCGCAGATGTAGTGTTAGTCCCACTCGAAGACGGAGACCGCTGCGAAAAACTTGTAGAGATGGGCAAAACTGTCATAACAATTGACCTTAATCCTCTTTCTCGAACCTCTCAGACCGCAACAATCTCTATTGTAGATAATCTTACCCGGGCTCTTGTGAACATGGCAAAATTTGCAAGGGAAATGAAAAAGGAGAGAAAAGAGGAGCTTGTGAATCTTATTGCTACTTATGATAATAAAAAGGTCCTCTCAGAAGCGATTTCCGAAATTCAGGAACACCTCAAGGCAATTTCCGCTGAAATGGGATACTAAAAATGGAATACTGAAAAAATGGAATATTAAAAATGAACCTTATAGAAAAAACAAGGGAATTTGCAGCTTCTTTCCTCGAAGGGGAGCCCAGCTCTCATGATATGGGGCATATTAACAGAGTAGAAGCTCTCTGCCTGGAAATCCAGAAAGAAGAGGGAGGAGATTCCATTATACTCCAGCTTGCTGCCCTCCTTCATGATGTGGGTGTTGTAAAGGAACACGAAGAGGGCGGAGACCATGCCCTTTACAGCGCGGAAATCGCCACTGAGTTCCTTGGAAGAGCAGGCGTTGGAAAAGAGCATATTGAAGCCGTTGCTGGTTGCATTCGGACCCACCGCTTCAGCGGAGAAAAAAGCCCGGAAACTATTGAAGCCAGGATTCTGCAGGATGCAGATAGGCTTGATGCCCTTGGAGCAGTTGGAATTTTCAGGGCTGTTTTATCCATGGGAGCTCTCAGGATGCTAAAACATACAACAGGACTGGATAAGGGAAGTTCGAAGAAGACTGTATATATTGAAGACCCTATTGAAGGTTTTAACGAATACATGCAATACAAGCCATTTACAATTCCTGAGAAGTTAAATACCAGTACCTCAAAACGAATTGCCAAAGAAAGGCTCAAGATAATGCGTCTCTACCTTGAGGCCCTCAATACTGAAACTAAAACTACTGAAACTAAAAAAGATGAACAAAGAATCTGATTCCTTAGTCTATTTTGAAAAATGCCTTGGCTAGTTTGAAAAATATCTTAGCCGATTTGAAAATCGACTCAGGAAGGTCCCATAATGAGCCCTATTTATGAAAACTCTATTTTAAAATATTCTGCAAGCATAGGCCTGCTCTTTATATCACACAATCATGCTCTTGTTCTTTAATATCAACAATCATACCCTGTTTTTTAATATCAACAATCATACCCTGTTTTTTAATATCAACAATCATACCCTGTTTTTTAATATCACACAATCATAACCTTAATCTTACAGCATTCTAACCTAATTCTCAGGACAACTTTTTTTAGGATAACCTCTTTATCCAGTTTAGTCTAACAAGCTTAAGCTATTTCCTACAAATTTCAATTTATTACCTGACGGATATGATCATATGGCTGACATAATCATAAAAAATGCTTACGTTTTAACAATGGACCCGGACCTTGGTGGCATCAAAAGCGGGACCGTTGTTATTGAAGACGGAAGGATTACGGAAATCGGGAAAGAGACAAACGAAAGTGCCGAAACTGTAATTGATGCGAAACATTCGGTAGTAATGCCAGGGCTTGTAAATACCCATACCCATGCAGCAATGACTCTCTTTCGGGGCTATGCCGATGACCTGCAGCTTGCAGAATGGCTTCAAGGACACATCTGGCCTGCCGAAGCCAAACTTACTGCAGAAGATACCTATAAAGGCAGCCTGCTAGCCTGCCTGGAGATGATCAAGTCAGGAACTACTTCTTTTGCAGACATGTACTTCTATATGGACGAAACCGCAAAGGCTGTTGAGTTATCAGGGCTTCGGGCTTCTCTTTCCCACGGCCTCATAGAGCTCTGGAATAAAGAAAAGGGAGAAACAGACCTTAAGGAAGGCAGGCGCTTTGTCCGGGCCTGGCAGGGAGCAGCAGACGGCAGGATAAAAACGATGTATGGGCCTCATGCCCCAAATACATGCTCTGAAGAATTTCTGGCAAAAGTAAGGGAAGAAGCCAGCAAGGATGGAGCCGGAATACATATCCATATCCTTGAAACCGAAGCCGAACTGAATGCAATGAAAGAAAAGTACGGGAAATGCTCGGTACACCTTCTGGAAGATATAGGATTTTTAGGCCCTGATGTACTTGCCGCTCACTGTGTCTGGGTTTCGGACGGCGATATAGAGATTTTAAGAAAAAGAGGAGTTAATGTTTCCCATAACGTTATAAGCAACATGAAGCTAGCTTCCGGGATTGCGCCTGTGCATAAGATGCTCGAAAAAGGCGTAAATGTCAGCCTTGGCACGGACGGCTGTGCCTCAAACAATAACCTTGATCTTTTTGAGGAGATGAAAACAGCTGCCCTTCTGCATAAAGTAAACACTTTTAACCCGACTGCCCTTCCTGCAAAGCAGGTGCTTGAGATGGCTACAGTAAATGGTGCAAAAGCTCTTGACCCGGAAACCGGCATGTTAAAAGTCGGGAAGAAGGCAGACCTCATACTCCTGGACATTAAAAAGCCTCATCTTACACCCTGCTTCGATGTCCGGTCCCATCTTGTATATTCGGCAAAAGGAAGCGATGTAAGGACAACAATTGTAAACGGGAAAATCCTTATGGACAATTACAGGGTACTGGTACTGGATGAACAAAAAGTAGTGGAAGAAGCTCAAAAAGCCTCAGAAGAGCTTGTAGCAAGAGTAAACGCCTGAGAATCAATGCGGCTGTTATCCTGCGTATAAAATTTGAATATTTAATATACCGGAAAAATGAATGCCTGAAACCCAAACTGCATACATGTAGATTTTATTTATTTATTTATTTATTTATTTATTTATTTATTTATTTATTTATTTATTTATTTATTTATAATCAAAGTCACGATTTGTATAACTTAAAAATAGTTATCTGATTAATTCAATAAGAAAAATAGCAATCAAATAAACAGCTATCTAATAATGATGGGATCACGATGACAGAAAAAGAACTCATAGAATCCGGAAATATGAAAATGGAATGGGCAAGAAATCATATGCCTGTAATTGCGATCATCAGAGAGAAATTTGAGAAAGAAAAACCTCTCAAAGGATTGAAGGTGGGGATGGCCCTGCACGTAGAAGCAAAAACAGCAGTTCTTGTAGAGACTCTGGCTGCAGGCGGGGCAAAGGTATCTATTACTGGATGCAATCCTCTAAGTACTCAGGATGATGTGGCTATGGCTCTTGATACCCGGGAGCACATAGATTGTCTTGCAAGATATGGGTGCTGCACCAGCGAGTATTACGAAGCTATAGACAGAGTCCTGGATTTTAAACCTGACATCACAATCGATGACGGAGCAGACCTTATATTTAAGCTCCATAAAGAAAGGACTGACCTGCTTCCGAATATCCTGGGAGGTTGCGAGGAAACAACTACAGGAATTCATAGGCTCCATGCCATGGAAAAAGAAGGAGCCCTGAAGATGCCTGTTCTCGCAGTAAACGATGCCATGACCAAATATCTTTTTGACAACCGCTATGGGACTGGACAGTCAGCCTGGGACGGAATTAACAGGACAACAAATCTCCTGGTTGCAGGCAAAAACGTTGTTGTTGCAGGCTATGGCTGGTGTGGGAAAGGGGTTGCAATGCGGGCTGCAGGCCTTGGAGCAGACGTTATTGTTACTGAGATAGACTCAATCAGAGCTCTTGAAGCCAGAATGGACGGGTACAGGGTCATGAAAATGACAGAAGCTGCAAAGTTAGGGGATATCTTTGTTACTACCACAGGAAACCGCGATATCCTTACAGCTGAACATTTCCATGCCATGAAAGACGGAGCAATCCTTGCAAATTCCGGACACTTCAATGTGGAAATCGATATGGAAGCCCTTGCTTCCCTTGCAAAGTCTGTGAGAACCGTCAGGCACAATATAAAAGAATACGAGATCGGCAACCGGCGCATTAATGTCATAGCTGAGGGAAGGCTTGTCAATCTGGCTGCAGGAGACGGACATCCAGCCGAGGTTATGGACATGAGTTTTGCAAACCAGGCTCTCTGTGTCCGCTATATTGCAGAAAACAAACTCCTTAATGGGGTCCACAAAGTACCTCTTGAACTCGACACTTATGTGGCAAAAATTAAACTTGAATCAATGGGCATTAGCATTGATGAACTTACACCGACGCAGGAGTGTTATATGAGCGGCTGGGAATGTGGGACATAATTCTAAAAGAAGCAGTAGAGGGTATTTTCAGTAATTTAAACTCTTGATTCTTTAAGTGCAGTAAATGTTCTCCTTCATTAGTGCAATGAATGTAAACCATTTTCTATATCGAGAGAAGTTATATATTCGTTGCACCTAATTTTATAATTTAAGATACTAATTTATATAATTTAAAATACCTGATTTTCGGATTAAACCGGTTCCCATATTTTAAGCGCATATGCCAAGCCCCACCAAATTATAATGTCAGTTGATTATGGTTTTGAAATACCTTAATTTCTGGCTCAATGTAAGCACATAATTCGACATCAATAGATTTTTGGCTTAAAATACCTGATTTCGGATTAAAATAGCTGATTTTTATAATTTAAGGTAAAATATAAATAAAATTAAACATGTAATCTACTTTTACTGAAAGTCCATATCAATTACAAAATATACTTACTTGCTTTAAGGTCTAGATATAAATTAAAATATAGCTATAATTTATTGAGAGCCTGCAATTGAAAGTGAGAATAAATCAGGATAGTACAGGAAGGTGGGGAATGCAAGAAAAACTGAGAGATTCTGGGATTGAAAGTATCGGAAATATGTCCTGGGGAACATACTTCTGTCAATTTTACCAGACAAAAGAAGATTTGATAGAAATACTGGTTCCTTACTTCAAAGCAGGCCTGGAAAATAACGAATTTTGTATGTGGATAATCTCGGCACCTCTGGAAGTTGAAGGGGCAAAGGAAGCTCTTGGAAGGGCTGTTCCTGAGCTCGATATCTACTTGGAGAGAGGACAGATTGAAATTATTCCCTATACTTATTGGTACCTGAAAGGAGGTACTTTTGACTCAAAGAGAGTTTTGAATGGCTGGGCTGAAAAACTCAATCGGGCTGTGACTGATGGTTATGATGGCCTGAGAGTGAGTGGAAATACTTCCTGGCTAGAAAAAAAAGATTGGGGCAATTTCGTTGAGTATGAAGAAGAAGTAGATAATGTCATCGGCAACTTCCGGATGCTAGCTTTATGCACCTATTCTCTTGATAAATGCAATGCCCACGAGATTATCGAGGTGGTTGCCAACCATCAATTCGCTCTGGTCAAAAACGAAGGAGAATGGAAGCGAATAGAAAGCTTTGGGCAGAAGAAAGCAGAAAAGGAGTTAAAGGCATCCTGTGAAGAAATACAGGCTCAATCCGAAGAATTGCAGGCTCGATCCAGAAAAATCAAGGAAGTAAATGAAGCACTTCAGGAAAGTGAAAATCGTTTTCGCAGATTGGCTGAAAATTCCCCTGATATTATTGTCCGTTTTGATAGAGAAAATCGACATTTATATGCTAATCCTGCTGCAGTGGAACCATATGGAAGGTTGCCAGAAGAAATTATTGGGAAAACTAATAGTGAACTTGGAATGGACACTGAAAAGGTGAAATTCTGGGAGGCACACTACGAAGAGGTTTTTAGAACAGGAAAACCCGAAATCATGGAATTTCAGTATATATCGCCTCAAGGAAAAAAATACTACTTTGATACAAGGATTGTGCCTGAGTTTATTGACGGAAAAGTGGGCTCTGTACTTGCCATTTCTAGAGATATTACCGATGCGAAAAAAGCCGAAGCCACGTTAAAAGAAACCCTTGACAATTTAGAAAACCTGGTAAAAGAGAGGACAGCAGAGTTTGAAAAGGCTTATAGCTTCTTAAAGGAAAGTGAAAAAGGGCTTGCTGAGGCTCAAAGGATGGCCCGTCTTGGGAACTGGGACTGGAATATTATAACCAATGAATTACACTGGTCTGATGAAATCTATAGAATCTTCGGACGTGCACCTCAAGAATTCGGGGCAACTTATGACGCATTTTTAAGTTTCGTTCATCCTGAAGATAGGGACTATGTGAACAATGCTGTCCTAGAAGCTTTAAATGGAAAAACCTACAACATTGATCACAGAATTATTCTGCCTACTGGGGAAGAGCGCATAGTACATGAGCAGGGCGAGGTTCTTTTTGGCGAGAAAAAAACTCCAGTACTAATGAGGGGGACAGTTCAGGATATTACCGAACTCAAAAGGGCAGAAGAGAAAATTCAGATGCTGGCAAGTGCTGTAGAATCGTCAGATGATGCTATTGTAATCAAGTCCCTCGATGGTTTTGTTACAAGCTGGAATAGAGGGGCAGAACAGGTCTATGGTTATCTCGCTGAAGAAATCCTGGGTCAAAACGTATCCATACTTGAGCCTGAGAGTGTAAAAGGGGAAATAAAAAAATTAGATGAAAGGGTTAAGCAGGGAGGAAAAGTTCGTCATTACGAAACCCTGCGGCAAAGAAGAGACGGTACAATAATAAATGCTTCAATAACTCTTTCTCCAGTTTTTGGCACCTCTGGAAGGCTTATAGCTATTTCAACGGTTACGAGAGATATTACTGAGCTAAAAGAAACAGAAAAAATGTTAAAATTGAAATTAGAAGAGCTTGCCCGCTCAAATGCAGAACTGGAACAGTTTGCTTATGTAGCCTCGCATGATTTACAGGAACCCCTGAGAATGATAGCAAGCTATCTACAGCTTTTACAGAGGAAATATCAGGGTAAACTTGATGACAAGGCTGATAAATACATATATTTTGCTGTAGACGGCGCCTCCCGCATGCAGAGCCTGATAAATGATATCCTGGAGTTCTCCAGAGTAACTACCAAAGCCGGAGAATTCGAACCTGCGGACTTCTGAATTTATTTTGGATACCGTATTATCGGATTTAGAACTTGTTATAAAGGAGAATGAAGCTAAAGTATCTTATGACCCTTTGCCTGAGATAGTAGCAGATAGTACCCAGATAGCGCACGTTTTTCAGAACTTAATTAGTAACTCAATTAAATTCCGTAGTGAAGAGCCGCCAGAGATTCATATTTCTGCAAAGCAGGAAGGGGACCAATGGCTCTTCTCAGTAAAGGATAATGGAATTGGAATTGATCCTAAATATTCAGAAAGGATCTTTGAGGTTTTTAAAAGGCTCCATAAAAGGGAGGAGTATCCAGGCACAGGAATAGGGCTTTCAATCTGCAAAAAAATTGTCGAAAGGCATGGGGGCCGAATCTGGGTAGATTCTGAACTGGGTAAAGGTTCAACCTTTCATTTCACTATGCCGATTAACCCTAACGAATCTCAAAAACTAACTTTTAACACATGAGAAGAACAACATTTCTGACTATAATTCTCATAATAAAATAAAATCTAGCTGAATTTTCCTCTGGAAAACACAATACCTTAGAAAACCACACTAATACAAAATTTCGTGATTAAAATTATCATCAAAATTATTTGATAAAATTAAGGCCAAAACATAATAAAATATAACCAAAATTAAGGTCAAAATCAAGATTCTGGAGTTTAATTAATTTTCTAATCGATTTTGTGAAAAATAAAAATATTAGGAATATTGAAAAATTTATTTTACTCAACCTGTTAAGGAAAGTTCACAATGGGAACAAATATAATATCCAAACCAATAGAAATTCTATTAGTAGAAGATAGTAAAGGCGACATTGGCTTAATTGAAGAGGTATTCGAAGAGGCAAAAATCAGAAATAACCTTTACATTGCAGAAGATGGGGAAGAGGCAATCCTGTTTCTAAACAAAAAAGGTCAGTATGAGAATGTCCCACGTCCGGATATAATTCTTCTGGATTTGAATCTCCCAAAAAAAGATGGACGTGAAGTTCTCGAAGAAGTAAAGCGAGACGAATTTCTGAAAAATATACCTATAGTGGTTTTAACAACCTCGAAAGCTGAAGAGGATGTGCTCAGGTCGTATCATCTGCACGCCAATGCATATATCACCAAGCCTGTTGATTTTGATCAATTCATAAAGGTGATTAAATCCATAGAAGATTTCTGGCTTGAGGTTGTGAAATTACCAAAGAAATGAAATTAATATGACCCGGATCGAGCGGTTTGACTATGGTTGAAAAGATCGAAATCTTGCTTTTTGAGGATAATCCTGGAGACGCAGGGTTGATTGAAGAGATGCTTGAAGAATCATCAGACTTTCCTTATGAGCTTAAAAATACTGAAACTTTGAAGGAAGGTTTGGATTATCTTAAAGAGCGTCCATTTGATGTAATACTGTCAGACCTGGGACTGCCGGATAGCGATGGTATTGACACTTTTCTTGAGATTCATGCAAGATATTCACAAATTCCCATTATAATTTTAACTGCGGTAAAGGATGAAAAAATTGGGATTGATGCCGTAAAAAAAGGGGCTCAGGATTATTTAGTAAAAGGAGAGGTAGACGGCAGATTATTGAAACGTTCTATTCAGTATTCTATTGAGCGCAAAAAAGCAGAAAAAGAAATTAAAGAAAGCGAGGAGAGATATCGTATAGTCACGGAACAAACAGGGCAACTCATATACGAATACGATATTGGAAAAAATGAGGTTTACTGGAAAGGCTCAATAGAAAAGATCACAGGCTATACCCCAGAAGAATTGATTAATATCGGTATGGAATTCTGGATAAATACCGTCCATCCTGAAGACCGAAATAAAGTGTGTGATCAAAAGATAAAAGGCTGTAGTTACAATTCAGATTTCATTCGAGGGATGAAAAATTTCCATCTCGAATACCGTTTTAGAAGGAAAGATGGAAAGTATATTTATGTAGAAGATAACGGGGTCTGTCTGCAAAAAGGCAGTTATCTTACAAATAAAGTTTTTGGGGTAATGAAGGATATTACTGAAAGAAAAAAAGCCGAAGAAAACCTCGCAAAAATTGGAGAGGCACGTAAAAAAGAGATTCATCACAGAATCAAGAATAATTTACAGGTAATTTCCTCCTTACTTGATCTTCAGGCTGAAAAATTCGTCAGCTGTACAGCCTGTGACACTTCAAAAGTGCTTGAAGCCTTCAGGGAGAGTAAGAATCGGGTTATTTCCATGGCCTTGATTCATGAAGAACTATATGAATCCCGAGAAGTAAGTATGCTTGATTTTGCGGCATACCTGCAGAAACTGACAAAAGACCTTTTCAGATCTTATAATATTAGAAGTTCAGGAATCAAGATATCTCTGGAAGTAGAGGAAAAAACTTTCCTTGAGATAGATACTGCAGTCCCTTTAGGAATAATTGTTAACGAGCTTGTTTCAAATTCTTTAAAATATGCATTTCGATCTAGAGAGGATGGAAAGATTCAGATAAAGCTTTGCAAAGAAGATAACAAAGAAGATAAAAATACCAGGCTGGACAAGAAAAAAGAAGACACTAAAAAAACAAATTTTATTTTAACGGTTTCGGATAACGGAGTAGGTATCCCCGAAAGCTTTAGTTTAGAAAATTCCGAGACTCTTGGTCTTCAGCTAATCTCGATCCTTGTAGACCAGCTAGAAGGTAAACTTGAATTAAAAACAGACTCAGGAACTGAATTTATTATAAGATTCGCAGTACCAGATAAAGAATAAGGGTCTTTTCAGGGATATTCATATTCTTATATTTCCATGAATCCAGTTCAGGAGAAAAAATTAGAATATTAGAAAATTCATATGACATTCCGCAGATGTCCTCAAGACATTAACATTTTTCTTGCTATCGTTTTTGGATATTTGCTTAAAAGTTTGAAATTATTATCTCAACTAAAGCTTCCATAAATAGAAGTAAAAGCTTTCAATTTTAAGGCACATGACAGAAAATTGTGAGATATTGTCTAAAACATATGCTTGAATTAGCGCAAAGCAATTTTCAGAAAAAACGATAGCGGAGAAAATTGTGAAATTTTAGCGAACATCTGCGGAATGTCAGATTCATAAGCAGGTAGACTTTTATTTATTTTATTTTATTTTATTTATTTAATAAATGGGTTAATTGCAAATGTTTATTTTTAAAATTTTAAATATTATATTCGAAATTTATTAACCTAGTTCCGCTTTTTAAGCGCATAAGCTTCTCATGATATCCAATAAGTGCTTAAACTTAAGCACATGAACATCAAGCTCCAATTTCAAAATCAAATCATCTTACCTTTCAGATTGTGGATTTAGGCTTATGCGCCTAATATTGTGGAACTCAGGTATTAACTATTAGTTTTAACTCCCTTCTAAACTGAGTTTCACTTGAGATTTTTAGAAGTTGTTTAATATCGAGGAATTATTTAAGTTTCCAGGGACTATAGCCTGAATGTGAATAAGCAGTCCACGAAATCTTAAAGCCTAATATCCAGACATCAACAGGTAAAACCTCACTGCAGGCAAGATCATTCTGCCAGGTTAAGAGAGTATTTTCAGTAATTTAAACTCTTGATTCTTTAAGTGCATCGAATATGGATCTATTTCCATTTTTGGAAAGGTGACAATATTTATTGCACTTAAATTATAAAATAAGATCAAAAAACAAATAACTACTAATACTTATGATAGGTATTTTATAAACTAGTGACTATTATTAAAGAGAACAATTGAGCTCTATTAAAGAGAAAAAGAGAACAATTGAGATCTGATTTTTCTAGAAATGTGTCTAATTGTGTCTAAATAGTGAATAGCTTACTGTATTTTTTTGAATTATTTAATCGCTCTTACTAAAAGGCAATTAACATAAACCATAAACATAAAACCTATATAAGTTTTAAATCTACCTTAAATTATTGCAGAACCCGCGTTTGAAAATAAGAATATCACTGAGTAAGCCCTGAGAAGGTATTGAATGAAAGGACAGCTGAGAAAGTCTGGTATTGATATTATTGGGGATGTGCCCTGGGGAACCCATTTCTGTCAATTTTACCAGACAAAAGAAGATTTGATTGACATACTGGTGCCTTATTTCAAGGCCGGGCTGGAAAATAACGAAGTCTGCATTTGGATAATATCACAGCCTGTAGACATTGAAGAAGCAAAAGAAAGCCTTAAAAAGGCTGTTCCTGACCTTGACGTTTATCTGGAAAAAGGGCAAATCGAGATCATTCCCTACACTCATATTTATTCAAAAGACGGTGCTTTCGACTCGGAGCGGGTCTTATATGGCTGCATTGGAAAAATCAATCATGCCCTGGCAAGTGGATACGATGGCTTGAGATCGAGCGGAGATATCTCTTGGCTGAAACAGGTAGACTGGAATAATTTCATCGATTATGAAGAGAAAGTAGATAGTATTATTGGCAACAATCAGATGATAGCACTATGCACCTATCCTCTCGACAAGTGCAATGCAACCGAGATCATCGAGGTTGTCGTCAACCATCAATTTTCTTTAATTAAAAGAGAAGGAAAATGGGAACAGATAGAAAGTTCCAGGCGTAAGAAGGCAGAAGAAGCAGCTATTCAAGCCACAAAAAATTGGGAACATACCTTTGATGCTGTGCCTGACCTTATATCCATACTCGATACTGAATATAGAATTGTTCGTGCAAATAAGGCCATGGCGACAAGATTGGGGTTAACACCGGAAGATTGTGTAGGATTAACCTGTTATCGTGTTATCCATGGGACGGACGACCCTCCTTTTTTTTGCCCGCACAGGCAGATGCTTAAGGACGGGCTTGAGCACACTAAAGAAGTTTGCGAAGATACTCTTGACGGCGATTTCATAGTAAGTGTCTCGCCGTTGCATGATTCTGAAGGGAAACTCACCGGATGTATTCATGTTGCTCGTGACATCACCGAACGCAAGCGGGCCGAAAAGGCACTGTACGAAGGTGAGGAGCGGCTGCGCTTCGCACTTGAAACCAGCCACACCGGCGCGTGGGACCTCGACCTGATGGATCATACCGCCCATCGATCGCTCGAGCACGACCGCATTTTCGGATATGAGCAACTGCTCCCACAGTGGACCTACGAGATGTTCCTCGATCACGTGCTGCCTGAGGACCGTGCGATGGTGGACGCGAAGTTCCGCAAGGCCACGACCGAACGCAGCGACTGGAGTTTCGAGTGCCGAATCCGGCGCGTGG
Source organism: uncultured Methanosarcinaceae archaeon (assembly GCA_963722085.1). Classification (GTDB taxonomy): domain Archaea; phylum Halobacteriota; class Methanosarcinia; order Methanosarcinales; family Methanosarcinaceae; genus Methanosarcina. The sequence goes on along the minus strand of CAVRNH010000009.1, from coordinate 111,317 downwards.
ACGGTGCGGTTCGGTGGATTTGGGCGGCTGGGAGGCACCGCGTGGATGCCATCGGAAACGTGCGCCGTATTGCGGGTATCGTCCAGGATATTACCGAGAGCAAACAGGCCGAAGAAGCTCTGCGCGAGAGCGAGGAGAAGTACCGTGACCTCGTAGAGACAGCAAATGAAGGTATACTGGTAATTGATGCCAAACTCAGGACGACTTACGTTAATGAAAAAATGGCGGAGATGTTAGGGTGCAGTCGGGAAGAATTGATTGTTAAATCTGTAAGGGATTTTACCGATGAACAAGGTAAAGCTGTTTTCGAGATGAATATGAAAAAGAGGCAGCAGGGGATCAATGAGAGCCATGAATTTAAATTCATAAATAAAAATGGCTTACCATTATGGACTCTTGTAAATTCTAAATCCCTTTTTGATAAGGATGGCAAGTTTATTGGCTCCATGAGCATGCTTACTGATATCACTAAGCGAAAAGAAACAGAAGCTAAACTGAAAGAAACACTCAACAATTTAGAAAGCTTGGTTAAAGAACGTACATCAGAGCTTGAAGAAGCTTATAAATCGTTAAAGGAAAGCGAGAAAGGTCTTGCTAAAGCTCAAGAAATGGCTCACCTTGGAAATTGGGATTGGAATATTGAAACTGACGGATTATACTGGTCTGATGAGATTTATCGCATTTTTGAACGTAGTCCTCAAGAATTTGGTGCAACTTACGATGCGTTTTTAAGTTATGTACATCCTGACGATCGGGATTATGTGAATAATGCAGTCATACAAGCTTTAAATGGAAAGCCATGCAGCATTGATCATCGGATTGTCTTGACTAATGGGGAAGAACGCGTAGTCCATGAACAGGGTGAAGTTATTTTTGATAATAAAAATAATCCTGTTCGAATGAGAGGGACAGTCCAGGACATTACCGAGCGTAGAAAAACTGAAAAAGCTCTCGAGTTAAGCGAAGAAAGGTATCGTATAGTCACTGAACAGACAGGGCAACTAGTATACGATTATAATGTGGAGAAAAATACTACTGACTGGGCCGGCAATATCAAAGAGCTTACAGGTTTTCCTCCTAATCAGTTTAAAAGTATGAGTCTAAAGTTCTGGCTGTCTCGCATTCATCCGGAAGATCTGGATAGGTACCTGGAAAATTATAACAAGTATATGAAATCTGGAAACGCTTACAGGACAGAGTACCGTTTTAGAAAAAAGAATGAAGAATATATCTATATTGAAGATAACGGGGTCTGTCTGAAAGACGAAAAAGGTAAAGTGAATAGAATTCTTGGTGTAATTAAAGATATTACAGAGAGGAAGTTGTCACAGGAAAATATGGAAATAAGCGAAAGAAAGTACCGCTCATTTGTAGAGAATTTTAAGGGGATTGTTTACCAGGCAGATGAGAACTTTATTCCGCAGTTTTTGCACGGAGCAGTGGAAGAAATTACAGGGTACAGTGAAGAAGAATTCCTGTTTGAGCTCCCCTGGAAAGATATTATAGAACCTGAATACCTGCCTATTATACTCAATGAAGGAATAAAGACCAGGGCTGTTCCTGATGCCTGTACTATAGAAAGGGAATTCAGGATAAAAAATCGGAAAGGGAAAATAAAATGGGTCCACGAAACCTGTCAGAAAATTCCTGGTGAGAATGGAAAACCCACTTTTCAGGGTGTAATTTACGACATAACTGAAAGAAAACAGGCAGAAATAAACCTTGCAAATATCGAAACTGCCCGCAAAAAGGAAATTCACCACAGGATCAAGAATAACCTGCAGGTGATCTCCTCCTTACTTGATCTTCAGGCTGAAAAGTTCAGAAGCAGAGAATATGCTGAGGATTCGGAGGTTCTCAATGCCTTCAGGGAAAGCCAGGACAGAGTAACGTCAATTGCACTGATCCATGAAGAACTGCATGAAGGCAGAGGAACCGATACACTGAATTTCTCACCATACCTGGAAAGGCTTGTTAAGAACCTTTTCCAGACTTACAGGCTTGGAAATGCCAATACGAGCCTGAACATTGAGCTGGAAAAAAACATTTTCTTCGATATGGATATTGCAGTTCCACTGGGCATAATTATTAACGAACTTGTTTCAAACTCCTTCAAGTACGCATTTTCAGACAAAAATAAAGGATTGATTAAAATCAAGCTTTGCAGGGAAAAACCCGCAGAGTATACAGACAACAGTCCTTATACAGACAACAGTTCTGGAAGAAAAAAAGAAGGTTACAATGATACCAATTTCATTTTAACAGTTACGGATAACGGGATTGGTATTCCTGAAGACTTTAATTCGGAAAATTCCGGCTCTCTTGGCTTACAGTTAGTTGCGATTCTGGTAGACCAGTTAGGGGGCGAGCTTGAACTGAAAAGGAATAATGGGACGGAGTTTACAATGAGATTCAAAGTAACAGATAAAAAATGTTAGGTGCCAGCGTAAGTATTACAACAATTACAACAATTAATTTAAATGCAAATATTGACTATGTAATACCCGAAGACTAACAAATCAGAAGCAGAACGTCTGCAGGTGATGAATTTTTCTTATCTTTACACCTCTTTGTCTTTACATCCTGCAAAGTCGGAGAAATACTGAATGAGAGAGAACCTTAGAAAGTCTGGGATCAATGCTATTGGAGATGTGCCCTGGGGAACGCATATCTGCCAGTTCTATCGAACAAAAGAGGATTTGCTTGATACACTTATTCCTTATTTCAAAGCGGGGTTGGAAAACAATGAGTTCTGCCTCTGGGTCATATCACAACCTCTGGAAGTAGAAGGTGTAAAGGAATCATTGAGAAGGGCTATACCTGATCTTAATACTTATCTGGAGAAAGGGCAAATCGAAATCATCCCTTACACTGACTGGTTTACCACGGAAGGGGTTTTCGATTCGAAGAAGGTATCAAAAACCCGGGTTGAAAAACTCAATCGTGCTCTGGACAGTGGTTACGATGGTATGAGGCTTAGCGGGAACACTTCCTGGCTGGAAAAGGAAAGCTGGAATAGCTTCATTGAATTTAAGGAACAGACAGACAAATCCATGGGCAACTACCAGCTGATAAATCTATGCACCTATCCTCTCGACAGGCATAACGCAGCCGAAATAATCGATGTAGTCGTAAACCACCAATTCGCCCTGATCAAGAGAGAAGGAAAATGGAAGCGCATGGAAAGCGCTAAACGCAAGCAAGCGGAACAAGCAGCTCTTCGAGCCACAAAAAACTGGGAACAAACTATTGATATTGTGCCAGACCCGATAGCTGTACTCGATACAGAGTATAAAATTGTTCGTGTGAACAAAGCTATGGCAACAAGATTGGGAATGACACCAGAAGAATGCGTAGGGATAGCATGTTATCATGTCGTCCATGGGACGGATGAGCCTCCCTCTTTTTGTCCGTACAGGCAGTTGCTTAAGGACGGGCTTGAGCACACCGCTGAATTTTGCGAGGATTATCTAAATGGTTATTTCAAAGTAAGTGTCTCGCCGCTATATGATCCGGAAGGAAAACTTATTGGGAGTATTCTTGTCGCCCATGATATTACAGATATAAAAGAAGCAGAAGCTAAGTTGAAAGAAGCATATGATAATTTAGAAAACTTAGTTAAAGAACGTACAGCACAGCTTGAGCAGACTTATATATCGTTGAAAGAAAGTGAAAAAGGTCTTGCTGAAGCTCAAAGAATGGCTCATCTTGGAAACTGGAAATGGAATATTGCAACTGATGAGAAATACTGGTCTGATGAAGTTTATCGTATTTTTGGGCTTAAGCCTCAGGAATTCAAAGTAACTTACGATACTTTTTTAAGTTATGTACATCCCGACGACAGAAACTGTGTGGATAATGCCACCAAGGAAGCTTTGAAAGGAAAAACCTATGCGATTGATTTTAAAATTATTTCAGCTGGTGGAGAAGAGCGCATAGTCCATGAACATGGAGCAGTTATTTTCGACGAGAAAAATAATCCTGTTCAAATGTTAGGAACGGTTCAGGATATTACAGAGCAAAGAGAAACTGAAAAAGTCCTGACAAATATTGATATTGCCCGTAAAAAGGAAATTCATCATAGAATCAAGAATAACCTGCAGGTAATCTCTTCCCTCCTTGATCTTCAGGCTGAAAAGTTCAAAAATCGGGAGCATGTTGAGGATTCAGAAGTGCTAGAAGCTTTCAGGGAAAGCCAGGACAGAGTAACGTCAATTGCCCTTATCCATGAAGAACTGCACGAAGGCAGAGGAACCGATGCACTGAATTTTTCACCGTATCTTGAGAGACTTGTTGAGAACCTCTTCCAGACTTATAGGCTTGAAAATGTCAATACCAGCTTGAATATTGAGCTTGAAGAAAACATCTTTTTCGATATGGATATTGCAGTCCCACTGGGCATAATCATTAACGAACTTGTTTCAAACTCCCTTAAGTACGCATTTCCAGACAAAAACAATGGGGAGATTCGAATCAAACTTTGCAGGGAAAAACCCATAGAATATACAAGCAGCATACTGAAAAGTAAAAAAGAAGGTTGTAATGGTACCAATTTTGTTTTAACAGTTTCGGATAATGGGATTGGTATTCATGAAAGCTTTGATTTAGAAAACTCTGATTCTCTAGGCATAAATTTGGTGACAATTCTGGTAGACCAGCTAGACGGCGAGCTTGCATTAAAAAGAGATTCTGGAACGGAATTTGTGATAAGGTTCACAGTTGAAGAAAAACAGTAAAAATTGTTCTCAATAGATTTATCTCACTATTATTATTGATATATTATTTTTGATATATTATTTCTGACATATTATTAATATCTGTGTTAAGTACAGCATATCTTAGGTATCTTAAACGGTAAGGAAATTACATAAACTACGGAACGGGTAAGGAAGAGCTATAACTTTAGAGATTAGCCCTTTAAATAGTTCTCTTAAGCGAAGCGAGAAGTACATCAGTTTGGTGCAATTACATGGCAACTCTCGGAAAATTTCCATTTTCTGTGATCCCGAGGCGAAGTTCTGGTGGAAAATTCGTAATCTTAGAATTTGTCCTCTTGAGCGAAGCGAGAAGGACAGCGTACTCCAGAGGCGCAATTCGGGAGATGCTACAATCTAACATAATAGTGCTTCATTTTTGGGTGCGGGTGACCACTTTTTTGGGTGCGGGTGACTATTGGGAAATTAGGACGTTATTTAAAATCGGGGCAAAATTTCTATTAACCCGGATCTGTTGAAAATTAAGAAATGGCCTTTATTTTTGGTTTTACTTTTAAAAAAGTGATAATCCTCGTACATATAGCTTTCCAGCAGGATGGAGGAGATGTTTGTATAAATCCAACACTTAATAAATAAACATAGAATAAATTCGCAGAAATATTAGTAGAAAAAATAATCTCACCATAAACTATTTATAGAATAGTTATAATTAGAGGGTTGCATCGGTGTAAGAGGCGCTCCCTGATATAGCGGGATAGCAGGTGGCGTGCAAAACAAACCTCTAAAAACCTTGACGGTGCGAAGAAAAGTGGAAGTAACAATTGGGCCCGTAGCTCAGTCCGGCAGAGCGACTGGCTTTTAACCAGTCGGCCTAGGGTTCAAATCCCTACGGGCCCGCCATGTTCTTAATTATACCCGTGGAAAAGGCCATTCACGGGATATTTGACCAAGTTTTTTGAAATGCTTTATTTTTGGAGGAAAGGTTTTGACAAAATTCAGCCTGCTCGACCATGAGTTGGTCCCTAAACATGAAATAATGTCTGAGGGCGAGTTAAAGTCTGTTTTAAGCAAGTTTTCAATTGAAAAGGAGCAATTACCGAAAATCAAAGTGCAGGATCCTGTTTCTAAAGAGGTAGGGGCTGCCATCGGAGATGTAGTAAAAATAACAAAGAGAAGTCAAACTGCAGGGGAGGCAGAGTATTATCGACTTGTGATCGAGTAAGCGGGGGGGAAAGGTAACCGCTTGCAAGATCATAATTTTTTTCAAGGATGTCTTTTTGAATCCCATGCACCATCGCACGAAAAGACTCAACAACTACATACAGGTTCTGAAGGTCACGGTTTATCGATTTTCATTTTAATAAAGCAAAGAGGGTGCTATCATCACGTTAGAAACCAGTATACTAGCGCAGGCTTATTTTACGCGGGACAAGATAGTGCAGCACCATATCGATTCATTTAATAAGTTTATAGATTACGGGCTGCAAAAGATCATTGACGAACAAAGAATAATAGAAACTGATATTGAGGACACTTATCTCAAACTAGGCAAGATCAGGGTAGAACATCCGGTGGTAAAGGAAGCTGACGGGGCAATCGAAAAGCTTTATCCAAATGAGGGAAGGCTTAGAAACCTCTCATACTCAGGTCCCCTCTACCTGGAAATGAGTGTCGTAAAAGATGGAGTTGAGTCCGAGGTAATGGAGGCAAAGATAGGGCAGCTTCCAATTATGGTCAAGTCCAAGATCTGCAACCTTCTGGGGCTAAGCGAGACTGAAAAAGTCCGCTATGGAGAAGACCCACTTGATCCTGGGGGATATTTCATTATCGGCGGCACCGAAAGAGTGGTCATGACCCTTGAAGACCTTGCCCCAAATAAAATCCTTGCTGAGATGGGAGAAAGATATGGAGATTCAATTGAGGTTGCAAAGGTTTTCTCCCAGAAACGTGGGTACCGGGCACTCGTAATCGTAGAAAGAGGGAGAAAGTCCCTGCTTGAGGTTTCCTTCCCTTCGATCTCAGGAAGAGTGTTTTTCATTACCCTAATGAGAGCTCTTGGGATTGTAACTGATGAGGATATAGTAAACGCAGTTTCAAGCGATCCTGAAATTATCAAATTCATGCTAGAAAACCTGGAAGAAGCCGAGGTTGAAACCCAGGAAGAGGCAATCGAGAAGATAGGGGCAAGGGTTGCCGCAGGGCAGGCCAAGGAATACCAGATAAAAAGAGCAAATTATGTCATTGACAGATATCTTTTCCCACATCTTGGAAATGATATGAGAGACAGAATCTCAAAGGCCCACTTCCTCGCGAGAATGGCTGAGTCATGTTTCGAACTGGCCCTTGGTAAGCGTTCTGAAGACGATAAAGACCACTATGCAAATAAAAGGCTGAAACTCGCAGGAGACCTGATGGAAGATCTCTTTAGAGTATCCTTCAACAGACTGGCAAGAGATATAAAATATCAGCTCGAGCGCGCAAATATGAGGAACAGGGAACTGAACGTCGCCACAATAGTTAGGGCAGATGTCCTGACTGACCGCCTGCAGCACCCACTGGCAACCGGAAATTGGGTTGGGGGAAGAACAGGTGTATCTCAACTTCTGGACAGGAACGATTATATCTCCACCCTTTCTCACCTGCGCCGTGTAATTTCTCCCCTTTCCCGTGCCCAACCGCACTTTGAGGCTCGAGACCTGCATGCAACCCAATGGGGAAGGCTCTGTCCTTCAGAAACCCCTGAAGGTCCAAACTGTGGCCTGGTGAAGAACTTTGCTGAGATGGTTGAGCTCTCTACAGGTATAGAGGAAACAGAAGGCATGAAGAAAATACTCTATGACCTGAACGTCGATCGTATAGTTGTCAAGGTACCGGAAATTCCGGCCAGAATAAAGGAAATCTTACTCGATGAGTTTGGAGAAGAAATTATTGAGGAGTTCGAAGAAACTCCTGAAGTTGAAAGTAAATACAAAGATGAAGAATTCTACGATTATTCAGATATGGACGATGGCGGATCATTCGGTGATTAAGGGGTCGATGACAGATGACTAAAGCAAAAGTATTCATAAATGGGGAGCTTGTCGGGACCCATGATAACCCTGCGGAACTCGCAGACGAGCTTCGAAAGATGAGACGGCAGGGATTCATATCCAGGCAGGTCAATGTCTCTCTTAACGACAATACTAGAGAAGTAATCATAAACTCCGATATGGGCAGAGCAAGAAGGCCCCTGCTAGTTGTGGAAAACGGAGCTCTCAAGGTAACTGAAGAGCATGTGCAGAAGTTGAGGAACAAGGAAATCAACTTTGATGAGCTTGTAAAAGAAGGCTGTGTAGAGTATCTGGATGCTGAAGAAGAAGAAAATGCGTACATTTCCCTCTACGAGGCTGATATCACTTCCAGACACACTCACATGGAAATTGATCCCGAACTTATTCTTGGGATTTCCACAGGAATGGTCCCTTATCCGGAGCACAATGCATCTCCGCGTAATACAATGGGCGCGGCCATGATCAAGCAGTGTATAGGAGTTGCCACAGCAAACCAGAAACTCAGGCCCGATACCCGTGCCCACGTCCTTCACTACCCTCAGAAAGCACTCACCAAGACCAGGACTTCTGAAGCAATAGGTTTTGATGACAGGCCTGCAGGTCAGAACTTCGTGGTCGCAATCCTGTCTTATGAAGGGTATAATATTGAAGACGCCCTGATTTTCAATGTAGGTTCAATCGACAGAGGACTCGGAAGAAGTCACTTCCTCAGAACTTTTGAAGGAGAAGAAAGAAGATATCCGGGTGGACAGGAAGACAAGTTCGAAATTCCGGACTCGGAATTCCGTGGAGCCCGCAGTGCAGAAGCATATGCTAACCTGGATATTGACGGGCTTGTAAACCCTGAAACTCCTGTTGGTCCAAATGACGTGTTAATTGGAAAGACCAGTCCCCCAAGATTCCTTGAAGAACCTTCTGACTTCGGGATTGCAGTAGAACAGAGAAGAGAAAGCTCTGTCACCATGCGGTCCAATGAAAAAGGAATTGTGGATACCGTTATTTTAACAGAATCCATTAACGGAACTCGCCTTGCCAAGGTAAAGGTAAGAGACGAAAGGATTCCTGATATCGGAGATAAATTTGCTTCCAGACACGGGCAAAAAGGAGTTATTGGACTGAAAGTTCCGATTGCAGACATGCCCTTTACCGAATCTGGCCTGACTCCGGATCTTATGATTAATCCGCACGCAATTCCTTCCCGTATGACTGTAGGGCACGTACTTGAAATGATTGGGGGAAAGGTCGGCTCAATGGAAGGCAGAAGAGTTAATGCAACTGCCTTTTCAGGGGAAAAAGAAGACGACCTGAGAGAAGCCCTGAAGAAACATGGCTTTGCCCATACCGGAAAAGAAATTTTCTATGACGGAGCAACAGGCAGGATGATCCCTGCAGATGTCTTCATTGGTGTAATCCTTTACCAGAAACTGCATCATATGGTCACTTCCAAGATGCACGCCAGGTCTCGCGGGCCTGTGCAGGTGCTTACTCGCCAGCCAACCGAAGGTCGAGCCAGGGAAGGTGGTCTCAGGTTCGGGGAAATGGAACGTGACGTGCTGGTAGGGCACGGAGCTGCAATGTCCTTAAAAGAAAGGCTGCTGGACGAGTCTGACAAGGTAGTGGAACTTGTCTGCTCGCATTGCGGAATGATTGCAACATATGACAAGCAGCGAAACATCTCTATCTGTTCTGCCTGCGGGGCTGACACGGATATATATCCTGTGGAAATGAGCTATGCGTTCAAGCTGTTGCTGGACGAAATCAAATCTCTGGGAGTTGCTCCCAGGCTTAATCTTGAAGATGCAGTGTGAGGTGAATAGATGGCAAACGTACCTCCGATTCCGAAAAGAATTTCTTCTATCAGATTCGGTTTACTGTCCCCTAAAGAGATCCGTAAGATGAGTGCAACGCCCATTATCACGGCCGATACTTATGATGACGACGGATTTCCAATTGACATGGGGCTTATGGATACAAAACTTGGGGTTATTGACCCAGGACTTCGCTGCAAGACCTGTTCAGGCAGGGCAGGTGAGTGCCCAGGACACTTTGGGCACATTGAGCTTGTCGCCCCTGTAGTCCATGTTGGTTTCAATAAAGTAATCAGGAAGCTCCTTCGGGCAACCTGTAGGAAATGCAGCAAGCTTCTGCTTGAACCTGTGCAAAAACAGCACTTTATTGAACAGCTTTCAGGCATTGAGGATATTGGACACATGCCTGATGACGTCATCAACGATATTTTTAAGGAAGCCAGTAAAGTAAAAAGCTGTCCCTATTGTAATGAGGAGCAGCTAGAAATCAAATTCGAAAAACCCAGCGAATATCTCGAAAGCGGGGAAAAATTAACCCCGACCGAGATAAGGGACCGCTTTGAAAATATCCCTGATGAGGATATAGCGGTTACCGGAATGGACCCCAAGAATGCAAGGCCTGAATGGATGATCCTTACAGTTCTTCCAGTGCCCCCTGTGACGGTCCGTCCTTCAATTACCCTTGAATCAGGGCAGCGCAGTGAAGACGACCTGACGCATAAGCTGGTAGATATTATAAGGATCAACCAGCGTTTCCAGGAAAATAGGGAAGCTGGCGCTCCTCAGCTTATTATTGAGGACCTCTGGGAACTTCTCCAGTATCACGTTACTACATTCTTTGATAATTCAGTCTCAGGGATACCGCCTGCAAGGCACAGATCAGGCAGACCCTTAAAGACTCTTTCCCAGCGTTTAAAGGGTAAGGAAGGACGGTTCAGAGGAAGCCTGTCAGGTAAACGTGTTAATTTCTCTGCTCGTACAGTCATCTCCCCGGATCCCAACCTGAGCATCAACGAGGTCGGGGTTCCGATGCCTATTGCACAGATCCTGACAATGCCGTCCATAGTGACGCCAAGGAATATAGAACAGCTTAAAGTCTTTGTGCGCAATGGCGAGGATATTCACCCCGGAGCAAACTACGTGCTGCGTTCTGACGGCAGGCGCATAAAAATTACTAATGTAAACAAAGACGACCTTGCCGAAAAGTTGGAATTCGGATGGGTAGTTGAGCGACAGTTGAAGGATGGGGATATCGTACTCTTTAACAGGCAGCCTTCTCTGCACAAAATGAGTATAATGGCTCACTCTGTTAAGGTTCTCCCAAACAAGACCTTCAGGTTAAATCCTGCAGTATGTCCTCCGTATAACGCTGACTTTGACGGGGACGAAATGAACATGCATGCCTTGCAGACAGAAGAGTCCAGGGCTGAAGCTAAGATCCTCATGCAGGTTCAGGAAAATATCCTTTCTCCGCGTTTCGGAGGGCCAATCATTGGTGGGATTCACGACCATATCTCAGGGCTTTTCCTGCTAACACGTCTTGAAAATCACATATCCAAACATGACGCTTACGATATTCTCAAAAAGAGCAGCGCCCGCGTTCTACCCACGCCCGCAGGTCACGATGAAGACGGAGAGCCCTACTGGACAGGAAAGCAGATTTTCAGCCAGATACTTCCCAAAAACCTGAATGTACAGTTTTCAGCTCAGGTCTGTGCGCACTGTGATACCTGTAAGAAAGAAGGATGTCCGAACGATGCCTATGTAGTAATCCGGGACGGAGAACTCCTTATGGGCACAATAGACGAAGCAGCTATTGGGGCATTCAAAGGAAAAGTCCAGGACCGCATTATCAAGGAAATCGGACCTGCAGATGGAGCCCGCTTCATAGATGACATGACCAAACTTGCAATTCGGGCTATTATGAGGACAGGCCTGAGTTTCGGAATAGCTGACGAAGACATCCCGAAAGAAGCTAGAATCCAGATCAATGAGGTCCTTGGCAAAGCCGAAGGCGCCGTGCAGAACCTTATTAAGTCTTTCCAGAATAAGGAACTTGAACCCTTGCCTGGCAGGACACTTGATGAGACAATCGAAATGAGCATTATGCAGAAGCTCGGGAAGGCCAGAGACGAGACCGGTGGAATTGCAGACAGCCACATGGGACTTGAAAACTCGGCAGTTATCATGGCTCGTTCTGGAGCCAGAGGTTCAATCCTGAACCTTACTCAAATGGCAGCCTGTGTAGGCCAGCAGGCAGTGCGTGGGGAACGCATCCGCAGAGGATATGCAGGTAGAACCCTGCCTCATTTCGAAGAGGGTGACCTTGGATCAGACGCCCACGGTTTCGTAAAGGCAAGCTATAAGAGCGGGTTAAACCCGACCGAATACTTCTTCCATGCAATCGGTGGTCGAGAAGGTCTTGTGGACACTGCTGTAAGAACATCCCAGTCAGGGTACCTGCAGAGAAGACTTGTCAATGCCCTGCAAGACCTGGAAGTCCAGTATGACCTTACAGTCAGGGATACCAGAGGTGTGCTTGTACAATTCAAATACGGGGAAGATGGAATTAATCCCACAAAAAGTGACTTCAGTAAACCTGACACCATCCACAGGATTGTCCGTTCCGTGGTGAGCAAGGAGGTGGCTTGATGAGTATTAGTGAAGCTACAATCGATAGCATGATAAAGGATCTGCCTTTTCCTTCAAATGTTCTTAAAACTCTTAAGGATGATGTAATCAAAGCCGGAGTTAGCAAGAAGGAAATGGAAGAGATCATAGAAAAGATAAGGGAAGAATACGACGTCTCATGCATTGAGCCCTGTGATGCTGTAGGCGTTGTTGCAGCTCAGTCCATAGGGGAACCAGGCACCCAGATGACAATGCGTACCTTCCACTATGCAGGTGTGGCCGAAATTAACGTTACTCTCGGTCTGCCCCGACTCATAGAAATAGTAGACGCCCGGAAAATTCCGAGCACACCAATGATGACAATTGCCCTTACCAAAGAGCATCCTGAAGACTTCGCTTATGACAGAGAAAAAACAAGAGCTCTTGCCTGGGAAATTGAAGCGACAAAGATAGACCATATAGCTGATGTGACTACTGACCTTTCTCAGATGAAACTGATAATAGATCTGCACGAAAAAGCAATGGAAAGCAGGAACATTACCATAGAACAGGTAAAGGAGAAGTTCAACGAAGAACTGAATGTATCTGTCACAATCTCCCCTGATATAGATAATCAGATTGTCATTTCTCCGGGAGAGCCCTCTTACAGGGAGCTTCTTCAGCTTGCAAAAAGTATCCATAATGTCACCCTGAAGGGAATAGAAGGGATCAAGCGAGTAGTGGTCAGGAAGGAAGGAGAGGAGTACACTCTCTATACTGAAGGTTCAGCCTTGCGTGAGGTTTTTCAGTTCGACGGAGTGGACAAGACGAGAACCAGCACAAATAACATTAATGAGATTTATGAAGTGCTGGGAATCGAAGCTGCAAGAAATTCAATTATCAAGGAAGCTACTGATACCCTGCGTGAACAGGGTCTTACCGTGGATATCCGGCACATTATGCTTGTGGCAGACCTCATGACCTGTGACGGAGAAGTTAAACAGATTGGAAGACACGGTATATCAGGTGAAAAGGCCAGCGTATTTGCTCGTGCAGCTTTCGAAGTGACTGTCAATCATCTGCTGGATGCAGGAATGCGCGGAGACGTGGATCTACTCCAGGGAGTTACAGAAAATATTATTGTTGGTCAACCAATCCGAATGGGTACAGGTGACGTGCACCTGATAAGCAGAAGGAAAGAGGAAACAGAAATACCCAGGGAGTGAAGGCTTTAACATAAAAGCCTCGCTTCTTAACCTATAATTATTTAAATGCGTAGCTAGATAGAAGACCAGTCCATCAGGCGTATGAGTACCTTTATGACACTTATCAAATCCTGCTGTAGAAACTTGAGTCTGCGAGACTCATAACCAGAAAATTGATATAAGGCATCATGTATTTAGAGTACCATATACTCGCCAAGCCTGAATGTCTTTATTAAGAAAGAGATATAGTAGGTGAATTAATTCGAGATAACGTCGGTTAAAATGAAGATTGAGCAGGTAAATGAAAAAGTGGCTCCGTAAACGAGCTAATTTGAGACAGAGTTGATTAAAATGAAGGTTAATGTTGATAAATCTCTTATCAAGGCTGTGAAAACAGGAAAGGTAATCTTTGGAGCCAATAGGACCATTGAAGCAGCAGCAAATGGCTCTGCAAAAATGGTGGTTTTGGCATCAAACTGCCCCGAAGATATTAAAAAGAAAATTCAGGCAACAAATACCGCAATCTTGGACTATACAGGTACAAGCGTAGAACTCGGCCCTGTTTGCGGAAAGCCCTTTACGATTGCAGCCATGGCTATCCTCGACGTAGGAGAATCGGATATTCTGGCAGCTACAGTATAATAAAGGAGTTGGCAACGTCTTGGGTGAAATAAGACTTACCGCAGAAAGCATCCAGTACATTGCATTATTTGAAAATATGACCCGAGCCAAGATTCTCGACTGTATCCCGGAAGAGGAAAGGCTCGTATACGTCGTAAAGCAGGGTGATATGGGACTTGCGATAGGCAAAAACGGTGAGAACATAAATCGCGTCAAGAGAGCCCTGGACAAGCCCATAGAACTTGTAGAATACTCAGAGGACCCTGCCATCTTTTTAAAGAATGCCTTTGGGCCTGTGTCCTTAAATTCGGTAAACATTATTAACAAAAATGGTAAGCGATTAGCTTATGTAGAGGTACCCAATAAGGAGAAGGGTCTTGCAATCGGCCGAAACGGCAAGAATATCGAGAAAGTAAAGATGCTTGCCCGCCGCCATCATGATATAGAAGATGTGTTCCTGCAGTAGTCTACATTAATTTACGTTGATCCATTAATCCGGCGTTGAAGGACAATCTGGTATCATAATGCCTTACAGGGAAATTTTATCAATTTTTAAATGGAGAAATAACAATGGCTAACGGAAAATATGCAGCTAATATTCTCAAACAGGCCAGGAAAGATGCTCGCTGGAAAGATTCGTACTACGGCAGGCGTGTTCTTGGGCTGAACGTGAAAGCTGACCCACTCAGTGGTGCACCGCAGGGACGGGGTATAGTATTAGAAAAAGTAGGAGTTGAAGCCAAGCAGCCAAACTCCGCAATCCGTAAATGCGTAAGAATACAGCTTATAAAAAACGGGCGTCAGGTAACTGCTTTCTGTCCTGGAGACGGTGCAGTTAACTTTATTGATGAACACGATGAAGTGACAGTGGAAAGGATCGGAGGCCGCATGGGTGGCGCTATGGGTGATATTCCCGGCGTACGTTTCAAAGTAATTGCGGTCAACAACGTGTCCCTGAATCAGCTGGTTATCGGCAGATTGGAAAAGCCCAGGAGATGATTTTTTTGTACAAAATTTTCGGCAAATGGGACTCTACTGAAGTTGAGATCAGAGATTTAGGTATTAAGCGCTACGTCAGCCTTTCTCCTGTAATTGTCCCTCACAGCAGTGGAAAGCACGCAAGGCAGCAATTTAACAAATCCGAAATTTCTATCGTGGAACGTCTGGCAAACAACCTGATGAGGACAGAGATCAACAGCGGAAAGAAGCAGGTGACCCTTCGAGCAGTTGAAGAAGCTTTTGATATCATGAACAGGAAGACTAAACAGAATCCTATTCAGATCCTGGTGGATGCCATTGCCAATGCAGGCCCCAGGGAAGAAGTGGTCAGGCTTAAATATGGTGGGATATCAGTGCCAAAGGCAGTAGATACTGCACCTCAGAGGCGTGTGGACACAGCTCTGCGCTACATCAGCATGGGCACCAAAAACGCAGCCTTTAAATCCAAGCGCTCTGTTGCAGAATGTCTGGCAACCGAACTTATAGGCGCTGCAAACCGCGATACAAAATCCTTCTCAATCAATAGGAAAGATGCAAAGGAAAGAGTTGCAAAGGCAGCACGCTAATTAATTTGCGGATTGCCCCGATTTAAAAAACTCATATTTTACTAAATTATGTTTATTTAAAAGGTATTAGCATGGGACGAAGGAAGAAAATGGTCGAGCGCGTAACAACGCTCATGAATGAGCCTGAAAAAATCAGGAACATCGGAATCGTTGCGCATATCGACCACGGAAAAACTACATTATCGGACAACCTGTTAGCAGGCGCCGGCATGATTTCAAAGGAACTTGCCGGGAGACAGTTATTCATGGACTCCGATGAAGAGGAACAGGCAAGAGGTATCACAATCGATGCCTCCAACGTTTCCATGGTTCACACTTTTGATAATGAAGACTACCTCATCAACCTGATAGATACTCCCGGACACGTTGACTTCGGTGGGGACGTGACCCGTGCCATGAGAGCTGTAGACGGTGCGGTTGTTGTCGTGGATGCCGTAGAAGGTACCATGCCTCAGACCGAAACAGTGCTGAGACAGGCTCTAAGGGAACATGTCAGACCCGTGCTTTTCATTAACAAGGTCGATAGACTGATCAATGAGCTGCAGGTAGATTCCCAGGAAATGCAGGTTCGGCTTGGAAAAGTCATTGATCACGTGAACAAGCTCATCAAGAACATGAACCCGGAAAAATCCAAGGCCGGCTGGAAAGTCGATGCTTCAATTGGAACTGTAGCTTTCGGATCAGCTCTTTACAATTGGGCAATCAGTGTGCCTATGATGAAGAAAACCGGGATCTCATTTAAGGAAGTATATGACTACTGTAAAGTCGGAGACATGAAGTCCCTGGCAGAAAAATGCCCATTGCACGAAGCTGTCCTTGATATGGTCATCAGGTTCCTGCCAAATCCTCTTGATGCACAGAAAGGCAGGGTACCAGCTATCTGGCACGGAGATGCTAACACTGAGATTGGCAGATCCATGGCTAATGCAAATGCAGCCGGAGACCTCGCTTTCATGGTTACAGATATTTCCGTTGACCCTCATGCAGGAGAAGTCGCAACTGGAAGACTGTTCAGTGGATCTCTCACCCGTGGGATGGAAGTTTACACATCCGGGACCACAAAGATGAGCAGAGTCCAGCAGGTGGGCATATTTATGGGCCCTGAAAGGCTCGAAGTGGAAAAAATCCCTGCCGGAAATATTGCAGCAGTTACGGGCTTAAAAGAAGCAATCGTAGGGTCCACCGTGACAACTCTTGACGGCATGACGCCCTTCGAAAGCATCAGGCACGTAAGCGAACCTGTGGTGACTGTAGCTGTGGAAGCTAAGCACACCAAAGATCTGCCCAAGCTGATCGAGGTTCTCAGGCAGGTCGCAAAAGAAGATCCAACTCTTCAGATTACCCTTGATGAGGAAACCGGGGAACACCTGATGGCAGGGATGGGAGAACTTCACCTTGAGGTTATTGCCCACAGGATCCAGAGGGACAAGAATGTAGAAATATCCACAAGCAAGCCTATTGTGGTCTACAGGGAAACTATCAGGAGACAGATTGAACCTGTCGAAGGAAAGTCTCCGAACAGACACAACAGGTTCTATATCTCTGTGGAACCCCTTGACACTGAAATTGTCAGCCTCATCAAGTCAGGCGATATCAGCATGAATCTGCCCGAACTTGAACGCAGGCAGAAGCTTATGGAACTTGGGATGGGAAAGGAAGAAGCAAAGGGCATTGCTGGTATTTTCAATTCCAATATCTTCATTGATATGACCAAGGGTATCCAGTACCTTAACGAGACAATGGAACTGGTGCTTGACGGATTTGAAGAAGTTATGCGTGCTGGCCCGCTTACCAGGGAACCTGTTGCAAACGTGAAGTGCGTGCTTGTAGATGCCAAGCTTCACGAAGACGCAATCCACAGAGGTCCGGCTCAGGTCATCCCTGCTGCAAGACAGGCTATCCAGGCCGGGATGCTTCTGGCAGAGGACAGTTTGCTTGAACCTTATCAGAAGGTCTTTATCCAGGTACCTCAGCTCACAATGGGCGGTGCGACAAAAGAACTGCAGGGCCGCCGTGGAGTTATCCTTAACATGACCACGGAAGGAGACCTGGCAATTATCGAGGCCAGAGTGCCTGTGGCCGAAATGTTTGGATTTGCGGGAGAGATCAGGTCCGCAACCGAAGGACGTGCCATGTGGAGTACTGAGTTCGGAGGCTTCGATATCGTACCAGCCAGCATCCAGACTGAAGTAGTAGGCCAAATCAGAGAGAGAAAAGGTCTGAAGAAAGACTTGCCCAAACCCTCTGATTACCTTTCAATGTAAGTGGAGTTTCTCCACTTATCCTCAATATTTTTAAGGTAATACCTGTTTCCTTCGGAATGAAAAAAGATCTCGACTGACCTGGAAGGGAAAAGCATCCCTATCAGTTCGAGGATAAGGGCAATCGGAAAGGTTTAAAAGGAGGTATGCCTATATTGGGGGAAACAGTCCATGCCGTTGGATATTCATAAAGTACCGACTCAAAAAGAGTTCGGAAAGGCAAACTGACAATATTGATTTGGCAAAAGAATATAGAAATGAATTTATCAATATTGAGACCTGCCCTAATCTTAATATAGTAAATATTTGATATACGATTGAAACTCATCAGAATTACAGGAGAATTATAAATATGGCAGCAGAAAAACCGCACTTAAATTTAGCAGTGATTGGTCACATTGACCACGGAAAATCAACATTCGTAGGACGCTTAATGTACGATGCAGGAGCTGTAGCCCCACACATCATAGAGAAGTTTAGAGAAGAGGCAAAGCAGAAGGGTAAGGAATCCTTTGCCTTTGCATGGGTTATGGACTCTCTTAAGGAAGAGCGTGAAAGAGGTATTACAATTGACATCGCTCACAAGAGATTCGATACAGACAAGTTCTACTTCACAGTCGTCGACTGCCCAGGTCACCGTGACTTTGTAAAGAATATGATCACAGGTGCTTCCCAGGCTGACGCTGCTGTTCTGGTTGTCGCAGCTCCTGATGGTGTCATGGCCCAGACCAAGGAACACATCTTCCTTTCCAGAACCCTCGGTATTAACCAGCTGATTGTCGCAATCAACAAGATGGACGCAGTAGACTACAGCGAGGCAAGGTACAAGGAAGTCGTTGAACAGGTATCCGGTATTCTTAAGATGATTGGGTTCAAGCCAAGTGAAATTCCATTCGTCCCTACCTCTGCATTCTACGGCGACAATGTTGTCAAGCTCAGTGACAAGACTTCCTGGTACAAGGGCGTATCCATGATGCAAGCCCTCGACAACCTCAAGCAGCCTGAAAAACCATCCACTCTCCCGCTCAGAATCCCTGTTGAAGATGCATACACTATCTCAGGTATCGGAACCGTACCCGTAGGCAGAGTTGAGACTGGAACCATGAAGAAGGGCGACAAGGTCGTTTTCATGCCTGGTGGAACAGCCGGTGAAGTCAAATCTATCGAGATGCACCATGAAGAAATTCCGCAGGCAGTCCCAGGAGACAACATTGGCTGGAACGTCCGCGGTATCGGCAAGAGTGACGTTCGCAGAGGAGACGTTTGTGGTCACGTTGACAACCCACCAAAGGTTGCTGACGAGTTTGTAGGACAGATCGTCGTTCTCCAGCACCCATCTGCAATTACTGCAGGGTACACTCCTGTATTCCACGCCCACACCTCCCAGATCGCATGCCAGCTGATTTCCCTTGACAGGAAGCTGGACCCGAAGACCGGGCAGACTAAGGAAGAAAATCCAGCCTTCATTAAGGCCGGAGATGCAGCAATCGTTACCATTAAGCCAACTAAGCCGATGGTAATTGAACCAGTAAAGGAAATTCCACAGCTCGGCAGGTTCGCTATTCGCGATATGGGTATGACCATTGCCGCAGGCATGTGTATGAGTGTTACGCAGAAGAAATAACACTCTCCTTTTTTCAGTAGTATTTTAGGAGAAAAAAGGTTATGCAAAAAGCTAGAATAAGACTGTCAGGAATCAGTCCCAAAGACCTGGACGGAGTCTGCAATCAGGTAAAGTCCATTGCAGAAAGAACAGGTGTTAGTATTTCCGGGCCAGTTCCGCTTCCTACAAAGAAGCTTGTTGTCCCCACAAGAAAGAGCCCCAGTGGAGATGGAACGGCAACCTGGGACCACTGGGAAATGCGCGTACACAAACGGCTTATCGACATTGCAGCCGACGAAAGGGCACTTCGCCAGCTTATGAGAATTCAAGTCCCTAAGGATAT
Source organism: uncultured Methanosarcinaceae archaeon (assembly GCA_963722085.1). Classification (GTDB taxonomy): domain Archaea; phylum Halobacteriota; class Methanosarcinia; order Methanosarcinales; family Methanosarcinaceae; genus Methanosarcina. The sequence continues at coordinate 91,536 of CAVRNH010000009.1, read as the reverse complement.
CAACATCGAGATCGTACTCGAAGGATAAACGCAAAAAAAGACGGGCTACAGAAACCCTCTGTAACTGGTCTTGCAAACTTCTTTTTCGTTTCTCTATTCTATAGTATCCGCCTTTTACTTCATAACATTTCTTAGAAATTGCCTGCGAGCGTCAATAATAAACGCGCTCGAGCCGCCAGGCATTTCTCAAATTCCTTTGAAATATATCTACCTTAATACAACAGGGACTAAAACTTATTTTTGGCAGCTTGAAAACTTTTTACAAATAGTTTCTTAGCAAGGTGCCTTAAATCATTCATTTTTCGATTAAGCCCATCTTTCAATCTTATTACCCGATCGGCATAATCTGCATGCCAGCCTTCATGCGTAACCATAACAATTGTCTGTCCCTGTTCTTTATTGAACTTCTTGAAGAGATCGAGAACTTCCTTTGAAGTTTCGGAGTCCAGGTTAGCACAGGGCTCGTCTGCAAAAAGGACTCTGGGATTGTGAGCCAAGGCTCTGGCTATTGAAACTCTTTGCTGTTGTCCGCCGCTCATTTTTGAAGGAAGCTGCTGCAGGCGGTCCCCAAGCCCAACGGCTGTGAGTATTTTTGAGGCTGCAGATTCACATTCTGCTTTGCTTTTTCCCTGCATCATGAGTGAAATGTAGACATTTTCCAAGGCATTGAGTTCGGGTAGGAGGGCATAGTCCTGAAAGACATAGCCGAGGTTGTGGAGACGAAATTTGCCTTTTTCTCTGTCTGACATGCGGGAAGTATCAGTGTTATCTATAATGATTTTCCCGGAGTTAGGAGTATCAAGAAGACCTAGCTGGTTTAACAGAGTAGTCTTACCAGAGCCGCTGGGACCCATTATAGCGATGAACTCTCCACGCCTTATTTTTACATTAACACCCCGAAGGGCCCTAACCTCCACTTCTCCCATTTTAAAAGTGCGGACTATATCGATGCCTTCAATAATGGGATAGTCAGTTGACTCTTTGTTTATTTTGATCCCGCTTTCTGCTGCATTTATTGCTTGATTTTCTTTTCCCGCTTCATTTTTTATTCTCGTTTCATTTTCTATTTCTTTCATTTCCCATTCTTGCTTCATTTTTTATCTCATTTTTCATTTGAGCTCTTACATTATTCTTCATGCTTATTCTCCCCTTATTTGCCCCAGATAAGGTCAAGAAGGTCTCTCTGCGCCAGTTTGTAGGCCGGAATTACCGAGCCAATGATAGAGGCCAGGAAAAGGAGGATTGCACGGTTTATGGCTTCTGCATTATCCAGCTTCAAGCTTATGGCGCCAAGGGGAACTTCTACCGGATGATAAACCGTGTAGGGGACAAGCCCAAAGCGCATAAAGGAATAGCCTAGTATAATGCCCGTGCCTGCGTAAAGCATAGCCTGGAGCACGAAAGATGCAACTATCACATTCTGTTCGATCCCTATGGCTTTTTGAACGCCTATTTGCCTTTTTTTGTTCACTATATTTACGTAAATGACCACGAAAATTATCACAAAAGCTATTAACAGGCCGATTGCATTCATAATATTCCGGACCAGGCCCAGGGTATTTTCGATCAAGAGAAGAATACCTGCAAACTCGTGCCAGGTACGGATGTTTTCTTTAATACCAAGGGAGAGAAGGGATGTCCTTGTCTCGTACTCGTCAGTGCCTACAGTTGTTTTAACTGCTATTTCCTGGGCGAGGTCCCTGTCTTCAATTCCCATCATTTCCTCAAGATCAGCCTTGCTAATATAGGCTGAGGCATCAGCCATAAAGAAGCGAGTTGAATAGATGCCTTTTACCCTGAACTGCCTGGTTACGCCGTTTACTGTGAGATCAACGGTATCTCCTACTTCTACGCCTCCAAGAGACCTTGATTCCATAAGAGCTTCGAAGCCCCCGGAAACCTCCCTGCCCAGGATGACCTCACCCCGGTCAGGCCTGCTCAGGAATTCCCCGCTTATCATGGCCCCTTCAAGCCTTGTTACAAAAGCCTCATCCGAAGGATCTATCCCGGATACTGTAGCTCCTATTTCCTTTTCTTTAAAACGGAAGTTCCCGGAGGTTTTCAGGCGAGCCGAAGTCCCGATCACCTGGGGGAGGCTTTCTATTTTCTTCTGAAGAGCTGACGCATCCTCTATATAACGTTCTTCTGCTTTCGGCTCGACAACGATATTTCCGGTCTGGAAGTCCACCATCAATTCGTTAAACTTGAGCGTAACTCCTGCAAGCATGCTTGAAAAGAGCACAAGCTGCACAAAGATGAGTGTCAGGACAAAGACTGTAAAGATTGTAATTCCTTTATTGCCTCTTGTTATGGAGCGGCTGGCAAGGAAAAAGGAGACTTTCGCTTTTTCAAGCATAATAAGGCACCCGGCTTGGTTTTTTCTGTATCTGAAGTAATCTGTTGTCTTCGAATCTTAGAGCTTACCTTTCTTTTTCGGATTGGAGCTTACCCTTCTTATTCGGATTGGAGCTTACCTTTCTCTTCCAGATTAGAGCTTACCTTTCTCTTCCAGATTAGAGCTTACCTTTCTCTTCCGGATTAGAGCTTACCTTTCTCTTCCTGATTAGAGCTTACCTTTCTCTTCCGGATTAGAGCTTACCTTTCTTTTTCATGTAAAGAACTGCTGCTGCAAGAATAACGGCTGCTCCCAGAACAATAGGGATGAGATTTCCATTTTGGCTAGTCACATTGAAAGTCAGGTCCTCGCTGAGCTGATGCTTCCCAAAATCATCTTCATATTCTACTACAAGAGTTACTGCCTGTTCTCCTGCTTTCTCAGGCACAAAAATAAAGACTGCAGGAGCATCATCATCCTTTTCCAGACGGCCCAGGAAAGAGGCTTTGTTCCCACTACCCTCAAGCCCTTCAAGCCTGGCTTTAACAGAGCGAGCTTCTCCTTCTCCTACATTTTCGAGCCGCACAGTCATGGATACCTGCTGCCCTTTCATAGGCGCTTCAGGGTCAAACTTCAGGCTTGATATGTCAATTTTTGCACGATTATGAACATTGATCCCAATTTCCTGGGTCTTATCTATAAGCAAAGTGTCGGTTTCATTTGAGGCCGTAATCCGTAGGGGAATCTTATAGGGCTGCACATCTGCATTGCTGCCGAGAAGGAGCTTGAACGATAAGTTCTCGGAGCTGCCTGCACTAAGGTTTTCAAAGAAACGAACGTTATCTTCCAGTGGAATTACAGGCGAAGAACCATTAAGGTTAAGCATTACCCGGACATTTTTCGCATCTCCGTTTCCTGCGTTCTTAACTGCTGTCCTTAGGTAAAATTCCTGTCCGGGGATGATGGCTCCTGATGAGGAATTATTTCCGATTACAGTAAAAATTTCAGTCCCGATTAGTACGAGATCCGGATTCCCTTCCACACGGATAGGGATTCGTTTTGACAAGCTTGTTCCGCTACTGTCTTTGATGGTAAATTCAAGCTGGTGGTCTCCCGAATCAGCTTTTGCATCCACCTTGAAATGGAAATTCAGTTCTACTTTCGAACGCTGCCTTATCTGTTCAATTTCAAAGTTGTGCTGCGTGTTCGTCCCGGAGCCGTATGCCCCAGATGTGCTATACTTAAAAATAAAAGGATAAATTTCCTCGATCCCTATTCTCACATTTTCTGCGGGATTGTCTCCGTTATTTTCCAAATTAATCTTTATGAGCAGGTCTTCACCCGGCCTGGCAGGGTTAGGGGTTATTCCCGCGACCTCCACTCCAAGATGGGTGTTTTGGTACACTACAACCTCAGAGTTTCCGGATACTGCGGCTGCGGAAGTTATACCTGTCAAAAAGCCAGCTGTTATCAGTAATACAGCAATAAAGGGGAAAGCAGCTGGAAGAATTCTATTCGTTTTCTTACGTATCTTCTCCCTGGCGCCGGAATTTTTTTCTGCATAGGTGAATTTCATATATGAAAATCAGCACTTCTGGCTTATAACGGTTACACTTTATTTACAACTCATAAAGGGTTGTATCTTCCTTTTATCTTCCTACAAAGAGTTGTTTTTTTCTTTTTATCTTCCTATATAGAGTTGTTTTTTCTTTTTATCTTCCACAAAGGGTTGCTTTTTTCTTTTTATCTTCCTACAAAGGATCGAATTTCTCACTTTATATTAGCAGCTTTATCTTCATCCATTAGCTTCCTATACGGATTTTTGGGCTTCGAAGGCCTGTCTTTTAAGTCTTCTGCTGTACTTCCGTCTTTTGCTCGTTCAACAAGATCATAGAAAGTACGTTCGCTCATTCCATACATTTCCCACAATTCTCTATCTGTATATTTTCCAGACTCTCGCAGTTCAAGGATTTTGGCTCTAATTTCTGCCACTCTTTCAGGTGGAAAATATTTTCGGATATCTTCCCATTTATACACATTTATTTCAGACATATAGTCACGCCTATAATTGCTGCAACAAATAACATTTTGTAGCTCATCTAAAGTTGCAGTATTTTGCCTCTTGACTATAGATTTTGATTTGTGTCTACAAATATGTCAGAAGATTTTAATCAAATTTACTGCGGAAGGTCTCTACATAACATTAGCTTATACTTCAATTGGTTTCAGCTATCAATTCAAATTCACCTGGAATCATTTCGCCAGTTTGATTCACACTCAGTAAGTTTTAAAATTATTTTTCGTAATCAGAAACTTGCTCGATTATTCAGAATACGGCATTTAGAGAGCAGCTTTGAGTTCTGGGATCGTCTAAATATATGGAGATTCTGTAAGTTTTCGGGTTCTCTGTGAAGTTTTCGGGTGTTAATACTATTTACATCATTATTGTTGGAAGTTGCCTTCTTTTAAAAAGATCATCCTTTAGTACTTGAAGACTACACAGAATCTAAATATAGATGGAAATATATCTAATGTTGAATATCTGACTGATAATAGTCAAACATTTAATAAATAATTCCATATTCCAATCTATATGGGTAATATATGGGTATTAAAATGAAGCCAGAAAACACTGCACAAATGTTTCTAACTCTGATGTCTCTGTTTCTTTTATGTACGTCTTCAGCACTAGCAGGAGATAAAGCACAGTATCAAGAAAGTATAATTGATAGGATAAATCAAGAACAGCATCAGACAGGGATATTTGATACGCTAAAACATGATTGGAATTCACTCCAGTTCTATGGAGAAGTTCTGCTTTCCGAAGTCTCCTACAAAATAAACCATCAAAATAACACTCATGCAGACGGGGACAATATAACTACTCAAGCTGATTTGGATTTCTTGAATAACCTTCAAGCTCAATATCTTTTCTCTGAGAAACCTGTTTTCATATGCAGGGACAGTGTCTGTGAACCCGCCTATGACTATATACCCGAAGGAGTAACCGAAGTTACAGTCATGGACAATTCAGGGAACGCGCTGGATTCCTATACAGTCACTAAAAGAGAAAAAGGGTTTACTATTCAAAAGGGAATTCCCAGTAATCCAGATTACAGCTACACAATAACTCTAAACAGATTAGAGGAACTGGATGCGAGATATGGTAATGTCAGCCAGGTTCAAGCCGCTAAGACGTACATAAAAGATCAGATCCAGATTCAGGCATTAACTTGATTTTAATTTCTTTTTCCATTCCGGCTTCATAAAGTTTTTCGGCTCTTAGTGCTGTCTTGGCTCTTAGAGCTGTCTTAATACTCAACCAATTTCTTCACTTTCTTATGATACTTTCTCGAAGTAAGTGTAATCTACAGATTGGTAAGAATCTGCCTGAGTTATAAGGGATCAAAATAAGAAAGTTGTTGGATTGGCGATGGGAGAAAAGCGTGCCAAAAGACCCATCGCCATTTGGGGAGGGAATAATGCGGGTAGAATAATTTAGACCCCGCTTCATCTTGAGTTATTAAGAGGGAGAGTAGAGGATGAGTAGGCTAGATCCCCCTCTCCCATTTCTTAGCATTTTTTAACATGCTCAAGTATATATAATACTCAATTCTATAAATATTTAATCAGTTTATAAAAAATCTCAATACTTATTTATATTATTATATAGAAATAGTGGAGAAAGTCATTACTTTTCTAAACTGTGTTACTGTGTCTCATCTTGGAATTACTTCACAATCTTAAATGAAAAAAGAACCACCGAAAGCACGAAAGAACTTAAACTCGTAAATTAATCCTCTTGAGCGAATCTAGTGTCTGTTTGCCCGTATTTTTTGATGACTATAAAACCCTGGGTTAATTACATTATATCGAAAGCGAGCGCAAAAATATCCAGTTGATTGCAGTGGAGTGCTTTAGAGCAATTTCATTCTTTTATACTTTCCCAATAGCATTTTTTGCGATTAATTATACTTTTCTGTGGATCGACTAATTTTGCATTGATCTAAGTTTTAGAATAAAAATGATAGATAAGAAAGATTAGAAGTTAATTTACTTATGCGATTATATATTTATAAATCGGTCTATTGTTACTATATCATTTATTAATATTTTAATTTTTGTTTATAGGTGCCATAAGAGCCCAAAAATAATATGAAGTTATATATAAATTTATTTTTTTGAGAATGTGCAGATTTTATAAACAGCACAATTAGATTTGAAAGACAAATACTAAGTGGGGGGAAGAATGAGAAGTAAAGTTATACTGGCAATCCTCGTTTTGATGTGCCTGATAGGTTCAATATCAGTTGCATCGGCTGGAAAAGAAATTCAACTCACACATGGTGAGCGATTAACAGCGAGCACATCAATCTATGGTAACCTGATTACGTGGTTAGAGACTTCTACGAATGATGTGCACGTGTATGATCTAACTGCCGGAAGAGAAATAGATATTCCAGGGAGTGCAGATAGCAATATTAACATATATGGTAAAAAGGTCGTATGGAACGATCCGGGCAACGATGTTATAATGTACGACATTTCTACTGGCAAAGAAACTCAGATAGCATCGGGTGGTTATTACCCTGATATTTACGGAAATTACATAGTATACAATAGTGATCAATTTGATAGTATTTATCTGTACGATCTCAAAGCTCACAAAAAGACTCAGATTGCTCCCACAGCGAGCGAGTTCACTTACAGCTCTCCTGCCATATATGGTAACAAAGTGGTGTGGTCGCAAAAAAGCAGTAACAATGCTTATGATGTTTACGTATATGATATACCTACTAGCCAAACAAGCAAAATAGATACAAGCGGCTCATCAGACGCCCCCGAGATATATAGAAATATTGTAGTGTGGAGTGGATCAAAGAATGGAAAATACAATATATATATGCGTGATATTGCTGCACATAAAACAACTCAAATAACAACTAACGGAATGGCAAGTGAGCCTGAAATCTACGGTAACCTGATAGTGTATACAAATTCGTATAGCAACGGTAGTAGTGACATCTACATGTATAAAATATCTACTGCCAGGACAACCCGCATAACTATCAGCACCAGTGCATTTGGTCCATCTGTCTATGGCGATAAAATTGTGTATGCAGACAGTCGCAGTGACCCGGAATATGATGAAGTAAGAGATATCTATATGTATGATCTTGCAGCCACTCGCTAAACCCGTTGCTTCATTAACCGAAAAGCAGGAAGCAGCACTGCAACCAAAGTAAGTATATCACAGTGAAATAAGTAAAGTTTGTTTGCTTTAATCTTAAGGATAATAAACGCAAAAGGAAAAATTCTCTCCTTTAACTGCTTTTTTCAATTTTTTTGTTAACTAAATGGTTCTGTAAAGTCTTAGGCTGACAAATAGATAACTCTTTTTTGGGATGGCAATTGCTAATGATATTATTTATTTGATATAGCCTCCGAAGACTTTACAGAACCCCAAAATCTGTATTAAAACGATTAACAACACAGAAGGGGACGGGAAAACTTGATCATGATTCTATAACCACGGAAAACACGGAAAACACGGAAAGACACGGAAAGATAATGCCATAGATATTGATGCTAATGACTTCACATCTGTTGGTGATCACCTTAGAGATGTTGATCTGGAAGCAAGAACGGAACATCTTAGTGTCATGGCAATTTAATTATTTCACATAATACTTTGACATTTTCTCATCCGCATTCTTCTTCGAAAATTTCCATTCTATTTTCTTTTTGTGTTCATTCCTTCTCTTTGTCCATGCACCCACTTCATGGGTAAGTGTCTCCATGTCACCGATCCTTCGGTCTGTACATTCAATATCCATTACATTGATTTCTATTTCTGCGGCATTAAGCCAACTTGCATGTTTCGGCGTAAAATGGAATTCTATCTTGTCCAGAATCTGTTTTGCCTCATCTTCGCTGAATGTTTCGTAGAATGACTTTTCTTTATGGATATTGAGGTTATCCGTAACCAGTCGTATAACTTCAGCTTCATAATATTCTTCGGTAACGAGAATTTTCACGAATTGTGCAAAATCTGTCATGGTTCTTCTTTCGGTTACCTGAGTCAACCTCTTTCCTGCTTTGAATTCTACCGCCATGAATATATTTGCTGTTCCATTCCTGATATATTCATAATCATACTTTTCTGACATTCCAGGTTTCATGGGAATGGTCATTCTCTTATCTCGAAGTAATTGCTTTGGTTTCTCATCAAGACAGATGAGAGGTTTTTTAGGGTCGTAATACTCTTCGTACAGATTAAGAATGTCGTACATCCTTTCTCTAAATTCAGAATCAATAGTCTGAATGCACCACATCCGTCTCAACCAAGGTTTAGTTTTGTTTTTTTCAGAATAAGCCTGATGCTCTCTTTGCTTATTGTTTCAAATCCTTCTTTTTTCCTCAGTTCTTCAGTAAGCAGTGTAAGCGACCATCTCTTGCTTCCATCGGGAGAACTACTACAAGCCAACGCAATTACTTCTGCAGCATGCTTTTCAGTGTATTTTATAGGTTGGCCAGATCTTATTTTATCAAAAAGAGTATTTAGAAGACCTTCTTCAACATATCTCTTCCTTATATTAAAAGTAGTATTCCGAGAAACACCTAATATTTTAGCTATCTCTGTAACGCCTTTCTGCTGGTTTGCAAGGAGAAGGATACGTGCTCGAGTTAGTTCTCTTGCATTTTTATTTCCTTTTCCTACAAAATCCATAAGGAAATTTACCTCATGATCTTCAAGTTTAATCGTTAGCATGAAGATGTAAAGGGATTCAGAACATATAAAGATGACCAATAATTAAATGGTTGAGACACTAGTCACAACCCCTTTAAAGGAAAACAATGCATATATTGTCAAGATGACCTCCAGAGGCATTGTAGATCGGTTGATGAGAAGGTATATCCTTGAAACAAAGCAAGTAATCCATCCCTTCGAATCACCAGCCACCAAATTGCCAGTATTAAACAAGACAATCTTCCAACATCAAGAAGATGTATTCACACATTTAAAAATTAAAGAAAAACCTTTTTTTATCTCATCGTTAGAAGAAATTAGTCTATCTACCTCCCAAACGCTTGTTTACCGTGATGATATTTACTTCAATAAAGAACTGGTCTTGGAATTTTTAAACAGGGCTTTAGCAATTGGAAAACCTGCACGTATAGCATTTTTAGATACTGATCCTTGTTTCAGTGTGCATACTTGCTACCCGCAGAATAATATGGAACATGTGGGAAATTTATACATGGGAGACTTTTTCTTTTTCCCAACTGGAGCGCAAGATAGGGATTTCGTACCTATAATAATAGATACAGAAAGTATTTCTCTTTCCTGTTTCTCCTTGCCATCATTAGAATTCAGGGCGGGGCAAAGATTATCAAATAATTCGCTTGCTGCGGTCCCCCCATTGCAACTACAAGTACCCCGATTATCTTATATCGCTATCAAACATTGGACACAGCTACTTTTTGCCAATTTCACTTGGGGCATCCATTGTCAAATTCGTCAACTAATTAACTGGGCTTGAAAATCAAAATGTTGTGGTTAGAAAAATACTATCGCATCTGCCGAAAAGTCGTGGTCCAATACATATTGGAAAAGATTGTCAAATAGATCCTACAGCAACTATAATAGGCCCAACTACTATTGGAGATGGAGTTGTTATTGGACCAAATGTAACTATTGCAGCGGGGTATATTGGCGATCATGCTGTTCTTGAGCCAAGTTGTACGGTCTGGTTTGGAGTGTTGGGAGCACGAAGCAGTCTTCTTGCCAATAGAAATATTATTATGAGCTGTGTTATGAGCGATTCAATTATTAATACAGATATTCGTTTTTCGATAGTGGGAAGTCATTCGTTTCTTGGCGGTGGATCACATATCACAGATTTTATTCTCAGGAATGCTGATGAGGACGATCCCAAGACGAATTGGCCGATGGTGAAAGTTCTCGCCGGTAAGGAGATAGTTAATTCTGGATATTATATCTTGGGTCCAGCTATCGGTAATAGAGTTAGAATAGGATCTGGAGTAATCGTCTATCCTGGTCGAGTGATAAAATCCGATAGCTTAATTCTACCTAATCAAGGATATAATATTATTGACAAGTAGTTATAGGTTTTACAATTATAAATGACGGGGATGTGACTGGAAATCATGGGGGTAGTGATTATTGGGTCGTGAAACTGGATACTAGCGGAAATATGGAGTAGCAGAAGTCACTTGGAAGTTCAGGTGAAGATTACGCTCCGAGTATTCAACAGACTTCTGATGGAGATTACATCGTTGACGGTTGCAATCGGGGGAATTATTGGGTTGTAAAGCTTAGAAGAGAGGAGGTATAACCAGAGGCAAAAGATACAAACACTCCCTTTTCATCTATGGCATCGGTTGGAAAAGAAAATCACTTACATACGCTCAACGGTTAGCAGTGAGCAGAACAATCAATGGCAATATAGTTACGTGATCAGAAACTTCTACAAATGGCATACATGTATAACCTTAATGTGACAGTTTTATCTTATTTTTATGTCTTTAAACAAATTTACTTTTAAATCCCCCTGAGGAAGAATTAGTTTTTATCTGAAGGATAAATATCTATTTACAGGCTTTTTCAGCAAACAAACTCTTTTCAGGTGAAATCATGGGAAGCAAAAGACTAATCGAAGACCAGCACCAGATTGAAGAAATTCTCTCAAAAGCAAAATTCCTACGCGTTGCCTTATCGGATGCAGATACTCCTCACATTATTCCGATGGCCTTTGGGTATAAAGATAACCACATCTACGTACACAGCTCAAAGAAAGGCGAGAAAATTGACATCCTTAAAAAGAACCCAAAGGTCTGTTTCGAAGCTGATATCGACGCTGATATTATCACCACAGATGATATCTGCACATATGATGTCCGTTACAGGAGTGTCATAGGGTACGGACAGGCAAAATTCCTGGAAGACTATAATGAGAAAGTCGAAGGGCTTACTGTCATGTCCGAACATTATGAGAAAAAGGGGCCCTTCGAGTTTGGAGAGGAGAAAGTTAACAGGCTGTTAGTGATTAAGATCGAGATTGAAAGGATGACGGGTAAAGAGAGTGGATTTTGAGTGAAGAAAAAGAGCTTATTGTAAAAGCAAAAATTTAACGATAATCCGCTGGATGTCGAATTTACTGTAAAGTTATGTAAAGGCTAAAACCTAAAAGTAAGCTTATCGAAAACCTAACAGTAAGCTGATCGACATCGAATTTTTTGCTAATCACTATAAAATCACGAAATATGTAACGTACTCAAATCACCAGAAAACATCCTCAAAGTAATTTCGTCTACTGGATTCAGGACATGACCTTTAAGCGGCAGGAGTCCATTTTAAAAGCAGATTTTCATACCATTCTCCGCATGCTCCAAACCCAGGGCACTATTTTGATCAGAGAATACGCAAAAACGCTTAACACAAGCCTGATTAAAGAAAAAACAATAGAAATCATCGAAAAGGCCAACAGGTAGACATTGAGAACCAGGATGCCCGTGAAAAAATCGGATATATCGGTATTGAGAATTAGGGCAACTGCATTTATTAGCAAAATAAAAGCGAATATTGTAATCAGACCTCTTCCTGCTCCTTTAAGGTCTTCTTTGCTCAGGGCTATATGGGAGGAAATGCCGATTGCCAGGACAAAATAGATCCAGAAACTGGCTGAGGTTAAATTTCCTACTGAAAATATGCTTTTAAAAAGCTCAGCGGTAAGAGAAATAATTTTAGTTAATATATGTTGGTCCTGCATTCCTGAGGAAAGAGTCGAATAATTTACAAAGGTAGCAACGGAGTTTGGCAAGAAAATATACATACCCAGGATCAGGGCTGCTGTCCCACTGAATATGGGGCCCATACCTATGAAAAAGTTCCCAATATTCTGGTAGAGGCTCTTTCGGTTCCATTCATGGTTGACGTATCCCAGGACTCCATCTGCAGCCTTCAGGTCAAGCAATTTGAATTTATTTATTTTGTGCTTGAAAAGAAGGCACATCAGCAGGTGGCCAAGTTCGTGTATAGGGGTGCCAATCCAGGCTGTGGCAAGAATACCTTTCCTGCCTAAGACTTTCCAGGTATAAAAATTGGCTCTGTTTTCAATAATGCCGAGTATTATGCCGACAAGTATCAGAGAGCCTGTAACGTAGAGGGTCTCAAACAGGCTTAACTGTACAATCGTAAAGATATTATCTGCCAACTTTGGACTTCCTATACAAACACATCAGCTGTTTTTGTTCTCAGGACGTATTGCTACTTAAAAGAGTTTTCTCTAATTATATACTTACAGGCATGTCTCTATATATTCTTTCAGTTATTTTTCCACTGTTAACAAATTATAAGTTGAAGAGGATAAAATCAAGGAATAAATTAAGCAATGATTAAGGAATGAATTAAGCAATGACGAAATTTTAATTTCAAGTATTTACGTACCGATATTGTCTTGATGGCGATTTGGGAAACGGGATTATAAAGCCATTTCCAAAGTGAAAACTTGAAGTTATTTTTCAACCATTCCTAAGCAATGAATTAAGGAATAAATTAAGGAATAAATTAAGGAATAAATTAAGAAATAAAATTAAGGAATAAAAGAAAGGGTTGGCGTTTAGAAAGAGAAATGCCCTTTATATGCCCTTTAGAACATGCGGACTTGTTTTCCAAGGCCCTTAATGAGAGCTCTCTGATAAACCAGGTGTGCGCTTGCAACGTCCTGAATGGCAAGACCTGTTGAGTCGAAGATCGTAATCTCTTCTTCACTGGTCCGACCAGGCTTCAGGCCTACAATCACTTCCCCGAGTTGAGCGTGGATATCATTTTCAGAGATGTAGTGTTTGGAGAGAGGAACATTTACTTCTCCCGAATGAAGCGCCTGGACCATATCATCCACAACAACCTTGGAGCGGAGAATCAGTTCGGGATCAAGTTCTTCTTTTCCTACTGCATCAGCTCCTATCGCATTAATGTGAGTGCCTTCTTTGACCCACTGAGATTTTACTATCGGCTTGCGGGTTGGAGTTGTTGTCACAAGAATATCGCAGTCACATACTTTCTCTATTGTTTCTTCGTAGCGGATCTCGCAGGAAACAATATCTGCTGCTTCTCGAATAAATTTTTCACAGCTTTCTTTTGTTCTGGAAGTTACTTTCACCAGTTCGGGTTTAAAAACTTCATTGAGAGCTTCAAGCTGGGCCCTTGCCTGGTTTCCGGCTCCAACCAGGCCGATAACCTTTGAATCCTTTCTTGCCAGGTATTTCGCGGCAATCCCGCCTGCAGCCCCCGTTCTGATATCTGTAAGATAGGTTCCGTCCATAATTGCTATAGGCTCACCTGTTTGCGGGGAAATTAGAACAATAAGTGCCATTACTGTGGGAAGCCCTAGACTTGGATTTCCGGGATGGACATTTACAATTTTCACGCCAGTAATATCTTCTTCTTCAAGATATGCAGGCATTGTCCGCAGATCTCCGTTATAGGCATTATAATAGAGATAGGATTTAGGAGGCATCTGCACCTTCCCAAGCCCGTGCTGTCTAAAAGCGCTTTCCACAACGTGCATATCAGAAGGCATATCCATAACACTTTTTACTTCTTCCTGAGCCAGCCACAATACTTCCATATAAACCTCCAGCCGGAGCCATGAGCCGGCTCAGCTGCAAACCAACCTTAAATTGAACACATTAAATTGAACAAGACCTAAATAAAAACCGCCAGGTAAAAAGAATACTGGAACCACATATTGCGATTTTTATTTGTACAAATATGTATATAATATATCTCACTTATTTAAAGAACTTTTTTCCTAAAAGGAGACAACTATGCATGAGTGGTACCATGAAGACCCAACTGATTTCTCAAGCCCATTTCTGAGAGAAAAATTACTCAAGCCTGCCCGAGATATTCGAAGCTTGCTTCGTTGGGGTTACCCTAAGTTTGCAACCATTCGTTTTGTGGCTGACCATTTTCAACTCAGTGCGGAAGAGCGGTATATCCTTACAAGGGTAATTATGCCCCCAGACAGGTTAGTCTCCAGGATCAACAAAAAAGTGGCCTGTACAGGCATAAGGGATAAGGATCTTCTACTTGATGGATACAACGTTCTCCTTAGTGTGGACAGCCTGCTAAAAAAAGAACCCATGTGGTTCTGTGATGACGGCTATATAAGAGATACTCGCTACTACTTCAGCAAAGGAAAACAGGCCGAGGATATAGAGGATTCCCTGGACCTGGTTCTTAAATTTCTTTCCGAAACCTATCCAAAATCAGCCATTTTCCTTCTGGACGCCCAGATCAGCCGAAGTGGAGAACTTGCAGGCTTAATCCGCCACAAAATGAAAGAAAACGGAATTAAAGGCGAAGCTCGAACCTCAAGAACCGCTGATTTCGAACTGAAAGCAGAGGGCGTAAATCCGGGAAAAAATCTGATTGTGGCAACTTCTGACGGGATTATAATAGATTCGGTCCTGCAGGTACTCGACATTCCAGCCTGCCTGATGGAAGAAATGGGAATTGAGCCGATTAGACTTTAGTAGTTATATCAGGCACTTCGCTTACTTTTTCCTTATTTGTGAATTAAATTACGTACTTGCAGCAGGTATCTATATTTTTTCAAACTCTACCCACATGTAAGCTGTACCTTGTTTCTACATCATACGTGCCCTTAAGTTCCTCTTCAGTCAGAACCCCTCTTTCTATCAATTTACTTAGCGTTTTTCTGTCAACTGATTCTATCACATTCCAGAGTTCTTTCTGCATCAGGTAGGGTTTTAGTTTGTTAATGCGCCAGATTTTCCAATCCATCTTCTGACGCTTTACCTCCACGTGTCCCACTCTAAGTACATCAATATTTTTCTCAGTGAAGGTATTGAGGATGCGATTCCTTAACTCCTCTCGCCGCTTTTCAAGAACGGATATCGCAGAAACGAGGTCTTCGTATTCAAGCACTACATCGGTAATATCCATATCTTCAGGATCCTGCTCACTTATATCAAGTTCCATTATTCCCCACTCCTATTATACTTTGCAACTTTGTCTATTCCAATTATCCACGGTTCCCTGTATGTATGAATCATTATGGTCACATGCTTATAAATCAGCACGCCTGCATGATTAAAATGGTTTTTATAAGCTGCTTTTAGTATCTGGATTTTATTTCATCAATATCTTGATTCTATACCTTGATATTTATATCTGGTCTTCACAATAAGGATCAAGAAACATATCAAGGAACATTCTTCACTTAATTAGATAGGTTGCCCTCTGACAAATAATGTTAATTTCTAACAGGGGATTCAATTTTATAACATATGATGTCATTTTCTAATCGATGATATTACCTTTATTCTTTCTTTATGGGAATCAGAACGTTTATCGCATAGAATTCCTTCTGGTATATAAGAAATTTAACATAGGTTTCTTCAACCGGTACTAAATCAGGTGATCCCGTGACACCAGAAATAATTTCTAATAAAGTAACCGCAAAAAATGAATTGTATCACCTTCTCCCTGAGATAGATAGTATCTTCGAGGCAGAACCTGCAGTATTTAAAATTGATGCTGAGCCAATAATTATTGTTGGAGATATCCATGGAGACCTTGAGGTTCTTAATCTTATAATCGAAAAGAGAGATGAAATAGGTTGCAGAGACATGCTCTTTCTTGGGGATTATGTGGATAGGGGACCGCAAGGAACTGAGGTTCTTTTAAGGATTTTCCAGTTAAAAATTGAAGATCCGGAACATATTTTTCTGCTTAGGGGTAATCACGAAACAGTAGAAATGAATCTCTACTATGGTTTTTTTGAAGAAATAGGTTCTGATCAGGAGTTTCTCTTCAGGATCAGCCGGACATATGATAAAATGCCTGTAGCTGCGGTACTATCAGGACAAATTTTCTGCGTACATGGAGGGATTAACGGAACCGGAAGTATTGGCACTATTAGAAAAGAGGAAGCTTTTCCCTATCTCTGGAATGACCCCTCTAAACGTCCAGGCCTTACCACATCAACTAGAGGTTCCACAGTAAAGGAATTTGGACCTGACATTGTAGACGGCTTTTTAAAAACAAATAATCTAAAAAAGATAGTAAGAGGCCATTCAGTTCTCGAAAATGGATATAAGTGGTGGTTCGACGGAAAGTTACTCTCCCTCTTTTCCTGCCCTAACTATGTGGGACTTGGAAATGCTGGTGCTTTTGCCTTGTTTGAAAAAGGAGAATTAAAACTTATTGTTTTCTGAGATTGATGGAGTAAAAGAAAAACTTACTTGGATTTAATTTTACTTTTTAAATACAATGGCTTAATTTTACTTTTTAATTACATTGGCTTACTTTTACTTCTTAAATACATTGATTTAACTTTGCTTCCCAATATTACTTTTTACAAAAATCCAGTTGGCAAAAATTCGATCGATCGTCTATAGATATCCCCTAGATTAAATTAAAAATTAAAAGTAAAAATTAAAAGTAAAATGAATGGCCGGAAATGGATTTTACCATAATTAGGGATGCTATCTTAATTCGGGAACCTGACATTCAAAGCCCGGACTTTTTATTTTAATCCAGAATGATCCAGGTTTCTGTCATTTTGCTTCCTATATCAGGGTCAAGTTGCATGGCTTTCATATATTGCTTTTTTGCTTCGTCAAAGCGCCTCATTTTTCTCATAAGAAGCCCGTAACTATAGTGAAGCGGGGGATAATACGGATTAAGTGTAAGAGCTTTCTTATATTCTTCTTCGGCTTCGTCAAAACGCCCAATTTCAGAAAGGAGATTCCCGTAACTATAGTGCCCTTCGGCACTCTCAGGATCCAGATTGAGAGCTTTTTTGTATTCCATTTCAGCTTCATATCTTCTTCCGAAACGAGCCAGCAGATTTGCGTAGTTGGAATGGACTTTTGCATCGTTTTGATCAAGAGCAAGAGCTTCCATATATTGTGCTTCTGCTTCCGAAACCCTTCCTTCTCTTGCAAGGAGGTTTCCATAATTGAAAAGAGTCCGTCTGTGTCTGGGGTTGAGGGAAAGAGCTTCTCTATACTCATTTTCGGCTTCTGAAGAACGCCCCAGGAAAGATAATAAAACACCGAAATTATGGTGAAGGCTTGGATCTTCGTGATCCAGATTTATTGCAAGCCTGTATTCCTTTTCGGCATCTCTGAGTCTTCCCAGTTCAAAAAGCAGATTTGCATATCCACCTCGGGCAGGGACATAATCAGGATCAATAACAAGCGCCCTTGAGTAGCATTCCTCGGCTTCTCTCATATACCCATATTCGGCTAAGAGATAGGCATACCCGGCATTTGCTTTTACATGCATTGGGGAGGTTTTAAGTACCTCTTTATACTCCCTCTCAGCTTCAGGGATCTTCCCAAGCTCTAATAGAAGTTCTGCGTATGCACATCTGACATTTTCATTAACTGGGTTTTCCTTAAGAACTTCCAGATAGCTTGCTTCAGCTTCCTGGGAAAAGCCCAGAACATGTGATGCATTACCCAGCGCAAAACAGGCGTCTTCACGGAGCTTTCCGGAAGCCTGTACAAAGCAAGCTTTTGCAAAAACGTACTCTTCCATGAACATTTTCTGCTGCTTGCATGCATCGAAAAGCTCGAGCAGGATTTTGGGGGAAACGGAATCTTTTTCCGTGCGCTCCAGAGCATAAGCAACTGCAGAGCAGAGGTTTTTCTTGTCTGCCCCGATTTTTCCAATAACATTATATACAAAATCATTAATTGCATCGAAGTCCATATATCCGGCACCTCAGAAAAGTAAATTTTCTCTTTTAGGGGGTAAGTGAGCCATCAGTGTAACATCCGGAGTATATTTTACACTTAACAGAATATATTAGTGCGTGAATAGTTTATGAGATCCCCTGTATAATACTAATAAATCAGTAGATTGTTAGAGGTCGAATGTAATATTATAATTATCTTATAACAGGCTATCCCTTTATACCGTTAAATGGAACAGTAGCCTGTTTCAAACGACAATTTTTTCCTGATAAAACTAAGTTTAGAGGATAAATACAGATAGATTAAACAAGATGGACAAAAGAATAGATATATATTTATAAAAACTCAATAATAATATTTATTTAGAAATAAGCAGTTAGAAATCGTGAGAACACAGGTAAGTATGACTCTGTTTGAGTAGAGATAAGAGTCCAGAAAGCAGAGATAAGAGTCCAAGAAAGTAGAGATAAGAGTCCAAGAAAGTAGAGATAAGAGTCCAAGAAAGTAGAGATAAGAGTCCAAGAAAGTAGAGGTAAGAGTCCAAGAATATAGTGCAAGTACGGAGATACTACAAGCAAGAAGATACTGCAAGCAAGAAGATACTGCAAGAAACAAAGTAATAAACGAATCCATATTAAACGATTTTTGATTAAAATTAATCAAATAGAGCGAATCTGAATACAAAGTTAATCCAAAGAGAGCAATCCGAATACGAGTTACTGTGGGTAGAGTAAATTCGAATACAAAGCTAATCTAAATAGAGCAAATCCGAATATAAGATATTCCGAAGTAAGTAAACCCGATTTTAGAAAATTTAAATATGTTAATCCTAAGTTGTACGTAATAGTTATCTATTATATCTCTTTTTTCCGTTCACATGTGTTTCTTCTCCCCCGTTTATATCCTCTTACTTCTGTGCTGAACCTATCGATAAGCCTAAAACTAATCCAGCTCCCGCTCCCATTGACATTCCTATAATAAAACCTGTGCTCTGCGAGCCTATTGCCGGACCGAGGACAAAATTTCCAAAGAAGATTCCCAGGGTAGCACCAATCCCGATTCCAGGCGCCATCCACTTTCCACGAGACTTATCTTTATTCGTCTCTTTTACTTCGGTTGTAATGTTTTTTGCTTCTTTCATGTTTTTGAATCTCTGTTATTTTAAATTTTGTTCAAATACATATAAATGACTAATATTTTACTAAATTTTCGTTGGTAAATCAGATATGCTCTTAGCTCATATCTTTTCTTCAGGAAGCTTTTGAAAAAATCTCCAAAAAAACAATATACAAGAAGAATAGTAGCTCGTAATTACAATCTGTATTTCGTGTTACAATCTTCGGTTTGTGTTATAATCTGTAGTTTGTAAAAATAATCATTAAATGGTCCTTTATCGTCAGCGAATAACCATTATAAGCCTATAACAAATATTCAGGATCCCCATATGACCAGCATGTTTCTTAAACTCTTCTCCATTTTCCTCATTGTTCCCCTTATTGAGCTTTATCTGCTCATTAAAATCGGAGGAATGATCGGCGCTTTAAATACTGTGATCATCGTCCTGGTATCTGCAAGTATAGGTGCTTATTTGGCAAAAAGTCAGGGCTTTCACGTGCTCCGCCAGATCCAGGAAGCAACCAGCCAGGGGCGTACGCCTGGAAATGAACTTTTACACGGGCTTTTTGTATTAATAGGGAGCTTTGCACTTATAACTCCAGGTGTCCTCACAGATGCGATAGGTTTTTCCATGCTGATACCTCAGATTCGGGAAATCTATGTGAGAATAGCAAAAGAAATCATAAGGAAAAAGTTAGTAAATGGTAGATGGCAGATGGGGATGTACAATGTCAGATGATCAGTAACATATGCATTAATGGGTCCATAGTAATGGCTACACTTACAAAGCCTCTACCTTTATCGTTTTCACTATACGATAATTATAGTGAACTCAGGAATTAACTACACTTTTGAATATATATGTATATAATAAAATTTAACCCTGAAAGCGCGGAAAACGCTGAATAAAGGAAAAAATGTATGATTCATTCCGCGTTTTCCGCCCCTAATTGCGCTTTGGGAGTACGTATTCCTTTTCGGTCGCTTTGCTCGCTCAAGAGAACTAATTTATAGGTACTGTCTTTTTCCGAGTCTTTCCGCGCTTTCAGCGGTTTATTCTTTCGATTAAAATATAGTCAACGGTGATTAGTTGCACTTTGATCACCATTATTAGAATGGATAGATCTATAAAGTGTAAATTTTCTCTGTGATGACTATAACTTCAGAATCTATTATCCACCTTTTGATAATACATTCACCCTAAAAAGTAGCATTTAAAAGTTAAAGAACCTATGAAATCCTTAGAATTCCATCTTAAGATGATTATGTGCGTCTAAAAATGGATTAGGGTTAAATTCAGATAGAAAATTATTTTAAATCTCATACAATTTTTTTAGTTTCTGAATCTTCTTTATGTTTATAGTTTATTTTGTACAACTTTTCTTTTAACCAATTTAAAGCCAAAATAACCATTACCATCATCCCTATTATTTCAGGAATAAAAGTGTGCGTAGGAATAAAACCGTGCGAGAACTCAGGTGTAAAAGATTCTTTGGACAACATAAGTAAAAATTCTACTCCATTAAATGTATCTTTTGGAAAATACCATCCCAAGAGAGGCCATAGTAGTGTTTGAGTAGATATCCACATATGATCTTCCATAAGATGAAAAAAAGAACCTGAAGCGAGGGTTACGACTCTGATATCTTTTCTTTTATCGTATAAGCATAAACCTATCAGGAAGAGGGTAAGAGAGAATAATAATGTATGAGCTATCATTCGCCCGTTTGAAATGGTAGAAGCAAAGATAATCATTCCTAGTGGTTTATCTATTAAGTCAGGAAGGAGCGCTCCAATTGCCAGATATCTAAGATCTATGATAGCCTTTAATCGTGGCGCAAAATATGAAATTCCTAAAAATACCCCCAGAGTAATACCTATATGGCCAAAAAGCAACATCTTATTAAAAATAGTTATTAAGTCTATATAAATATATAAGTCCTATATAAATACAGAGGGTTTCTTAAATCTAAGAATTCTCCAAATTAAAATTTATATATTTGATGTCAAAAATCAGATATAACTGAATTTGAGCTATACATTTCCTAATTGTAAAAATATATAAGTTTATAAAATTTTAAAAACCGCTATCGTAAAAAAAATATTTAGTTATTAATGTTGACGTGCTGAATATAGGAAGGACACTGTTACTATTCCGATTACCCCTCCGGACGTTAGTGATATCATAATACGATAAGCATTTGTTAATGGGCTAATCTCGGATGTTGTGTTTGTTGTTGTGTTCATTGTCGTGTTTGTTGTTGAGTTTATTTCTGGAGAGAGTGGGATCATAACATAGTACGTTAGTACGGTTATGAAAAGGAATAGCACAACTCCTATTAGCTGTAAGCTTTTTTCCGTGTTCACATTTTGTATAATTGTTGTGAAGTGTTAATAAATATTCTGGATGTAATTTGTTAATTTTTAGACTTGGTGTCATTTTGAATCGGAAAATCTAAATTCACTTTCTAATTATACTTACAATGTCGGAAGCTTTGAGACCTAACTTCCGCTTTCTTAAGCGCATAATTTAATTTTTCCCATAATTTCTTTATGTTTTTTGTAAGTTCTGAACTATTATTCTCTTTTTTCGGGTAATCTCCCTTTTCTCGGATTTTTCGAAACTAGAGATGTTTTAAGTGTTAGAATAAATTACTGAAAAGGTAAAGAAGCAGAGGTCCCAGAAAAGCTGTAATCAAGCCTGCTACCCAGATTGCAAGCCCGCTCATTGCCCCTGAGGTTTCTCCAAGTCTATTGCTCGAATTGTTCCAAGAGCGTGAGATGCAGTTCCGATTGCAACTCCGACTGCGACACTATCTTTTATACTGAATAAGCGGCAGATAAATGGTCCAGGGACAGCCCCTATTATTCCGGTAATCACAATTGCAGTCATTGATTGATGAAGCAACCTCTGTAATTAATTTTCAGTCTCCAAAATAAAATGAATATATTAATAAAAATAGTAAAAAAGTCAAGTCTAAAGGGGAATGGGGAATTTATTAATCAACTCAATAAATCATTAAAAATCTGGATAAATGAAGTTACCAAAATTTATACCAGGGCTTCTTTGTTCCTGGTGCCTCTATAGTTCATTTTAATGCTATTAAAATTTAGAACCGAAACATAATTTTAAACAATATATAATTTTTAGAATAAATCATTTAATATAGATTCCGTTCTTATTGAAATCTAGAAAAGAGAGGTAAATAGAGGCAATACACCACAAAAATATCTTGAAAGGTTCCAAACCCTTCAGCGACTGACTATACTCGGGGGAGTGTGGTTGGGGGATCAAACTATCATACTTGGGGGAGTATGATTGGGGGATTATCTTTGGGGGTAATGGGATCTGTGGGACTTAAATACACTACTTTTTTCAACCTCTATTTATCCTCAAAATATATTATCCACCGGAACACATATGTACTTTTTTATTTAATCTTTCGTATAAATAATATATTTATAATTCGATGTATATAGAAATTTTCAATATTCCCAAATTTTCCACCAATGTTTTTTACTTCCAGGTGCCTCAATTGCTTTCTGCTTGATTAAACTCAGCGTTTGAAGCCTGTTACTTTTATAAAAATAAAGGTTTTTTATAAAATTTAAATTTATAAAAAGTTTTATAGTAGTGAACAGAGTATACTATTTTGTCTAGTGATTGGGGGATCAACTAGACCCATTTTACATGGGAGAGAGGCAAGGGTTTATGGCTCCTCTTGCCTAACTCTAAAAACCGATTTGTGGAAAGGCTGTGTGGCGATGAGGAGAAACGCAGAAAGACTCATCGCCACTGTAGGAAGTAAAGCGGGGAGACCAATTAGACCCGCTAAATTTGATTTGGGGATTTTAACATGTCCAATATATTATATGCACTTTGATTATATAATATTAATCAGTTTAAAAAAAAGACGGAATATTATTTAAATTTGTATAATGGCATATAAATATTCAAACACACTGTTACTTTTATTAACTTTGTAAATGTGGTAATGGCTGTGTTTTATCCCAAAATAAAGGAGGAAAAACATTACAAGTATAGAAGCTACAAGAAGGGGATTAAGGACAGAAAACCGGTTTTCTTATATAGCGGCGTGCATATCTGAAAAGCTATTAAGGAGAGCAAAATCCCGAACAGAGGTTATTGAGAAATTCACTCAAGAAATAAATGCTCATTCCAATTACCTTTTTTAATCTTTCAACTTTCTTATACACATCATTATTTTCTACTCTTTTTACTCTCTTCTAGTCTATTCTCGCAGAAGTATGATTTTTTGATTATGTCAGATGGGTTTTCTTTTTCCTCACAACAGGATACTTCAGGTTTTTCCCGAAGCTCCTTTTAGTAAATTCCACTTTAAGTCAGGTCACACCAGGAATTTTACTGTAGATATTATTGAAAATCCAATAATTTCACTTAATTTTCCTTCAAGCAAGCTAAATGAGGTTATAAAGCTAACACTTGCAGGAAGAAAGAAAAAAGCCAGATTCTCAAGCAAAAAAATCGCTTATCCTATTTCTTATTTTGACTTTAATCATCCCTGTATACAGCCCGAAGAAAAGGATGAGCATTCCCATGACATTGCCTGGAATTGGCAAGCCTGATGCTTTCTGTATCAGTCCCCCAAGAAAATATATGCTCAGAATAATTGAGAATTGTTTTAGCAAAGTTTATTCTTTCTCTCCACTGATTGAGGTGGAACTACAAATCTCATTATATAAGTTTTCTGATCCTGAAATATTATTTATCTGCAGGAATTTGCTAGTAAAAGGATACCAGGGATATTTCCAGTAGAATAGAAATTTATTGGAAATCTCTTGGATAAATAACTGATAAATTCCTCTGGAAAAAGAAGTATGACACATAGATTCATATTTCGCAAACCCCTAATTTCATAGGGTGTTCTGATGAGAGAAAAGCGCTTTGTTTACATGGACCATGCAGCCACAACTTTCATAAAACCTGAGGTGGCTGAATCTATGCTCCCTTTTTTGAAAGAACATTACGGAAATCCTTCTTCTCTGTACTCAATAGGAAGAGAAGGTAAGGAAGCAATCGAAACAGCCCGTGAGCAGCTTGCAGAGGCTCTTGGAGCTAAACCTGAAGAGATATACTTCACTTCAGGAGGAACGGAATCTGATAACTGGGCTATCAAGGGAACAGCTTTCTCGCGGCGAAAGAAAGGAAAGCATATAATCACTACTTCAATCGAACACCATGCGGTGCTTTATACATGTGAGTATCTGGAAACGCAGGGCTTTGATGTGACCTACCTGCCTGTAGACAAGTACGGACTTGTAGATCCTGCAGAATTGGAAGCTGCAATCAGAGAGGACACTATCCTGATCTCCGTTATGTATGCTAACAATGAGATAGGAACTATAGAACCTATTAAGGAGATAGGAAAGATTGCAAAGGAGCATGATGTTCTCTTCCATACCGATGCTGTGCAAGTTATTGGGACGGTTCCCCTTGACATGAAGCAGCAGCATAAGAATGTAGACATGCTCTCGCTTTCCTCTCATAAATTCTATGGGCCCAAAGGGATTGGAATTTTATACCTCAGGGAAGGGACTCAGATTGACAATTATATGCATGGAGGCGGTCAGGAGCGGGGAAAACGAGCAGGTACTGAGAATGTAGCAGGCATAATCGGAATGGGAAAGGCAATAGAGCTTGCAACGGCAAATATTGAAGAACATACTAAGAGAATACGAAAAATGAGGGATCGCCTCCTGTCCGGAATTCTCAAAATTCCCAACTGCAGGTTGAATGGGCATCCTGAAAAGCGCCTTCCAGGAAATCTGAATTTTAGTTTTGAGTACATTGAAGGCGAGTCCTTACTTCTCATGCTTGACCAGATGGGAATTTGCAGCTCCACAGGTAGCGCCTGTTCTTCCGGCTCTCTTGAAACCTCACACGTGCTAAAGGCAATAGGTATACCTCCGGAAATAGCTCAGGGATCCCTTCGCCTGACTCTTGGGGACGCAAACTCTGAGGAGGACATCGATTACGTTCTTGACGTGATACCTGAAATTGTCGGAAAGCTAAGGGATATGTCTCCTTTCTATAAACCTGGAAGCGTATGTGAGAAATAAGTAGAAAACACATAAGGCTATGGAAAAGGATAGAGGAATACAAGAATTGGGGGAATTTCATGTATAATAAAAAAGTCATGGATCATTTCATGAACCCAAGGAATGTTGGGGAAATTGAAAATGCTGACGGCATCGGAGAGGCTGGAAACCCACATGGAGACCATATGAAAATTTTCCTGAAAATTCAGGATGACCGAATTGAAGATGTAAAATTCAAAACATTCGGTTGTGCAGCAGCAATTGCATCCAGCAGTATGGCAACAGAACTAATAAAAGGCAAGACTCTTAAAGAAGCCTGGGAGCTTACAAACGAAGCAGTGGCCGAGGCTCTTGAAGGCCTCCCCCCTGGAAAGTTTGAGTGTTCAGTCGTCTCCAGGGAAGCCATCCACAATGCGATCAATGAATACCGAAAGAAACAGGGACTTGAAGCCCTTCAAGAGTAAGCCTGAGAAGATAAAAACCAGAAATCCTTTATTCATATAGGCTTGAGAATGCAAAAACTAAAATGATCTTTAAAATTGTACTTTAGCTTTATATTTTAGCTTTATTTTAGCTATATATTTAGCCTTATACTTAGCCTCATAGGCTTCTAAAAATTATTTTCCAGCGATACAATTAGGTTAGATAGTGCTCGGTAAGAAAGGTGAAAGCCTTTCCACATGTCCTTATCGTAAACTTGATCTGGTATCCTCCAGATGATACTCCATGAAAAAAATAGGGATTGCAATTACTGACCCCGAAGATTGGACCGCAAGAGCCCTTATTAATGCAGCGACGAAAAAAGGCTTTTCCACTTTTGCTCTTGATCTCAGAACTGCAGAAGTTAGTATAAACTCAACAACTCAAAAATCGATGGTTCAAAGTCAAAAATCTGCAGTTCATTTTAAAGCAGGAGGGCTTTCCCTCTCAGATCTCGATGCCATTATAGTAAGGGATGTAGGTGCAGGAGCTTTTGAAGGAGTTTCATTCAGGTTTGATATCTTACGAGAACTGGAAGCAGAAGGAGTCCCTGTTGTTAATTCTCCTGACGCTATCCAGAGTGCAGCCAACAAATATCATGCTTCTTATCTTCTGGCAAAAGCCGGACTTTCTGCACCCGAAACCATAGCCGTGCAGAATCTTGAAGCTGCTCTCAGGGTAATATCAAAGTTTGGAGATTCTGTTATAAAACCTGTTTTTGGGTATAAGGGAAAGGATATTGCAAGGATCAGGAATGGGGAAATTCGTTTTTCGGATAAAAAAGTCGAATCTGTATCCCTTGAGGCATCTCTTCAGAGACTACTTGAAGAAAGGGGAATGTTATATATCCAGGAATTTATAGAAAATCCGGGAAGGGATATTAGAGTTTTCGTTGTTGGCGGCACTGTCGTAGGTGCAATTTACCGAAAAGCTGCAACAGGTTCATGGGTTAATAATCTTAGCCAGGGGGGCAGTGCAGACCGCTGCGTGCTAACCAATGAGCAAAAAGAGCTTGCAGAAAAAGCTTCTCTTGCAATAGGCACAACATTTGCAGGGGTCGACATTATAGAACAGTTTGAAATGCCTCTTAATAAAGTAAATTTTACAGATGACACCCCAAAGGATAGCTCCTCTAGAATACTTGAAGTTAATGGAACACCTTCATGCAAAGGAATTTATGATGCGTGGGGGATAAATCCTGCAGAACACATTATAGAATACATCCACAATATTTTATGAAATAACTATAAATGTTATCTGAGATATTATAATATAATTCAAAGAAAAATTTTGAAAAATTATTTCCGGACAGAATTGAATAGTGAAGTAGGAGTTAAAAGTAATAATCAGTAAAGTAATGAATTAAGAAAAATAATCAGTAAAGTAATGAATTGAGAAAAATAATCAGTAAGTAGTGAATTAAGAGGAAAATTGAACTCGAAATAATCGGATCATGAATAATCCTAAAAGAATTGTGGAACGGCCTAAAGGGACTATTCAAGGCTTGAAAGGAATTTTTCGATCTGAACCTGAAAAGTGATACTGTAAACACTTAAAATGTAACCTGACCTTAGTAAACCCGAGGCAAAGAATGAGTGAATACAAACAGTGTATAGTTACCCGGGATGACCTTAAACTTTCTAAAGGCAAGTTTGCAGTACAGGTAGCCCATGCTGCTATTTCTGCGGCGGAATGGGCAAGCAAAGGTGACCTTGAAAAGTGGAAGGAAGGCGGACAGAAAAAAATTGTCCTTAGAGTCCCTACTATCAAGGACCTTTATGAGCTTAAAGAAAAGGCAAGAAGAGAAGGACTTCCAACAGCCCTTATACAGGATGCAGGACTCACGGAAATTCCACCTGGAACAGTCACAGTTCTTGGAATTGGCCCGGCAAAGGAAGAGCTTATAAATAAAGTTACGCGGGATCTTAAGCTTGTTTAATTCACAAGCATTCAAACAGAATCTTATAGATCACATAAATCAGAAGTGAGCAAAAGAATTGTACCGATCTTCCATCTATCAGGAAAGGTTCTGCCTGTATTCTTAGGAGGGCACAAATGAGGAATCCAGGGATTTCAGGAAAAAACGCAGCCTCTAATACTGCGGTTTTATGCATATGTCTTTTACTGGTTACGATGGTCGGACTTTTATTTTCGGACTCGATTGATAATTTTACTAACGATTTAGGAATTTACCTTGGCTTAGGCTCAGTAACTGAGGATGAGAATGGGGTTTTCACGCCTGAACCGGCTTTATTTACTTCCCCGGCATTCCCTGGATATTCCCCCAATAAGAACGAACTTGAACCTATCCTGAGAACTCGATTCCAGCCTGGCTTTTCCCTGAGTAGTAATTATCGTACCTCAGAGTTTTTCAGGGGAGGCGTAAGCTATTTTAAAATCAGTATTAAAAATGAAGGCCGAAACCCAATCTTTATCTACAGGTACGGGATTTCGGTTAACGCCTCCAAAAACAGGATTTTTTCTGAAGACTGCGGAACTATGCTTTCTCCAGGTGAAGAAAAAAATCTTGGAGTAATTGCAGTTCAGGTGCCTGACGAAGAAAAAGCCAGGTTTAATATTGTCCTCTGGCCGCTTGCATCTTCTTCACAAGGCAAATGGCACGAATACGAGCCCTATTTCATGAGTGGACTAACTGTAGATCTCAAACCTATGCCCAAAAAAATTGCTCCGAAGTACATATATAATACTGCTCATTACTTTGAAACTATAAATCAACTGGTGGAACCAGCCAAACCTGATGTAAGGAACGAGGCAGCAGAAGTGGCTCGCTCATATCCCGGGGCTTATAACATATATCAGGTATGTGCCATCTTCGACACGGTAAAAGAGGATATAGAATACGTTAGTGATCCAAGAGGCAACGATGTATGGGAGCCCGCCAATGTTACGTTGAGTGTAGGAGCCGGTGACTGTGAAGACCAGGCAATTCTTCTCTCATCCATGATCGAAGCTATTGGAGGCACGACTCGAGTCTACCTGACAGATAACCATGCTTTTGCAGCGGTCTATATTGGCAATGGCAGGGCAACTGATAATGCAATCAAAGGAATTAGGGCTTATTACGGAAATGTCGATGTAAACTTCCTGACCGATAAATACGGTTCCTGGCTGATGCTCGACCCTACTTCCAGTCTTTATGCAGGCGGGCTTCCCGGACAAACGGCTCAGACAAAAATTCAGGCTGCTGGAAATAGAGGAAAAGACAGGAGCTGGACCTTCGAGAATACAAAAGAAGTAGAAGTAATCGACATAAATCCCAGGGCAGAATC
This sequence comes from uncultured Methanosarcinaceae archaeon, assembly GCA_963722085.1. Lineage (GTDB taxonomy): Archaea > Halobacteriota > Methanosarcinia > Methanosarcinales > Methanosarcinaceae > Methanosarcina. The sequence goes on along the minus strand of CAVRNH010000009.1, from coordinate 62,475 downwards.
ATAAGTCCTTTTACAAATCAGCACCTATTTTCAAAGCTTACCGGCAATAATTCCAACCGTCTTAAATATTTCCGTACCTTTTTAATCTGTATTCATTACCACCATTGAGGAGTGTTTTCAACTTATGGAAGTTCCCGAAATCGAAAAAAAGATAGGAATTAGTCTCTACTCCACAAATACCGAAGGCCTTGGAGGACAGCTCCGCCAGGAAGTGGAGGACTTTATTGTTAAAGAAATCACGAACAGGGAGGAAGAAAAGGAAGGTAAGTACCTGATTCTTGAGGTCACAAAACGAGACTGGGATACACACCACCTGACCCGTACTCTCGCAAAAATCCTGCAGATAAGCCAGAAAAGGATCAGCGTTGCAGGCACAAAGGACAAACGCGCACTTACCACACAAAAAATCAGTATCTTTGATATGGATGCTTCCAAAATTGAAAACGTCCGTTTAAAAGACATAGAGCTGAAAGTTCTGGGCCGCTCCAGAAAATCGATAGAACTCGGGGACCTATGGGGAAATGACTTCATAATTACAATAAGGAACATAGACCGTTCTCCTGATGAAACAAAAAAGCTGCTTGAAAGGACTACAGGTGATATCCTGTCCCAGAATGGAGTCCCTAATTTCTTCGGAACCCAACGTTTTGGTTCTATCCGGCCTGTCACTCATCTGGTAGGAAAAACCATTGTAGAAGGCGATTTTGAAAAAGCCGCCATGCTATATATTGCCGAGCCTTTCCCTGATGAGCCAGATGAAACAAAGAAAGCCCGCCAGTCTGTTAAAGAAACCCGTGATTTTAAGGAAGGCCTTAAAACCTATCCCCTCCGCCTTGGTCACGAAAGGGCCATGATGAACCACCTTATCGCAAACCCGGATGACTTTGCAGGCTCTTTTCTGGTTCTCCCGAAAAACCTTTACAGAATGTTTGCCCATGGTTATCAATCATATATTTACAATATAATCCTCTGCCGCAGGATAGAAAAAGGCCTTCCCTTAAACCAGGCTGTAGAAGGCGATATAGTCTGCTTCAAAAACGAAGCAGGCCTGCCCGATTCTTCAAAAACCGAACAGGTTACAGCTGAGACAGTGGCTGCAATGAACCGCCTGATTAAAAGAAAACGCGCCTTCGTAACTGCTCCCCTACCAGGCTATAACACAGAATTTGCTTCAGGTATTCCCGGAGAGATCGAGCAAGAGGTGCTCCAGGAACTTAAAGTCCCTCTGGAAGGTTTTAATATAGAAAAAATTCCTGAAATGGGCTCGAGAGGCACCCGCAGAGAAATTCTCCTGCAATCAGAGCCAAAATTCGAAGTTTCAGACGACGAACTGAACCCAGGGAAATCAAAAGCAGTGTTAGAGTTCATGTTGCCCAAAGGAAGCTATGCAACAACCGTGCTGAGGGAATACATGAAGGTAGACCCTTTGCAGATGAGCTGATGACTTAAAATGGGTACCTCTGCGGTGGGGAAGAATAGGTTCTCTGTGATGAAAATCTAGATAATATTTCGAAATAAAAAGAAATAGATTTGGCCAGGAATATCCGGCCTGAATCTGATTTTTTTCTAAATCAGAATGAAGATGGATTTTTTGACCTGGTTTCAAAGGCAAGAGCGTGCTTTTGTTCAATGTAGATTCTATAGAAACCTGCAATGAATATTGAGTTTGTGAAAATCATGGCTGGTATGCCTATAAGTATAATTGAGAGAATTAAAAAGACAATTGTAATTAAATACTGTTTCAGTACTGTTACAATGTAATCCCCTAGATTATCCTTAACAGCATTCAGGATATCAAACTCAAAGAAAGACTCAATAGTCTGTTTCCTGAAGAAGTTAACTGCAAGAATAGGGATTACAAAGACTGCAAACAGCAAGTTAATGAGGCTTCCAAGAGTTGGACTTATATAACTTAAGACAAAAATTATAATTGAATATGCTATATAGAAAGGAAGAGCCTTCAGGAAAGTAATGGTTCCAAGTTTCAGGTCCTCTATTAAATCGAGGTCAATAGGCTCTTCATACCTGCCCTCGACAAACTCATTAATCAGCCTAACAATATAACCAGACAGCACAAGCCATCCCAGGATCGGGATAAGTAACAAGAGTGCATATAAAAGCTTTTTTGGCGCTTTAAACGGATACTTAAAAGCATCTGACAAACTCAAAGTTTCTATAATTATCACCAAGCTTACTCTGTATTTATAAGTATATAATACTTGGTAAAAATAAAATTACAGAAGTATAGGAATGGGAATAAATATATTTAAAGATATAAAACTTGAGAATCGAGATTCAATCCCTTGAATTTCCAACCTATACCGTCAAATACTTTTTACGAAAAAAGCTAAATAGCTGGTTTAACTGTAAAAATATTTATTACGATTGATAAAACGTAACTGTTGACCGGGAAAATAGATAGTCATCAGGTTGAGATAAAAAGAGCAAAATAGATCCAAATAACGACTAACGATAAGCAACAAGCAAAGATTCAGATAATCGAGTATACATTCTAAATAAAAATTGGATTGGATCTGGGTGAATAAACCCCGGATCTTCTCACTCAATATAAGAGAAATTCGTTCGGAATTATTTTTTCTTCTTTTCTTTTGCAAGCTTCTTCCTTGCATCCTTGCTGCCTGCGGAAGCCATCTTTTCCAGCTCTCCCATCTTTTCCTTCTTAGCGATCTTCTTCTTATCCATATCTTTTTTAGACATTGCCATAGTGCATACCTTCATAGATCTTGGTAAAATGCAATACCTAACAGGCAATACTGCATGAGTGCCCCGATAGATATCACGTGATTCCTTATTTTCAGGTTTAAAAGTATTTATCAGTTTCCCGCGAGAGGACAGTCTTTAGCAGGAGTATCAGGTTCTATAAGAGGTTTGAGTTAGCATTATTAGATCTTAACAATGTCAAAATTAAACTCACAAGTCGTTATAAAAAACCGAAAACGTTCGAAAACGGGTAAAAAGAAAGAAGAAGGGTTAAAAAGGGTAGAAAAAGATTCAAGAGAATATTGAGAAAAATGAGAAAAAGGAAAAATAAAAAGATAAAAGAAAAGGCAAAAATAGCTATTCTTGATAACCGGAATTATCGCCCTTCTTTTTCTTTCCTGAATTTGCACATTGCCCTGACAAGTCCATTGAATGGGGGAGAAGGCCTGCCAGGTCTGGATCTGAACTCAGGGTGGAATTGCGAAGCGAAAAAGAAGCGCTTGCCAGGGATCTCAGCAATTTCCATCCTATTTTTGTTTTTGCCGGAAAAGGCAATGCCAAAGGACTCCAGTTTATCCACAAACTCGGGATTAACCTCGTATCTGTGGCGGTGGCGCTCGACAATGTAGTTGGTTCCGTAGAGCTTTGTGGCGATAGAACCTTCTTTGAGAAGGGCTTCATAGTCTCCGAGGCGCATAGTGCCACCCATATCTGCAACACCTGTCTGCTCCGGAAGGATGTCAATTACTGGATACGGAGTGTCTTCATCAAATTCCGTGCTATTTGCCTTTCCCAGGTTAGCCACATTTCGGGCAAACTCAATTACTGCAAGCTGCATCCCCAGGCAGATCCCAAGGAACGGGATATTGTTTTCTCTGGCGAATCTTATTGCCAGCATCTTACCCTCAGTCCCACGCCCGCCAAAACCACCAGGGATAAGGATCCCGTCAAATTGTTCGAGCTGTTGAACGGCAGCAGGGTCTTCTTCCAGAGTTTCGGCTTCAACCATGTTAACATCGACTCTGCATACGTTATCAATGCCTCCGTGCTTGACCGCCTCAAGAATACTCAGGTAAGAGTCCTCAAGATTTGTGTATTTCCCAACAATTGCCAGTTTGACCTCTTCTTTAGTGGACTTCATCCTTGCGACCATTTCTTTCCATCCTCCGTTTTCTACAGAGGACTCAAGTTTCAGGTGCTTCATCAGCTGCGTGGTTAGTCCCTGTTCCTCAATCACAAGAGGGACTTCATAAATATCCTTAGCGTCGTAGGCGCTGATTACCAGTTCCTGAGGTACGTCACAGAAAAGGGCGATTTTTTCCTTGGCACTTTCCTGAAGAGGAGTCTTTGACCTTGCAACAATCACTTCAGGACTCAGACCAAGTGCCCTGAGTTCCTTTACCGAATGCTGGGAAGGCTTGGTTTTTTGTTCTCCCTGGAGGTCCTCCATAACAAGGGTCACATGGATAAATACAATATTTTCAGAAGGCTCTTCCCTGTGCATCTGACGGACAGCCTCAAGGAAAGGCATGCTTTCAATGTCCCCAACTGTCCCTCCGATTTCCACAAGGCAGATATCAGCTCCACTCCGGGCCGCAACCTTTCTTATCCTGTTTTTAATCTCGTTTGTAACATGGGGAATGATCTGCACGGTTTTTCCAAGATAATCCCCTCTTCTTTCTTTGGCAATTACTTCCTGGTAAATTTTGCCTGTGGTTAAGTTGTGGTCCCGGGTAAGTTCCGTGTCAAGGAATCGCTCGTAGTTTCCGAGATCCAGGTCAACTTCACCTCCGTCCTTAAGCACAAAAACTTCCCCATGCTGATAGGGGCTCATGGTGCCTGCATCAATATTGATGTAAGGGTCGATCTTGATAGATGTAACTTTATAACCTTTGTTTTTGAGATTTCTGCCGATGGATGCGATGGTGATGCCTTTCCCAAGCCCGCTCATCACCCCACCGGTTACTATTATATACTTCATGGGTTAGCTTCCTCGACAATTTTTCCAATAGCGGCTTTAGACCAAAGAATTATACATAATTTAGACCTCAGATATCAAATAAATAAAACTTACGAAATCTGTCATCAATCTTCTGTACGAACACAATACCAATATCCTCATGATATAAAAAGCACTCTCTAATTCTAAAAAAGGATACACTAGTGCATCGATTCCAAAATATGTCCGAAATAATTTTTTGAAAACCACGGAAAGCACAGAAGACGCGGAATTAAGAGAGTAAGGGTGCAGTCTTTCCTGATTCCGTGATTTCCGTGTTTTCCGTGGTTGTAATGCCCGGATCAAATCACTCTGTGTCCCTGCGTTTTCTATGTTACAGAACTCATGGTGACTTTAATGTAAACATTTGCATTCTAAACTACAATTATTTCTAAATTATGTATTTATTTGATAATCGATGCACTAGATAAAGGACAAAAAATGTACTGATAAAAACGAGATTATTTTCTCACTCGATTTTATACAGTGTAAAAATGGAAGGGTAATTTTTCCTTGTGGATTTAAACTTTCTCTGCTCTTTGAGGCTTAAATATCCTCTATGATTTTTAGCAAGATATATATGAAGCAGGTCACAAAAAGGATTGAGTACAGAAGAGCCTGTGGGAAACTTACTGCAAACTGCAGGTTATCTGGCAGAATAAAGTAAAGGAAAAATAAGGATACAAGCAGTGAAAAGCCTCCAAAAGCTATAATCAGAGGAAGCCTGTCATTTTTTCCAACATTTTTTTGAGTTCTTTTTCCTGTGGAAGCCGAAAAGCCTCCTGTAAAGATCTTACCAGGAGATGATAGCCAGCTAAGTCCGTTTCCACTTCCTGATCGCGGGGAAGAGGCTTTCTTTAAAGGTTGTGCAGTTAAGTTTTGAGGCAATTCTTCCCGATCTACTTCTGTATAAGTTTCGTCACTTGAGTAATCCTGCGGTTTTGACTCAACTTTTCCAAGCTGTACTGGAAAACCTTTCTTTCTTGAGCCGTAACCTGCTGTAATAAAGATCTGCCCTTTAGTAAGTATCCTTCCTTCCTGCGGAATTCTTGCAACTGCGGAAACATATTCCTTTTCAAGCACATATGGGTTGTCCCGCAAAAAAGTGATCTGACCTTTTAGCTCATCACTTACAGAAAGATGGATATGAGTTGGGGACCCGTAATTCGTAATCAGGACTTCAAACGTCTGTTCTCCACCTGGATAAAGAGGGATCTCAACGTTCTCATTTTCAAATTCTATTGAATTTATTTCCTGTCGGTTGATAATAACATTCTGGAGTATCTGCTGCAAGTTTAACCCTCACATCAGTTTCTAAGGTCAGGAGGAAGCAAATTAGGTATTCCCTCATCTATAGGATAATGCTCTTTACATACAGGGCAGTAGAGGGTTCCGGAAATGACCTCTTCTTCGTTTTCTTCGACAACGTTCAAAATCAGGTCGCCCTTACAGATAGGGCAGGCCAGAATATCCATAAGATTTTTTTTCACCAAAATTCACCGTCAAAGCCTCTTTGAGATAGAAGGAGACAGAACTTTTCTTTTTATCAGGATAAACTTAATAGTTATTAATTTTGACTTTTTTTTCTTCCTGTAGATTTGACTTTATCTCGCTATTTACGGTATTCAATCCATACTCTACTATTTTAATGTAATCAATCTATTACAAACATTTATGATTTTATTCAGACAGTTTTGATTGAGTCTTTATGATCTTCTTGAGTATAATGCCCTCAAGTATAATATGAATCCGTTTGTTTTTTTAAAAAGCTTTATAAAATAGCATTTCGTAATTCTTATTAGTTTTTTCCAAATTGAGAGCAGGAAACACGAAATAAAAACTCAAGATTGATTTTTTTTCAGAATCCGGAGTTCCGGAATATACTCTTTATACTACGGAATCGGGACTTAAAATAAATTTCAAAAAGTAAAAGGAATAAAATGGGGATATTAAATGGAACAAATCGAGAATGAAAAGAGTATTGACTCCGACAGCCAGACAATACTTCAGAAAATATATGAGAAAAGCATTGACCCTGCCAGCCAGACCATACTTCAGAAAGCTGAACAGGAAGGCATAGAGACTGCATGGGATAGATATGAGAAACAACTACCTCAGTGCAGCTTCGGGCAACTTGGAACTTGCTGTCGAAATTGCAATATGGGGCCCTGCAGGATAGATCCCTTTGGAGAGGGGGCGGAAAAGGGAGTATGCGGCGCTACCGCAGATATCATAGTTGCAAGAAATTTACTGAGGACAATTGCTGCAGGTGCAGCAGCTCATTCAGACCATGCCAGAGATGCCGTATTGGCCTTTAAGAAAATGAGTGAAGGAGAGGCAGGAAGCTATAGGATAAAAGACGAAGCAAAGTTACTGTCACTTGCTTCGGAATATGGGATTCCTATAGAAGGAAAAAGTCGCCAGGCTGTGGGATCTGAGCTCGCAGACACACTGCTTCTGGAATTCGGAAAACAGAATGGCCCCCTTCTGTGTACCAGGCGGGCTCCTGATTCACGGCTCAAACTCTGGAATGAACTTGGAATAAATCCCAGGGGAATTGACAGGGAAATCGTAGAATGTATGCACAGAACTCATATGGGTGTGGACAATAATGCAGTCCATATCCTGCTGCAGGGGCTGCGTACAGGACTATCTGATGGTTGGGGGGGCTCGATGATTGCAACAGACATCCAGGATATACTCTTTGGAACCCCGCAACCAAGAAGGAGCACTGTCAACCTGGGGGTGCTTTCCAGGGACAAGGTAAACGTAATCGTGCACGGGCATGAGCCCATTCTTTCAGAAATGATAGTGGAGGCTGCAGAAGACCCCGAGCTTATTAGACTTGCACAGGAAAAAGGTGCAGTGGGCATAAATGTTGCCGGGATCTGCTGTACTGGTAATGAAACCCTGATGCGGCACGGTACTCCCATAGCTGGAAATTTCCTTCAGCAGGAATTGGCAGTCATTACAGGTGCAGTAGAAGCTATGGTTGTAGATGTCCAGTGTGTTATGCCTTCTCTTGGAGAACTTACAGGTTGTTATCACACAAAATTCATATCTACATCTCCAAAAGCCGATTTTCCCAATACTCTAAGAATGGAATTCCATGAAGAGAAGGCTTATGAAACCGCAAAAGAAATTATAAGAGTAGCCGTTGAAAATTTCCCATCCCGGAATAAAGAAAAGGTAAATATCCCGAACGAAAAGCAGGAGTGTATGGTAGGTTTCAGTGCCGAAGCCATACTGGGTGCACTTGGCGGAAGCCCTGATCCCCTAATTGATGCAGTAAAAAGTGGAGCAGTTCGAGGAATCGGCGCGGTTGTGGGCTGTAATAATGTAAAGGTAAAGCACAACTACGGGCACGTAAATCTTGTTAAGGAGCTCATCAAAAATAACGTACTTGTAGTCACAACCGGCTGCAACGCAATTGCCTGTGCCGAAGCTGGGCTTCTTGTACCCGAAGCCTCCGAACTTGCAGGAGACGGGCTGAAAGCTGTCTGTAAAGCACTTGGTATACCCCCGGTTCTGCATATGGGTTCCTGTGTTGACATAAGCCGCATCCTTTTGCTTGCATCAGCGCTTGCAAACCGCCTGGGTGTGGATATAAGCGATCTTCCTGTGGCAGGAGCAGCTCCTGAATGGATGAGTGAAAAAGCAGTCAGTATCGGGGCTTATGTTGTTTCATCAGGAGTATTTACCGTTCTAGGTACAATTCCACCTGTTCTTGGGAGCCAGGCAGTGACAGCTCTTCTGACAAGCGGCTTAAACGACGTTATTGGAGCAAGCTTTGCGGTTGAGCCAGACCCATTCAAAGCTGCAGACCTCATTCTTGAGCACATTGACGGAAAAAGGAAGTCACTGGGCTTGAACTGAGAGAGGTGATTTTAATGAAAGATTTAATTATCCGGCCCGAACGCTGCATGGGCTGTCGCTCCTGCGAAGTTGCCTGTGCTGTTGCCCATTCAAACAGTAAAAATCTCTTCTCAGCTTTAGGAGAGCAGCCGGCCCCGAAAAAACGTATCAATGTGAGTAGTTCGCCCAACCTTGAGGTTTCAATTCCAATTACCTGCCGGCACTGCGAGGATGCTCCCTGTGCTTCTGTTTGCCCTACAAAGGCTCTTTCACAGGATGAAACTACCAGCCTTGTAAACTTCAACCCTGAGCGCTGCGTAAACTGCTGGACCTGTTCAATGGTCTGCTCTCGCTTTTTGCCATTATATCGGTTAATACTTTCTATAGGCTGCTGGACAAGTTCTATGACCTACAATAGGGGAGTAATTAGTAGACAAAACGAAGGAGGGGTAAAATGCGACCTCTGCCAGGGTAGGGAGAAACCTGCTTGCGTCGAGGCATGCCCCACACACGCTCTTGTCTTTTATGAGATAGAAGAGATTCCGGGAATAAAACGCCCTGAAATTGCCTCTGGACTCAAAGAATGAAAAAGAATAAACATGTTTAAATCTCAGGACTTACAAGGAAGGAGAGGCTTTAGGATTTATAAAGAAAAAGGGCTTGGAGTATCGTATAGTACACCTCTCTTTACTTCCCAAATACCTTTTTGATTTCCCCTACTTTCTTTTGTACCTTACCTTCTTCCTTTTCAACACTACCTTCGGCTTCCATGTCGGGATTATCGGTCAGTTGACCGGCTGTCTCCTTGATTTCACCCTTTATTTCGTGATATTTACCTTTTGCCTGGTCTATATTGCTTTTTTTCATGATATTTCTCCTATTTATTATTTAATATTAGTGAGTTATCAAAGATATGTACCTTTTAAGAGACAAGAAGTGAACTACTACTCAGCTAAAGACTGTGTGGCTTCTCGTTTCATACTCCGAACCAGTGTTCGTAAGTCCACGAGCTCTACCCTACGTTCCATAGGTGAATTAGATTACTACTAAATTCTGACTTTGTAATGCAAACTTCTTAATGTTAATTGCAGCATTTACATCCCTATCATGGTTTGCCCCACATACAGGACAATTCCATTCTCTAATTTTTAATGTTAAATCGTTGTTGTAAAAACCACAATTATTACATATCTTACTCGATGGTTCAAATCTTCCTATTCTTAATATAGTTCTCCCGAACCATTCAGCCTTATATTCCAATTTAGTTACAAAGCTGCTCCATGAAGCATCACTTATAGCCTGTGCTAAACTGTGATTCTTTTGCATACCTTTAACGTTAAGATTTTCCAGACATATTGCTTGGTTTTCGCTTATTAGTTTAAAGGAGAGTTTGTTCTGGAAATCATTACGTTAATTGGTAACTTTCCCATGGAGCTTGGCAAGTCTGATTATGGATTTTCTTCTGCGGCTAGAACCTTTTACCTTTCGACTTACTTGCTTTTGTAATACCTTAAGCGTTTGGAGAGACGTGTTTAAGCACTTCGGATTTTCTATTTTCTCTCCGCTAGAGAGCATTGCAAAATCTTTTATACCAACATCTACTCCTATGGTCGTGGTTGCTGTAAACTCTTGTTTTACAGGAGCTTCTTTATTATCTTCCACAAGCACACTAATGAAGTATTTACCAGTACATGATTTTGATAGTGTTGCAACTTTTAAAATACCTTCAAACTTCCTATGAAGGACTGCTTTAACTTTACCAATTTTAGGTAGTTTGATTATACCACTATTAAAATCTACAGTATAATGTTGAGGAATTGGAAATGATTGAACAGGGTTTTTCTTACTTTTGAATTTAGGAAATCCCGTCTTTTCTTTAAAGAATTTAGTGAACGCAGATTCAAGATTTCTAGTCATTCCCTGTAAAGATTGAGAATTGACCTCAGTTAACCATGTTTTCTCTTCTTTCAGTGCAGTTATTTTCTTGTTTAAGTCAAACTGAGAGATGGAATGATTAGTTTGTTCATAGGTTTTAATCTTCTCTGCTAAAGCCCAATTGTAGACAAACCTACAACTACCGATATGTTTTTCAATTAATGTTTTTTGTTCTGCTGTTGGATATAGTCTAAATTTATAGGCTTTTAACATGTGAATATTTATCTGTTTTACATACATACATACATATTTATCTGTAAATATGAAATATGAAACAGGTAATCATAGCAATATTTGTTAATGTATCACATCATTTTCGTTTGTAAATCGCAAAAAAATACTTGAAGATATTGATACTGAACTTAAAACCATAATTGAAAACATTTCCCAAGATTCGGATTTTGAGATATTGTCAATGGAAACTGACAAAGATCACATTCATCTGCTTGTGAAAAGTGAGCCGAAGGTTAGTGTGTTGTCAATTGTCAGAAAATTGAAACAAGCGATTACACACAAATTATGGAAAACAAAACACGACTATTTAAGAAAGTATTATTGGGGTGAAAATACATTGTGGAGTGATGGATATTGCATCTACTATAGGGAATGTTAGTAAAGAAGCTGCAGAATATTAAATACGGAATCAGGGTTGAAGTTGACGCTTATATCCCCTGAGCTAAAGACTCAGGGGTTTTACGCTTCTTCATGTACACCTAAGAAAGCAGATTTTAAAATCAGGATCAAAAGCGTAAACTTCCTGATGTACTGCGTCTTCGTCTAATTTTCATCCAAAATATTTGCATTATTTTCTAGCTTGAGGAAGTTTACAATCCATCTGCCGATCAGTGAAAAAAAATTCTCCAAAAAAAGTAGTTTAGAAGATCCCAAAAAAGTTTAGAAGATCCCGAAAATAGTTTAGAAGATATATTTTATGATATATTATCTCTTTATAGGAGTACTGCCCAGTTAATAATAGAGATTTTAAATGAAAAAAGGGAAGTCAGGTATGAGTAGTGGTATTTACAGAAAGATAATGGTTGCAACCGACGGTTCGGAATTTGTCAGGAAAGCAGTTGCTACAGCAATTGAAATCGCAAAACTGAGCGAGGCAAAGCTTTATGCTGTGTACGTAATCTCAAATGATGAGTTCTCGATGACCTATCCGAAAGATACACAATTGGAAAAATCTTTTCAGGACTACTTCAAAACTGAAGGCAAAGAAGCGACTGCCTATGCAGAGACATCCGGAAGAGCCGATAATGTTGAGGTAGAGTCTGTAATTCTTGAAGGAAGCCCTGCGCATGAGATTGTCAATTTTGCAGAAGAAAATGATATTGACCTTATTGTGATGGGCACAATCGGAAAAACCGGGATCCGGAGGTTTTTGCTTGGAAGCGTGGCCGAAAATGTGGTAAGGCACTCAAGAAAAGCAGTACTTGTTGTAAGGGGAAAAACGTAGAAAAGAGTGTAAGTAAAACATAAAATTTATAAATTTTAATAATTTTCATAGAGGGTTCTGATCTTAATATTTTCAAAAAGAATTCTCACATTAATAATTTTAGTAGGAACCTCTCATTTTCATTAATTAAAAAAAGGGTTCTGGATTCTTTTGGAACAAATTGATTTACCTGTTTATCCAAATAATCCTTAATGATAGGACTTTTTCTCAGGGTACTGGATTTTGCATTGCCTACACTTGTAATGATATTCGTAGGGCTTTTAGGGACGAGTGTGCTTGTCGAGCTTGGCCTGATGCAGAAATTCTCCAGGCTTGTTAGTCCCATCTTTGCATATACTAACCTGCCCAATACTTGCGCTTCAGCTTTTGTTGTGTCAATAGGATCCACAGTAGCTGCAAACAGTATGCTTTTCCAGGCAAAGAAAGAGAATTGTCTGGATGACAGGGAGATTTTGCTCTGCGCGATGATGAACGCTACACCTGCTTATTTCCGGGAACTTTTTACCTACCAGATCCCAATAGTTTTGCCTGCACTTGGTTTAGTGGTAGGAGGATTTTACACCCTTGTATTCGTAGTAACTGCAATATTTAAAATCCTGGTCATTACAATTGCAAGCAAGCTGTTTCTGAAAGGCAACTCTTGCCAGGCTCCCAAAACACAGGATAAAGAAAAAATATCCATAAAAACGGCATTTAGTAGGGCTTTCAGGAAAGAATTCAGGGCTTTTTTGAAGATTGCAGGTATTTACCTTATTGCAACTACCTTTATCTTTGTTCTTCAGGAAAGGGGAGCTTTTGAGATTTTCAGTGTGTTCCCCTTCGCCGAATTTTTTAAAATACCGCCTGAATCGATTATCCCACTGACAAGCTATGTCGCAAGCCCTATTCTCGGAATCTCTCTTCTTGGCCCAATGATCCATTCAGGGGGAATCACAAACATTCAGGCAATGATCGTGCTAATGCTCGGCAGCATGTTCATGCTTCCTATTTTTGCGTTTCGCAGCCAGCTTCCTGGAAAGATAGCTATTTTCGGGACACGCCTGGGTTTTCAGATAGTTGCATACTCTACTGCCATTAGCGTTTTTGTAAGGCTCTTGATCCTGTTGGTACTGTTGAGTATTGCTTCATAACTATAGGAGAGCTCTCTTCCAAATCATTGTTCATAACTATAGGAAAGCTCTCTTGGGAAGAGTTTGCTGACAAAAGGCATTCTAAAAATATAAATGAAGAAAATTCAAACCGGAAGGGAAAATATAGCAAAAATAACTAAGAATTACTTGTATTCACTTAGAAAAAATATAAAAAACAAGGCAGTGAACGGGGGTTTTAAAGGAGGTTAAAATATGTTGGAGATGAGTTTTATCAATAGAATTTGATCTTGAGCTTTACCCGTTCACTACCCCTTCTGATGGGTAAGTAATATATAAATTTATTGGTTGCATTGAAAATTAATATCTTTTTGTGTCAAAATTATCCGAATTACATTGAGTTTTAAAGAGCTTTTCCCCCAAATGGGCTATTACTCAAACATCACCTTTATGCAAAAAATTTGATTTGTTTTAGAAGAAATCAATATTAAAAAATAAAAAACGTTTGCTAAAGTTATCTTGAGATCTTTTTCCACTTTGAATAACAGGACAATGATTTCGATCACTTAATGTTCTGTTAAATAACAATTTATATAATAATTCATATTGAATTATGTGGGAGCAAAACACACATGACTGTCAATAAACGGATAAGTAAGATGGATCTGTGCAAGGGACTTATTTAGAAGGCTGAAGGAAACATAAGGTTTACAAGGTCTTACAAGAAATTAAATTTGGGGATTTAATATGGGAGATGAAACATATAAAAGAATAATGATTGCAACCGACGGTTCGAAACCCGCCAGAAAAGCAATTGAGAAAGGAATCGATCTCGCTAGAATCACTGGATCAAAGCTCTATGCAGTATATGTGATAATCCCTACGGTCCATTCTGCCAGGGACTTCGGATGGGAAAAGGCAGCTAGGGAGCATTTCATAAGCGAAGGGAAGAGAGCCATAGGTTTCGTAGAAGACGCCGCTAAAGCTGCTGGTGTAGAGGTCGAATCCGTGTTTCTTGAAGGACATCCAGCAGACGAAATTATAAAATTTGCAGAACAGAATGACATCGAGATGATAGTGATAGGGACACTCGGGAAAACAGGGCTCGACAGATTCCTTCTAGGAAGCGTTGCCGAAAATGTGGTAAGGCACTCAAAAGTACCTGTGCTCGTTGTGAGAGGTGAGAATTCCGAATAAAGAAAAACAAAAGAATTCTTCTGAAAAAAATAATTCTCATTGCGAAAACTCCTCTGAGATGAGAATACTCATAATAGAGAACTCTTCTGAGATGAAGAATTCTCATTGTAGAAAACTCTTCTGAGATGAGAATACTCATAATCGAAAACTCTTCTGAGATGGGAATATCCATAATAAAAAACTTTTCTAAGATGTGAATTTTATAAAACTGATTAGTATAAAACTTATTTAAATATTGGAAAAAAGATAGTAAAGAGGCTTTACCCTACTACACTCATATCCGAAATACGGATCGAAGGTGTAATTATGCCTCCAACTTTCCTGACATCAAGGCCTGCACCCGTAATATTCCTTAAGAGTTCGAAAGCATTGCCCGAAATCATAAGAGACTTAATGGGCTTATCAAGAACTCCGTCCTTAATCGTAAAAGCGTTTCTGGCTTCTACAGAAAAATCCCCGGAAATTGAGTTTGCCGTATGGGCACCTATGACCGTATTAACAAAAACTCCTGATTGGGTGTCAGCAATAATGTCCTTCTGGGGATAATCGATTATGAAATTTCTGAGCCCGACTGAGGGAGGACTTGTATACGAAAATCTCGAGCCGTTTCCTGTGCTTTTAACGCCTGCTTTTCCCGCGGTGTAACTGTCATGCAGATAGGTTTTAAGTACGCCTTTCTCAATTACAGTCGTGCGCTGTGAAGGGACCCCCTCGTCGTCTGCGGCTGAAGTCTCAATTCCCGCTTCAACCAGCCCGTCATCGTAAATGCATAGTTCAGGAGCTGCAAGCTCTTCCCCGAGTTTGTTTATCAGGCCTGACCTTCCTTTCTGAACATTATCCGCATCAATTGACGGGGCAAAAGCTTCTTCAAGAATATCTGAGAAGGCAAAAGGATGGAAAACGACATCAGTCTTTTGAGGTTCGATTTTTATCCCGCCGCTGGACTTCAGGGCTAGGTCGGATGCATTTTTTCCCAGAGCAAAGAAGTCAATATCAAGAGAACGGGAAACAGCAAAATCATAGGCTGTGGAAGGATGTCCGTTTACCGTAATAACATCTACAAAACCGGAAACTGCTGTGGCTTCTTCTTCTATTTCTATCCCGTTTGTGTTCAGGATAAGCTGCCTGCTTTTTGCCCGGGTAAAACCTCCTGAGGTTGGAAGCGTGCCGGAGAGCTCTTTTGTGCCTTCAACAAGGTCCATTGCGTAGTTTATACATTCTTCAAGTTCAAGAGCCTCGACTTTTTTATCGAAGATACCCGAAACAATGGGGTATTTCCCATTCGAAGGGAGTCCTACCCAGTCAGGATCATGTTCCCGAACTCTGGCTTCAGCGACTGCGATTTCTACAGCATTTTCGAGTCTTCTTGAAGAATTAGTGCTGGCAAAGCCAACTGCTCCATTTACTATGGCTCGAATTCCAATGCCTTCCGAGAAACGATCTTTGGCATTGTCAAGGGAATCCTTTTTGAAATTCACACCTGTTGAGTGACTTGCAGCATAATAAATTTCAGCTTCTTCAGCCCCTGCTTTTTCTGCCATATTGAGGGCTTTTTTTGCAAGCTCATACATATTCAAGCACCTCCTACAAGGGCTTTTGAGATAGCAAGATGAGGGGAACCGTCAGAAACAGGCACAAGCTGTCCTGCTTTTCCGCATCTTCCTGCAGTCATCTTAAGGTCATTGCCCACAAGAGCTATATGGTTAAGAATCTCAAGAGTCTTGCCTGAGAGAGATACGTCCTTTACGAGCTCTGTAAGTTCTCCATTCTTTATAAGATACCCTTTTTCGGCATTGAACTGGAAAATTCCTTCCCCGGTATTCACCTGTCCGCCTCTGGAGCCTATTAGATACATCCCATCCCTGACTTCTTCAAGCATCTCTTCAAACTTTGCATCCCTGTTATCTATGAAGGTATTGCTCATTCTGACAACTGGCATGGAATAGCCCTGCGCCCTGCAATTTCCGGGTGTTCCCCCAAGTTTGGCAGCCGTTTCCCGGGAATGAAGATAAGAATTAAAAACTCCGTCCTTGATTATTTCTGTCCTTCTCGATTGTGCTCCTTCGGCATCAAAAGGATAATACCCAAACTCGTGCAGAGTAGGGTCGTCAATAATCGTAATAAGGGGTGATGCTATCTGTTCTCCTATTCTGTTCTCAAGAATGGAATCTCCTTCAAGGACGAGATCGGCTTCAGATGCATGTCCAACAGCTTCGTGTGCAAAGACCCCGGCAAGTTCCTGGTCAAGCAGCACAGGCATTTCTCCCCCTTTGGGGGTTTTAGCTTTAAGGAGTTCAACTGCAGTGTTTCCTGCCCGGTTTGCGAGCTCCATAACATTTTCTTTTTCAAAAAGCTCATAGCCGTATCCAAAGCGACTTTCTCTGCCTGCCTGGTACACGCCGTTCTCAGAAGCTACTGCAGAGACAGAAAAACCAACGTTTAGAAGTTCATATGAGCATTCGAGTCCATCCGAACTTCGGTATTCGATTTTGAATTCGGACTCAAGGTAAGATACTTTTGTGCTGTGGACTCCTTTGACCTTTGCATTAGCTTCAATGTCCTTCAAAAGGTCGACTTTCTCTTCGATGGCAACATTTCTTGGGTCGATACTAATTTCAGGAAGATTTTTTATCTCAGGAGCACTTACAGCTGCAATTTCTATATGTTCTCTTGGGGTGTTCGCATTCATAGAAAAAGCAAGTTTAGAAGCGGCGTCGACCCCTTTTTTAAGGTCAATTTCCCCCTCTACAGCCGTATAACCCCAGGAACCCCCACAGAGAGCCCTTACACCGGCCCCCTGTGTGAAGTTTTTTGAAATTTCCTCTATCTTTCCGTTATCCAGGATAATAGTGGTGGAACTGCCCTCTACTATCCTGCAGTCATAAAATTTAATGTCCTGCATAATGCTTGTCATAATCAGTTCCTGCATCGGAAAATATTTTTAGCCTGTACGGTAGCGGGTGCGACTTCTGGAATATCGAAGCTGAGTTTTGTGATGTTTTTGAGTCTTTCAATGATTGGGTTCTTTCTCGGGCCCACAAGGCTGTGTTCCATTACTTCCGCAATAGTGGACACGGGAATAATCTGAATCTTATCCCTGTATGCCTTCTCGATAAGAACGTCTGCCTCATTTGCCTTCGGGATTATGACTTTCTTCAGGCCAGCCTGGGCTGCAGCCTCGATCTTATAGGTAACTCCACCTACAGGCAGTACATCTCCCCTGACAGAGAGAGAACCTGTCATTGCTACAGTCTGGTCCACAGGTATCTTTTCAATGGCAGATATAACGGCTGTTGCAATGGAAACAGATGCACTGTCTCCTTCTACACCTTCATATGTCCCTACAAACTGAATGTGAACATCGTGTCTGGTAATATCCGTACCTGTCATGTTCTTAATAACGGCAGAGACGTTCTGCACTGCTTCTTTTGCAATAGTCTTGAGCTTACCAGTCGCTATTATGCGCCCCTCAGCTCCAGACATACTGGGGGTGACCTCGGATACTATAGGAAGCACTATCCCTGAGTCTCCGCCCATGACTGCAAGCCCGTTGACTCTGCCCACAGCAGAACCTTTTCTCATGAAAGATTCGTATTCCTTGCGCTGTTCCAGGTAGCTGTCTGCAAGCTGCTGCTCAATAGATCTGGCAATCCTCTTTGCTGCAAGCACATGTTCTGCAGTTGTGATTGTAGCCCCGTCAGCATGGGCAATATCTCCTGCCACACGCACAAGCCCTCCAAGGTCACGAAGCTTAAGAGTGAGGTGACCTTTCCGACCTGCTCTCCTTCTGGCCTCCCTGATTACTTCTTTCACTGAGCCTTCGTCAAAGTGAGGAATGTGTCCGTCCCGGACAACTTCCTGGGCCACAAAACGGACCAGTTTCTTCCGGTTTTCAGGGGAGTCTTCCATGGAGTCTCGCATGTAGACTTCATATCCATAACCTTTTATCCTTGACCTGAGCGCAGGATGCATCTTCTGCACGGCATCCAGGTTTCCTGCAGAAACCATGATAAAGTCGCAGGGTACAGGCTCGGTTTTAACAAGAGCACCCGAGCTTCTTTCGGACTGCCCGGTAATCGGATATTCCTTTTCCTGAAGCGCAGTCAGGAGGCTCTGCTGGGATTCAAGCCTGAGAGTATTAATCTCATCAATAAAGAGCACTCCTTTATGGGCTTTGTGGATGTCCCCTGCTTCCACTCTGTCATGAGCAGGAGTCTCAAGTCCTCCGGACTGGAAGGGGTCGTGCCTTACATCACCAAGCAGAGCTCCTGCGTGAGCTCCGGTTGCATCGATATAGGGTGCGTGCTCTTTATCATAATTTGAAACCGCCAATTTTGGAATCATCATTTCCTCTTTAGGAAGGAATTGACGGGTTAACATCAGGATCATTATGCCTGCAATGATACCCCAGAGTAATTGGGCAACAAAATAAGAATAGATAATAATGCCCACTACAAAAAGCATCATGAGCATATTTCTGGCCTGGGCTTTTTTTCTAGCCTCCATCTTGTGAGCCATTACAATTTCTCTGCCCTTTCCGGCAGGGACCTCCCTGATTTTAGGATTGTTGAGGTCCTCCATATTAGGATATACAAGGATATCTTTGAGCTCTTCTTTAGGTAGGAGCTCTGCCATTGCTTTTGCAAGCAGGGACTTCCCAGTTCCGGGTGTCCCTATCATCATGATGTGCCGCCTCTGGCTGGCTGCCTTTTTTACGACTTCAACTGCATGTTCCTGCCCCAATACCTGGTCGATAAGAAGTTTGGGAACATCTATATTAGAAGTATCCTCAAATATAAAGCCGATATCAACATCTTCCTCCATATCATAATCAAATTTATGATTGGGCTCAGGTTTAGCATTAACTTGATTAGAATCAGAATCCGTTGGAACCTGATTGGAATCAGATACAGTCATGCACGTATCGGACATTTTTTGATTTTTATTATACACCATGGTTAGCTCACATATCTAACGTTATTAAATAGATGTTATCTGGTAGATACATATATTTGACTATTTCCAAAAAATGAACTTAGTGATAAAGTGAATGGCAAAACGCGGATGCCACAATAACTAATACCTGCTGTTACTGTAACCCCATATATACATTGGCTAATTATATATACTTGCGGTATATAAAATTAACCTGCCATTGTATATAATCTATACATACCTTTTGTTATATACTATTTGCTAGTTGTATTTCTCTAGTCTGAAAATTTATTTTTAAAGTTAAGTCTCAATTTGATCAACGGGAAATCTCAATCCCCTTATGCTACATCCTGTATATATACATTCAGTATCTCCCACAAATTAAGAATCTATTAATATCCCTCATATACTTTTCGCATATTTTTAGATGTTTATCTATAACTCTCGTATTTTCTTGTATAGCTTTTATGTTTTTTCTGTAGATCCTTATATTTATTTCTTTATTCTTTATATCCTTCCAGAAGACCCTTGATATTTTCCCATTATTCTTTTATCCTTCCTGTATGTCTTTAGCACTTTTCCTGTATATTCTTTAACCTTCCTGATATCTCTCGTATTTTCCTGTACATCCTTCACATCCTTCCTGTACATCCTTCACATCCTTCCTGTACATCCTTCACATCCTTTCTGTACATCCATCACATCCTTCCTGTACATCCTTCACATTCTTTCTGTCGAACTCCTCACCCATAAATCAGCATCGACAGTTATTTAAAAAAACGAAGGGCATTTTTCTCTATGTCCAGAAGCAAGATAAAGAATCTTCTCCTTTTGAAACAGATTCACAGTGCCGTAGCACAGATCAAAAAAGGCAGACTGGATAAAGCGCTTGAAACCCTCGATAAAGCTGAGAAATCCGCTAAAAAAGCAAAGTCAACCGACACCCTCTATTATATTCTTTTCACTCGCGGAGGAATTCTCTTTACTGCATCGAAATATGATGAGGCTCTCGATACCTATGAAAAAGCCCTCGAGGCAGGTACTGAACTTCTCAAAACAGATCCTGAAAATTCCGACTACCAGCACTATATGGGTACAACCCTGAGCAATACTGGCAACCTTCTTAGAGAGAAAGGCCAAAACGATAGGGCTCCCGAATTTTACATCCGCGCCCGTGAAATATATATTAACCTTTTGACCCAGGAACCAGACAATACAGTCTTCCGATCGTATGCCGGGGACAATCTCAACAACTACGCAAGCTTTCTTATGAAAACCGGTTCCTTTGAAAGAGCATGCGAGATCCTTAAGGAATCAGTTGAGATTTATGGAAAACTCTTCGAAGAAAAGCCCGACAATGTGGGCTATCAAGCCGAACTCTCAGTCGCGCTCAGCCAGTTAGGAAGTTGCCTAATACAGCTTGGCCCTGAAAAAAAGGATGCTGCAAAACAGAACCTTGAAAAAGCCATGGCCATGCAGGAGAACCTGCTCACCCAGCAGCCTGAAAACAAAAAAATCCAGGAAACCATCGCCTTAACCCGGGAAAGACTGGAGAGCCTCTAAAATATTGTAAAGCCTCTAGTAAGACTAAAAAGACATTTAATGGACGCTAAAAAGACATTAATCTTTCGATTTTTTGGCCTTCCTCTTTTCCTGTTCTTGAAACTCTATTATTTCTCCATAAATTTTCAAAATATCTTCTACATAAAATTTAAGTCCATCAGTTACAAAAGTGTAATAGATTTTAAACTTTTTGCTTCCGATTCAATTAATTTTCACCACAAATTGGTTTCTTGGCTATAATAAAGAAATTATTAACCTTTAACCTGTTGCAAAACTCACATCCACGGCCATCATCCTCATAAATTTCCATTCTTGGAACTATTTTTTTTGGACTATAACCCACATCTCATCCTTTTCTACTTTGGCAAATCAAGGTTTTTAACTTTTGCTTCATTCACTTTTTCAGATTGTTTACCAGCACGAGTTAACCATTATCACAGTATCAGGTTCACTCTAGACATCGCAATACCTCATCTCATTCATCTAATTGACATTTTCGGATAAATGACTTTATCTTCATTAGTATTAAGGTATTAATGAGACTAAAAAGACATTTAACGAGGCTAAAATGACCTTTATGATCTTAAATCGTATTTTAAATTAGCCTGTAACCTTTTAAATCTTAAAACTTAAAATTTAAAACTTAAACCCTAAATCCTAAACTCTAAAAAACTCAAAGCGTAAAAGAAATTAAAGTCTAAAAGAAATTAAAGCCTGAACTTAAAGTCTATTCAGGCTTTAGACTTTAAGAATGCCAAAGACTAAGCCTAAAGCCTAAGATTAAAGGTTATCTCCTGAGAACAGCAACATGTGTATATAAAGCAAAATCAATAATCCCGCAACGACTCCCCATATGAACTGCAAAGCAAAGTATGAATAAATAACCAGCCCAAGCACAAAAAGGGTAACAAGCATATTAGCAACCCAGATGCGCCTTTTCATATTGGGGTCATGAGGAATTCCAGCTTCCTCTTCATTCTGGTCACCCTCTCTTAAATAACGCCTTTCCCTCTTCATGAGGAAATAAAGCCTCAAAATCAGAATATCAATAACTATACCCCAGAAAAGTTCACCGATATAAAGGGTATAAAAGAGGATAGCTGCAAGAAAGATACTTACAAGTATAAAGTATGTTCTTTCGTGCCTGGTATTTTTGGAAATGCTATCTTTAGGAGTTCTGTTTTTATCAATTCTATTTTTAGGAATTCTATTTTTAGGAGTGTCGATTCTATCCTGTCCCTGATCCTTTCTGTCCTTTTCTTTCCCTGTTTCCATGTCCACGCTATTTCCCTTTCTCTAAATACTCATATTAATACCTATAAGTTTCAAAATGTTCAAAAAACGTGGCTAAAAGAAAGATATGAATCTACGAGCACCTATAATTTAGCTTCTAGTTATATATATAGAGTTGGAAGAAAAGGCAGAAACAGAAGTAAAAAACACAATCTAAAACAAAACCTTAAACGTTTCAAGCCCGTTTTTTTTAATATGGCTGGAAGATCCGAGCAGTTGAGAGAAGAAGCAGTTAAACATTTTAACGAATCCCTGGATCTGATGCAAGAAGGAAAGCTCGAAGAAGCCCTAGAATCACTCCAGGGAGCTGAAAAAGCCGCATGTGAAGCAAAAGACGGAGCAGTTTTATTCCATACCTTAAAAGCAAGAGGCCAACTGTTGCAATCCCTGGGCAGGCTTGATGAGGCCCTGGAGACCTATACTTTTTCCATAAAAATCAGCGAAAAAATCCTTGAAACAGACCCGGAGAACAAATTTTACCTTGACACCCTCTTAGTTAACTTAAACAATATCGGGAACCTTGGAAATATATTCCGGAGAATGGATAACCTCGAATTTTCGAAACAAAGCTATGAAACTGGCCTTGAAATTTCCCGTAGAAGACTCGAATTCCAGCCAGAAAACAGTTTTTACCAGATGTACGCAGGAAATACTCTCAACAACCTGGGAGAACTGCTTGCTGGAATGGGCCAAACAGAAAAAGCAAAAGAGAACTACGAGAAAGCCCTGAAAATCTATGAAAAACTTGTCAAAAACTATCCAGGACAACTGGAATATCTATCTGACACAGTAATGACCCTCAACAACCTTGGAACCCTGCTTTCCGAAAGAGGGCAAAAAGAAGAGGCAAAAGAGAACTTTAAAAAAGCACTTGAAATCCTTGAAAACCTGAGCAACAGCGATCCTGAAAACAAAACTCTCAAGGAAGAAATCAGCCGCACACGGGAAAAGTTTGAAGCGCTGGAAGTTGAACACGAGACACCGAACCAGCCTTCTTAAACCGAGTTTGTCCACACGTTTCCATGAAGCTTTTCTCGGCGGGAATTCCTCTGTGAATAGAAAAGAAGCAAAGTGTGAATAGAAAAAGAAGCAAATATATTTCTTATCCTCGAATTTTTTGTTACAATTGCAGTGTAATAAGCACAACGTTTAAACTCTCATGAATTCATTCTTTTATCTATGTTTAGGAGTATGAGAGATTCAGCGAAGAAACATTTTCAAAAGACACTATCCCTAATGAAAAAAGGCAAACTCGAGGAAGCCTTAAAAGAGCTTGAAAAAGCCGAAGGTGCTGCACAGAAAGCTAAAGCAGATGACATTTTTCTGTCTCTCCAGACCATGAAGGGGCAACTAATGCAGACCTTAGGTGAGCACGAAGAAGCCCTGAAAATCTATTCTCTTGCCATAAAGACTACTGAGGACCTTCTCTTAAAAGATCCTGATAATGAATATTACCAATCAAGTCTTCAAATAAACTTCGACGCTATTTTCACCCTGGGAAACCTTTCCCACAGCATGGGGCGTTTTCTCGAAGCAAAAGATTTCTACGAACTGAACCTCTCAATCTTCCAAAAATTCCTTAAAGCAGATCCTGAAAACGTTACATACCAGTCATACTCAGGGACAACACTCAACAATTTAGGAATGCTGCTTTTCGATATGGGCCGCATCGACGAGGCAAAACAAAAGTATGAAGAAGCCCTCGATATTTATGAAAACCTCCTCATAAAAGATAAAGAAAACATCGTATACCAATCATACATAGGGACAATATTCAACAACTTGGGAACCTTACTTAAAAATATTGGGCACATTGAAGATGCGAAAGAGAGGTACCAAAAAGCTCTCAACATTTATGAAAAGCTCCTTGAAAAATACCCAAAAGATGTCACTTACCAATCCGATGCTGCAATGACCCTCAACAATATAGGAACTTTGCTTTCTGATAGGAATTACTTAGAAGAGGCGAAAGACAGGTACGAAAAATCTCTCGAAATTTATGAAAATCTTCTCAAGAAAGACCCAAGAAAACTAGCGTATCTGTACGATGGAGCAATGACCCTGAACAACTTGGGGAACCTGCTCCAAAAAATGGGGAATCTAGGAGAAGCAAAAGAAAGATGCGAAAAAGCTCTCGAAATAAGGCAAAAAATCCTCAAAACAGATCCCCAAAATATCACATACCAATCAGATGTAGCAATGACCCTCAACAATTTAGGAATCCTGTTTTCTAATATGAACCGCCTGGAAGAAGCAAAAAACAATTACGAAAAATCCCTCGACATTTATGAAAAAATCCTCCAAACAGACCCCGAAAACATAACATACCAATTATACGTAGGAGCCATACTCAACAATTCAGGCGTCTTACTTTTTGACATGGGTTTTATCGAAGAAGCGAAAGAAAAGTATGAAAAAGCCCTGGAAATGAGACAAAAGATTCTCAAAACAGATATAGAAAACGCCACACACCAATTTACTCACCAATTAGATGTAGCAACGACCCTTAACAACCTCGCAATCCTGCTTTCTGAAAAAGAGCAAAAAGAAGAGGCAAAAGAGAACTTCAATAAAGCACTTGGAATCCTGGAAATCCTGAGTGTAAAAGACCCTGATAACAAAAAGGTCAACGAAGAACTCAGCCTCGCGAGGGAAAAGCTTGAAGCGCTGGAAGCTGAACACGAGACACCTGAACAGCTTTCTTAAACCGAATTTGTCTACGCGCCTTCAGCCCGACTTTTTCCTGCATTCAAAGGAAAAAGAAGCAAATAATTTCTTATTCTCGAATTTTTGTTGCAATTGCAGCGTAAAAAACACAAGATTTAAGCTATCCTGAATTCATTCTTCTCCTATGTCCGAGAGTTGGAGAGATTCAGCAGTAAATAACCTCAATGAAGCTTTATCGCTAATGCAAGAAGGCAAACACAAAGAAGCCTCAAAAAAGCTTGAACAAGCTGAAGAGGCCTCACTTAAAGCTGAAGCATATGATATTTTTCTCTACGTTCAGACTAAAAAGGGACATCTAATGCAGATCTTAGGTGCATACGAAGAATCCTTGAAAATTCATTCTGTTACCTTAAAAGCTACTGATGAACTTATCTCAAAAGACCCTGATAACGAACTTTATCAGTCAATTTTTCAGATGAATCTCGACGCCATCGGCACTCTTGGAAACCTTTTCTATAACACGGGCAATTTTCTTCAAGCAAGAAAATGCTATGAGCTGCACCTATCAATCTCTCAAAATCTTCTCCAAACAGACCCTGAAAATTTATCGTACCAATCAAATGTAGCAATGATGCTCAATAATCTAGGAGTTCTATTTTCCAAAAGAGGGCAAAAAGAAGAGGCAAAAGAGAATTTCAAAAAAGCGTTTGAAATTCTAGAAACCCTGAGTAAAAGTGATCCTGAAAACAAAAAGCTCAAGGAAGAACTCAGCCTCACGCGGGAAAAACTTGAAGCGCTGGAAACTGAACACGAGACACCGGACCAGCCTTCTTAAACCGAATTTGTCCACGCGCCTTCGCGCGGCTTTTTCTTGTATTCAAAGAAAAGATGCAAACATTTCTGATTCCGAACAAAGCCGTTCTGAAGAGCTGGAAAAATCGTAAAGTTTCTCAGAGAAGTGTGGGGATATAGAACAGGGAAATGAGGTCTCTTATTGATAAATGTTCTGAAATTCCAGATTACATTGACTTTTAAGGTATCCTTAGATATCCCAAATAATTCGCATTTTGAGGAAATAAAGAAAAGTGCCGGTATGTTCTTATTGCGGCCAGCTAAAAGATGCAAAAAAAATGGCTCTTCGCTGTTTTGTGTGGGTTGAAAATAATTTTCCAGTTGGAAAGTAACTACACAAAAAAGATAAACATCGACCTTGCATGTGATATTTCACAACAAAAGTTTCTAAATATTAGGTATGTCACTCTTACATTCAGGAAGTGGATCTGAATTACCCACTCGAAACAGCGAAGAGCCAAAAAAATTCTGTTTCGGTTCATCTCAATTCTCATTTCGCTATTTTAATTTCACGAAAAGACCGCTCTCCTCCGTCGAGCGTGAAAAAGCTCCGTTAAAGACGCTACTGTCCAGCCCCGGCTAATAAATATCAAAATAACAAAAAACGGGAGAAGAAAGTAATCTTAACCAAAAACCTCCTTCTACAGCTCAGCCTTAAGTAAACAGATCGAAAATATTCCCCAGCATGCTGCTGTCGGCCTTGTAAAATTCGGTGTATTTACAGCGCTTGCAGGTGACATGGGTAAATTTCTTGTTCTGGATATCGAGAAGTTTAGTGAGAAAACCACCTGTGGAACGGATTTCGCCTGTTTCGTAGGAGGTGTTCCCACATTTGGGGCAGGTAAAATTAATTTCTGTGCTCATTTTTAGGGCCTCATTCTAGTTTTTCTGGTAGTTGAAGGATGGAATAGCTTAATTCTTGCTCTATTTAACGTTATTGCAAATCTTCGTAAAAGAGATGGAAGCCGGGGAGATCTATATTTATTAGAACTTCGTGATTGCATACTTGCAGTGAACTTTTAAATTTCTACATTTTTATACTAATGAGAATTTGGCTTTCTTAGAAATCTATTTACAGCATTTCTCGTAAGCTTCACTTTGTTTCTTCTATCCAGTCTAATTTAACTAATCTGGTTGAGAAACCTTGAATAATCTCTTTATTAGTATCTGTAAATACGCATATAGGGAAATGCCCAAAATCGCTGCCCATAATGGCATGAGGCTTTCAATTCCTGCCCATCCTCTCAGAGCTGCATATATAATTACGCTCAATAACGCTACAAGCTGTGCAAGCTGCACGCGCAGAGGGTCCAAAGTGGACTCCTGTTAGGTCTCCTTTGGATTCTATTTTTCGAGAGCTAAGGATCCTGGGAATAAAAAGGAGAGCTGTTGCAAGCATGAATAACCCCAGCGCCGTATTCAAAATCATGCTTTCCCTTCCTGCATCCCTTAAAAAGGCAAGTACTGCAACTATAAAAGAGGCCACTCCGAAAATAAGATTTTGACGGTTGGGTTTCGGAAGGAAAGAATCCAGGAAAAAAGCCAGTGCAGTTAATAAACCGAAAATCCAATCTTCCTGCAATGAAATCCAGCCTGAAAGCAAAAGCACAGCAAGGGAATCTGAGATTTTTGAAGGCAGGCCAATACTTCTATTCAGTATACGGATTTGGAGAAGTCCTAGCAAGAGAGCAAGCAGAAATGGGGAAGGAAAAAGCAAAAACCCCATGCAGCCTAAAAAAGCTGCAAAAAAAGCAGAAAGCTCATTATCCGGGTCCAGTTCTCTTGCAAACGCCCATGCAAGAAACACTGATGCTCCTGCTTTTAAGCCAGAATATAAGGCCGAAAAAACATCTCGTTCAAGGATAAATTGAAGGCTTGAAGCTCCAAGGAAGAAAATTAAGGTAATTATTACAATTGCCCTGTTCGTGGGATAACTGAGGTCTATGGAGCGGGCAAGTAAGCTCAATTTACTAACCTTCATTCATACCTCTGAAATCTTCAATCATACTTTACTTCCTACATTCGTCAGTAAGCATCATCCTAACATCTAAATATCCTTAATTGTTATTTTTTACATGTTCACTTAAAAACAGTATCATATCGTACTATATCATTTACACACAATCTTGTCATTTATCTAATTTACTCCGAAATCTATCATTCATACTCTGTAATCGTTAACATTTCAGTAATTTTTGATTTAAATCTGAATTTCAAAAGTTCCGATAAAAACGATATCAATAGAAAAATTGAATGCACTTTTATGTCGACCTGCTCTAAATCATTTACTTCTATAATCTTCATTTACTTCTGTAACCTTCATTCATACTTCTGTGGCTTAATGTTCTTAACTTTTATTTTATAACAAAAATGCTGAAATCAGTTTCTTATGGTATAATCGCTTGAGTTGAACATAATGTAGGGAACTGAGTGTTTTGTGGTATAAAGGAGTTATATGAAAGAATAACTTCCAAGAAATAATGACGTAAATTTATTCATAGTATCATATCTGTTCGTACTTTTAGATATGGTCATGGTTTTAGATCTACTCATTCTTGTAGATCTGATAGAATTATTTTAGGATAAACATGACTCAATTCCGTAATCTAGTGATTTTTCACTTTTTTCTTTCTCAAAACTGCAATTTTCTCTATTGACTATCTAAATAAACTCAAAAGTTCCTTGAGAAACACGTTCTTCGGCAGTAAAGCCAAAGAATTTGTTACATATTTGTTACCTACTTGATTCATTTCACTTCAGTTATGGACTAAAATCGATACGCTTCGCTACTATATTAATGACATTTCTATCAAAATTACTCACTAAAACTTAAATGGAGTAAATAATTTGAACAACTCTATAAGTGACTTCTCCGGTTTCTTGAATAAATTTGATCTTTTCATTTCAGTAAGTTTAATCTGATTCTCAATTCCACAATCCGTCCTAAACTGCTTCTTGCTATCAGTTTTTAGACTTTTAGAATAATAGCTCTCAATAGGATTATTTGTCGCTGGCGCTCCTGGAAGAAAATGAAACAAAGTAAGATTCAACCAGTGTTTATTAATCATCCTCAATCGTTTTTGAATTACTTCTTCATATGTTCTGATTTGTTTCATTAATTCTTCAAAGTTGATCTTTGACTTTTCAAGGCTATGGAATGGAAGATTCTCTTTATTCCGTCTTCTCTGTAGCTCTAATTTGTGTAAAAGCTGATAAAATTCTTTTTTTGCGATCTTAATCCATTCTTTGTGCTTTTTTTCGTTTTGAATTACATAAAGTTCCTCAGATTGGAGCTCTTCTAAAAATTTAATCTCAGTTTCACGATTGTAAAATATATTTAACAATCTGTATTTCAATAGCTCCTGTTCAATGGTCGTTTTCCTTGGGAAATCACTTACTATAAGCTTGTCAAGATGCATCAGACAATATTGATGAACTAACTTTTCTCCAAATACTTCTTTTAATATTTCTGGATATCTTGGATCAAAATCCGTAACTATAAACACAGGTTCTGATGTGTCGAGATTGCCTTGTAGGAATTTTTTAATGGTTTCCGAACTTTTATCATCAAAAAGTTCATCTGCTAGTGGTCGTTGAGTTATTGTATCCAGTAAAGTTAAACGGTATTTCGGACAACGCCCTGCCTTTGGATGCTGTTCGTCATAGTGTACCATACGTACATTCTCTAATTTTGGAATATTCTCTTGATCCATTTGTTTGTTGAATTCTCTTAAAATGGTACTTTTTGATATTGGGTATATAAAGTCCATTATAGCAGAAATTCCATCATAGGAAACGTTGTGATATCTGAGCAGTTGGAAGAAATCATTGAACGAATCTAAAAGTAAAGTCTTCAGATTTTCCCAAAAACTTCGGGTTTCTTCCTGTGTATTACCACAATGTGAACATTTGTATCTGCCAATAATGATTTCTCCAAGACCTTGTTTGGTGTATGGATTATAACCATTATGGACCATAGGATTATTACATATAGGACATAATGGAGGAGTTTTTCTTCGAAAAATTCCTTTTGTAGTATATTCATAATCGTTGCTAAATTGACCTAAAAGGTCCATGAGAATAGGTACTTCAGAGAAATTATTAAAGGTTGAATTTACAGTTACCATTGTTTCGCCGTAACATCATTACATAATTGCAAAATTATAAATCTTGTGTAGTGATGTTACACCGCTTTTATCACTAGAAATCTTTTAGAACACAATCATTTCAACATAATCTATTGAGACACAAGCTGTTGAGGTATAATCTGTGGGGTATATCTTTTCAGGAGATGGCTTTTTAGGATGTAAATTTTTCATCAAGACATAAGGCCCGCCTTTAAGACATCTTTGTGGCTCTGTACTTGAAGTTTTAAATGCAGGTGTTTCTTCATGGAAGGGGAGACTGGACTAAAAAAGGAACTGGGTTTACTGGAGATTACTTTAGTTGGAATTGGCAATATTCTAGGAGCCGGGATCTATGTGCTTATAGGGAAGGCTGCAGGGCTTGCAGGCAACATGGTCTGGTTTTCCTTTCTCTTTGCAGGGGTTACTGCTGCACTTTCGGCCCTCAGCTATATGGAGCTTGCTTCTATGTATCCAAGGGCAGGCGCCGAATATGAATTTGTAAAGAGAGCTTTTGGAGAGCGCGTGGGCTTATTTGTAGGGTTGCTTGTCATCTATTTTGTGGCAATAACCAGTTCTGCGGTTGCGCTTGGCTTTGGAGGATACTTCAGTAACCTTTTCGGAGTTGGGAGTCTGGTAGGGGCTGTAGGGTTGTTTATTGGGCTCAGCCTTCTCATGGTTTATGGAATCAAAGAATCTGCGCGGGTGGCTATTTTAATAGCTTTGATAGAACTTACAGGACTTTTAATAATCATTTATGTGGGAATTCCTTATCTTGGTACGGTAAACTATTTTGAGGCCCCGAGCCTTGCAGGGATTTTTGAAGCTTCTACTCTAATTTTTTTCGCATTTCTCGGCTTTGAAGACATTGTAAGACTAGCACAGGAGACAAAGGATGCGGAGAAAACAACTCCCAAAGCTTTGCTTATTGCCATATTCTTCGCTGTATTCCTATACACTTGCGTAGCAATAAGTGCTGTAAGTGTACTTGATTATAAAGTTCTCGGACTCTCGGAAGTTCCACTTGCTGATGTCGCAGCTGTTGCTCTTGGGGATGATGCTTTTGTTCTCCTGTCCTGGATAGCCCTTTTCTCCACAATGAATACCGTACTTGTGATCATGCTTGGAGGCTCAAGAATTGTTTACGGGATGGCGCATGGAGGCTCCCTGCCAGAAGGTCTTTCAAGGGTACATTCACGATACCAGACTCCCTGGGTTGCAATTTTTGGAGTTGCCTCCCTTTCAATTCTTTTTGTTTTATTCAGAGACATTACAACCGTAGCAAATATCGCGAATTTTATGATTTTCATTGTCTTTTTTATGGTCAATATCTCCCTTATAAAGCTCCGATTTGTTGACCCAGGAAGAAAACGCCCTTTTAAGGTTCCTTTTAGCATAGGCCGCTTGCCCTTACTCCCTTTTCTTGGAGCCCTTTCTACTGTGTTTCTCTTTTCTCAGCTAAATGCAGAATCTATTATTTACGGTCTCGTTTTTGCAGGAATTGGTTTACTAATAGTGATTCTTAAAACCAGAAAGAATGATTCTTAAAACCAGAAAGAATGATTCTTAAAATCAGAAAGAATGATTCTTAAAATCGGAAAGGAAAAAATTCGAAAAACGTTTCATAATTATTATAAACAAGAAGAGATAACGTGCTTCTTCTGGTTTACTGGCTTCTATTCTGATCTACCCCTTAATACACGTTTTATTATAGAACTTATAAGGTTCAGAATCGAGAAAGAGGGGTCTCCGGCAATATTGGATCTGAAAAATCAAATAAGATCAAAATATATATAGAGAAATAAAATAGTTAAATATCTACATCCTGACAAAAAATCGACTCACACAAGAAAGCCGACGGGATATTCTACTTACAAGGGAGAAATTTCATAATAGAATATTTGCAGGAAAAAAATGCAGGAAAGAGATATTAGAAAAGAGGTTAATTACTGAGTAAGGACCATGGACGTAAAACCAATAATTGTAATTGCCCTTATCATTTCGGCTATTTTACTGGCTGCAAGATTATCTCCGGAAATGAGCACTGAGCAGTTCAGGGAAGGGAAGTATATCCACGTTAACAACGTGATAGTAGAGTTTAATAAGGCTAATGCGACTGTCTATGTAGAATATCGTCTCAGCGCCTTTGCTGAGGCGTACATATTCCTGTTTGGAAGCAAACACCTGGAGCCCAAGATAAAGGAGATTTTTGCTGACTTCCAGGAGGTAAAGATCCGGGAGATAAGAAGTGACAGTGCTTCACTCACGATAACAAATATCTCCAGAAAAAGTGACCAATACTATCTTCATGAATCCCGAGAATTCGGGGTACAACCGGATACCCTTACCCTTGTTTATCCCAACGGCAGGAGAAGTGTGCAAGATCCCAAATCAACACCGAATTCCTTCTATCCTGCTTAGTTGCCTTCTTTTTTCCCTATTTCCCCCCATTTATTCTCACTATTCTCTTATCTCTATTCCTCTGTCATCTCTCCTATTTTTTTCCTTAACTATTTTATTTATTTTCGATTTTCTGGTTCTCTCTTAAAATGTTTTCCTTCCTCTAATAATAGTTAAATATCCCAATAAGGATATTAATTTTAGAACACTATACAAAAAGGACATAAACTGTGAGTTTTATACATATTTAAGAAATATATTTAACAAGAGAAACCCAATTTTCTTTGATAGCGATGGGAAAATTTAATTTGAGATGTGTGAAATGCGGAAAAGAATGTGGCCAGCAGTACAGGCTAACCTGTGAGAACGATGACTCCCTCTTGCGGGCGGAATACTACGAAAAAAGGCTGGAGTTAAGAAATCAGCCTGGGATAGGAAGGTTTCATTCCTGGCTTCCGATTCAGGAAGAGCTTACTACGGATGCCGGGCCCATTACATACAAAAGTGAAGCCCTTGCAAGGGAAATTGGGCTTTCAAACCTTTATATAGGGTTCAGTGGGTACTGGCCTGAACGGGGAGCTTTTATCAAAACTTGCAGTTTCAAAGAACTTGAAGCTTACCCTACAATGCAGCTCCTCAAAGAAAGCGGGGAAAAGGCCATAGTCCTTGCCTCTGCTGGAAATACGGGCAGGGCTTTTGCCCATGTTTCGGCTTTGACAGGAACGGATGTCTACATAGTAGTGCCAGATTCCGGAATTTCAAAACTTTGGCTGCCTGAAGAGCCGACTGAATCCATTCACCTTATAGGTATGAGCCCTGGAAATGATTACACTGATGCTATCAACCTTGCAGGAAGGATTGCAAAACTGCCTGGAATGATTCCTGAAGGGGGAGCCAGGAATGTCGCCAGAAGAGATGGGATGGGCACTGTAATGCTGGATGCAGCAGTAACCATAGGAAAGATGCCTGACCATTATTTTCAGGCTGTAGGAAGCGGTACTGGAGGCATTTCAGCATGGGAAGCTTCACTACGCCTGAGGGACGACGGCCGGTTCGGGCAAAAACTCCCGAAACTTCAACTTGCCCAGAATCTTCCTTTTGTCCCCATGTACAACGCCTGGAAGGCAAAAAGAAGGGAAATTATTCCTGAGCTTGACATGAGAGATGCAAAAAAACAGATAGAGGAAACCTACGCTTCAGTCCTGACAAATCGGGCTCCTCCTTATGGCGTTACAGGAGGGCTCTATGATGCTCTTGTCGATACTGATGGAATCATGTATGCAATTACTAAAGAAGAAGCCCTTGAGGCTAAGGCCCTTTTCGAATCCCTGGAAGGAATAGATATTCTGGCACCTTCTGCTGTTGCCGCAGCTTCCCTGTTAAAAGCCATAGAAGCCGGAAACGTTGGAAGAGACGATATCATTTTGCTGAACATCGCAGGTGGAGGATATAACCGGCTAAAAGAAGATTTCAAGCTGTTCCAGATTCCACAGGTAGCTACTGCCAGAAACCCCGATGTTCCCTTAGAGGATCTGAACATTCTGAACATTAGAGGATCGAACATCTGAGTGTCGAGAACATAATGATTTAGAATGAAGAACCCTCAGAATAAAGGATTCTATAATTAGGAACCATACAATAAAGGGCTCTATAACCAAGAAATATAGAATAAAGGACTGCAGATAAGAGAAAATGAATCTGAGGTATGAGCGTGGTAAATCCGGAAGAAGAAGTCATATCGATCATGAAAAAAGCAGGTATTGACCTTGCTGCAACTCTGCCCTGCGACCGGATTAAGAACCTGCTTCCCCTAATTTCGGAAAACTTTCCTGAAATAAGGTTGACAAGAGAAGAAAATGGTGTAGGTATCTGTGCCGGGGTTTATCTTGCAGGAGGAAAGCCCATGATGTTGATCCAGAGCACAGGGCTAGGAAATATGATTAACGCTCTTGAATCCTTGAACGTGATATGCAAGATTCCATTACCCATACTGACAAGCTGGCGTGGGGTTTACGGCGAAGGTATTGAAGCTCAGATCCCTCTTGGGATTCACCTGCCAACCATCCTAGAAGGTGCAGGGCTAAAATACACAATAATAGATGCTGGAAAGCTTTCTCTTCTTGAAGACGTGATCAGAGATGCCTTTGAAAACTTAAGGCCCCATATAGCTCTGGTCTCGCCGAAAGTATGGGAAACTTCGAAATGCTGTGCCTGGGAAACTGCCTCTATGCCTGAGAAACCTGAGGTAATGGAAAGGACATGTAAGCTTTCCCTTACAAGTGAGGCCCTCAAGCCAGTGATGCTGAGGAACGATGCAATTTGTGCAGTTGCTTCTCAGCTTGACGAAGAAATTACAGTAACAAATCTCGGAGTCCCGTGTAAGGAGCTTTACGCCTGCAAAGACAGAGACCTCAATTTTTATATGTTTGGTTCAATGGGACTTGTCTCGTCGATAGGCCATGGCCTTGCTCTCCGCACTGAGAGGACTGTGGTGGCCTTTGACGGAGATGGAAGTCTTTTGATGAACCCTAACGCACTTCTTGAAATTGGAAAAGAAGCCCCTAAAAATCTGATAATAATTGGCCTCGACAATGGCGCCTATGGCTCTACAGGCTCGCAGGAAACCTGTGCCCTGCGTTATATTGACCTGGAAATTTTTGCAAATGCGTGCGGAATCCAGAACACGGCTAAAGTAAATACCAGGGAAGGATTAATAGAAGCATTCAGGAAGTTTCGAGCCATGCAAGAACTTTCCTTTATCCATGTAATCCTGAAGCCAGGAAATACAAAAGCTCCAAATATTCCATTGAGTCCAGAAGAGGTCACAAAACGCTTTAAGGAAGCTTTGAAAGCAGAAAAGAACGAGTAATACGGAGTCAAAACGAATTTAACATAATAGCCTTAAAACAGGAGATGTTTTATCCTGAAATTATTTCGCTTTGAAACTCGCTTCAATTTTTTCATATTTTCACAACCCAAAAAGTCTCACTCCGATTCTGAATTTCGCTTCAATTGGCAATCTTTTCCAGAAAGCATCTTCAGGTGATTCCAGTTCTTCAAGTTCAAGAGCTCCATGAGGCCTTCTGTTATACCATTTAACGAACTCATCAAACGTTTCAAACTCGCCTCTAAACCTCTTGTATGTGTGGAACCATTTCTCTACTTTTCCATTCGTTTGTGGATGCCTTACTGCTGCAAGAATCAGCTTTATTCCTAATGCTTCAACATGTCTTTTGAACTCACTATTCCATGATCCATCTTCATTAATCTTATGTGCACCGAATTCGCTGCCGTGATCCAATATGAGTTCCCTAAGAGGACATATGTCCCAGTACTCCCTGACAAGCTCATCAATTACTTCAATCGAGTTTTCCGTATTGCAATGAACATATTCTCTACCAGCAATAATCATCCTTGATGAGTCATCAAGAATGGCACAGGCTTGCAGCCCTAACAAAGGATTTTCAGTCCAATCGATATGGGCTGCAGACATGCTATGTTTACGTTCATATCTGCACCACTTTCTCCTCTTTTTCTTCTTACTTTCTTGACGAGCAAGGTTCATACTGAGTAGATATTTATGGATTCGATTATGAGATATCTTATGCTTGTATTTGCTTCTTAGTATGATCTCAAGGTAACAGGCTCCAAACTTATAGTCTGCGTAAGCTTGGTCGATTAACTCTTTATCGTCAGATAATAGTGGTTTCCCTGGTCTGCCGACATTATGACCAACTTCTGGAACCTGACCAGTTACAGTGTATTCTTTACAAATCTGTTGAACACGACGAGCTGAGATCCCTTGGATCTCAGCTATCGTCGAGGTAGATTCTCCTTTAAGCTTTTGAGTAATGATCCAACGAATTTTTTTCCCATTAAGTTTCACAATTGATGAGGGATTACAACCAACATAGTTAACGCGAAATAATTTCGGGATAAAACACCTTAAAACAGGAGACTAAAAAGTATTAAAATGGGGAAAATAAAAGGGGAAAAGCGAGTAAAAAAGAAATTTAGTAACCATTGCTTTCTATCATTTATTCGCTATTACCCTTTTTCACTTACTCATTCAGAGATCCAGCTTATTCATAAAGAGTTCTCAATCTATTCATTCAGAACTTAGTTTTACTCTCGCCACCTAATTCTTTCTACAGGCTCGTTGATTCTGAATCTTCCCGTGAGAAGCTTTTCTTTGAGCTCTTCGGCAGCTATCAATGCTCTGGCGCGGTCTGATTGCCGCAGAGTTACTTTAATATCCCTCAGGCAGCCGCCTGTTGTACATTTGACTGAACCCAGGTTTGCACTGAAGGCTTCCCCTCTGCACCTTGAGATACAGAGCCCGCAGTTAAAGCAAAGTTCTGTTTTGTGGACAGCTCCGTCTTCTCCTTTGCTTACAGCACCCATGGGACAGGCTTCAAGTACGCAGCAGTCTCTGCAATTAATGCACTTTCCAGGCTCGTACTTTATACTCAGGTCCGCATTATCCCAGACGTCCCCGTAAGTAATTTCGCAGATCGGGATCCTGCCTGCGAGGTCTACCAGTTTAAGAGGGATTTCCCTGTCCAGCTTCAGGATGTTCCCCAGCATCCCCTCATGAAGAACGGGAATGGGGACAGCCCAGGTATTGATAATTTCCGGGCCAGCAGACGTTACATAGCCTCCCATATATTCGGGATTCATATCATGCATATCTGCAAAACCAGTCAGGTTAGGATTATCCGGAACGCTTCGGGTGCCTGCACCTGTAACAAATCCTTCTGCTCCGTTGAGAAGTACCCTTGTCCCAATTCCTATTGTTTCGAGTTTGGGGTCGTTTTCAATTGGGTTTAACTCGCCGCAGCCACAAAAAGTCATTTCCCTGTACTCCCCTTCAAATGGTAGGGCATGGAAGATAGTTTTAATAGGCTCCTTTCCGGGGTTTACGAATGCCCTGTAATTCTTGAATGCATGCCTTGTTGCACAGAGCCGTGCAAAGGGAATTTCAGAAAGCTGCTTCTCGACCGAAAAATGGTTTCCTTCACTGGTAGTTACATCCACTGTGATGGGCTTTCCTTCCACCATTTCTCTGAAAAGGTGTCCGCCTCCATAGCGGGGATCAGATACACTGTGAGCTGTCCCGAGTACAATAAGGTCCAGGACTCCAAGTCTCTCGTTCGGACAGGGGCCTACAACTGCCGGCACACCATTCATCAGGACATTTGAAGCTTTAACAAAAGAATCGGGTTCTGAGACTTTGAAAGAAAGAGTTGCATAAGTTCCGCTCATGATGCCACGAGTTGCAGTAGTTACTGCATCTACATCTTCAAATCTGATCTCCGCCCCTGCACGAACTCTCGCGCCAATCTCTTCAGCTGTAAGAACTATGGCATCTCCAGCATCAATTTTAGCCTGGATTTCCGGAATTGTCCGGCTTTTTCCTGTATTATCGCGTTCTCCTTTCATGTTACCCTCATCGGAATATTGTATTCATTCTATTTTAGAGGAAAGGGTTGCCTGGGAATTAGAGATTTAAGGAGGGTTTTTAAGATTCAAAGGAAAAAGAGTACCTGGAGTGGAGCAGAAAGACTTTTTAGCTTTTTTGAATTTCAAATGGGGTGCTCAATAATTAAGCAGTAAATCCGGATAGAAATATTATTGTTTACTCTTATTCTCCTTTACTCTTATTCTCCTTTACGCCTATTCTCCTTCACTTCTTTTTGTCCTTTTTCGCGTAGGAATCCTTCAGTTTCTGGAGAGTTACAGATTTGCCGTGACCGGGATAAAACGTTACGCACCCCAGAGAAATCAATTTCTCCCAGCTCTTTAAAAGTTCGGGTACGTTATTTGCAAAAGGAGGAAAAACTGTCCCGGGCATGACATTGAAAAGGGTGTCCCCGACGAACGCGACTTCATTTTCAATACCAAGGCTGATAGAACCGGCAGTGTGGCCAGGAGTTGGGATGATTTTCGCACCTGGAATGTACTTTCCCAGGTCGTATTCACCTTTTACAACTATGTCAGGACTCACTGGGTAGTATTTTGATTTTGAAACCATTAGGATGTTTCCGATACTGAATATGATTTTTGAAAACCATATGGTGCCCCTTGGAAAGGGAGTCATGCCTTTTTCGAGATATTCTTTTTCTGCTCCATGAATCAAGACTTTTGCCCCGCTTCTTTCTTTTATTTCAGCCAGGCAGCCGACATGGTCATAATGGGTGTGAGTGAGGACGATGAGAACTATGTCGCAAAACTTGAGATTATTCTGTTCGAGAGCATTTTGGAGATTTTTAATTTTGCCCTTGTGTCCTGCGTCCACAAGAATTCCTCTACCGCATGAAACTATCAGGTAGGAGTTCGAGTGACCCATTGGGATAGTAATAATATTGTAAGGCTTATCATTTTTTGGTATTTCACCGTTTATACTGTTATTGTTTAGCCGGCCGGTTTCGCTGGAAGTCATTCCGATACCCCCCGATGAATTGGAGAAAGAGATATACATCTACCGTCTTTTGAATGTTAAACTGTCCTTTCGCTAGCTTTTATACTTGCCTGCATGATATTTGCTCACTTTTAATGCTTTTCTGGGTTTAATTTGCCCTTCTTTAATGCTTATCTAGTTTTTTGTCTGGTAGTTTGTAATGTTGTATTCTTCCCTTTTTGTAAGGGTTATTAAAGTACCGCAAAAAAATTCTGAGTCGAAATGGAGTCGATAATAATATTTAGTTAGTTCCTGAATCTTAATAATGATAAAAATTACAATGAAAAATAAAGAATTTTTACGATATTAGGTAGAAAACAAAGACTCTAAGAAAAACATTCCTTATTTGAATCAAAATGGAGTATCTGTTACAAATTGTAAAAAATATATCATTATTTCAAGGCCGGGTCGAGTAGAAAAAGCCCAGACCACCCAAAACTTATATAAATGATGATGTGTACTATGGGGTTGCACTTCTGTGCTAGAAGCAGAAACCTCACAACAAGGGCTCGTGGTCTAGACGGTTATGACGTCGCCTTGACATGGCGGAGGTCCTGAGTTCGAATCTCAGCGGGCCCATTCAAAAACTTTCCGGAGATTTTTCGGAAAGCCAATACTACTACCGTTTTTGCATAAATATTCCTGGTAGTGAAATAGATCTGCCTGCCCAGGTAGCTCAGTGGGAGAGCGCTGCCCTGAAGAGGCAGTTGTCCCCGGTTCGAATCCGGGTCTGGGCACCATCTCACATCAGTAGTGTAGCGGTCATCACCGGGCGTTGCCAACGCTCGAACCCGGGTTCGAATCCCGGCTGATGTATATTTAAGTTTACTCTTTTGCTCTTCGCTATTTCAAGTGGGTAATTATACATTTACTTTCTAAATGTAGGTGCAACATAAGTAATCTTGAAAAGAGTATTTGTGAAAAACCAAATTCATGTTCGATGTTTATTTATTTGGAACGATCGCATCTTAACTGATAAATTATTTATAACCCACACAAAACAGCAAGAGCCACTCTTTAGTTTATTCTTTTTCGATATCTTGTTTTTAGATATTTTGTTTTTAGATATCTTGTTTTTTGATCTGTTTTTTCCTATTTTACTTTTCAACTTTTCGTTTTCCTGACAGATCGCCTATTTAGATTTTTTGCTTTTTTATAAATTCATTTCAAATATTGTCCGGCTGCAGGTTGATATTTAATGTCTGAATTAATTATACTAGGTTTCATTTTAATAATATATCTTCAGATCTTTTTCCATCAAATTTTTGAACAAGATCACGCTCATCGTTAACGTATACTCATCATTTAAATTCAGCTCACATAGCTTTGTCGTACTGGAAAATAACATATGTTAACCGACTAATCGTTAACCACAAATTAATTAAAACATAAAATCGTTATAGTTATTGGATATATATCTCGAAGATACAGTAGAGACTGCTTTGAGAGATCTATACCAACTAAGTTGCAAACCTGAAAAATCATGAGGAGATCTGAAAATGACAGGAAAGTTCCAGAAAAGAAATGCAGAAAGGAAAGGCGTTAGAAAAGAATATGAACTGGAGCAGAAGTTAATTAAGGGAATTGTAGATGAAATTCAGGTAAGCGGCGGTGGATCTACAAAGTGAGTAAAAAAGTACACATAACAATTCAAGCTGGAGAGATTTCTGAGCAGACCGTAGAAATAGCTGAGAACACTACCTACGAAGACCTGCTTACTACATTGAAAATAAATCAGGAAACAGTGCTTGTATTAAACGAAGGGAATGCTGTCCCCCTTGACGGGACAGTAATTTCCGACAAACTTACAATCTTAAGAGTTGTCACAGGGGGCTGACCAGCCCAAAAGTCAAATCCCTTCTTTATTACAGCTTTTATTTATTTGACGTTTTCATCGGTTTGTCTATTGTTTATTGGTTTTACCGTTTGTCGGTTTTACTGTTTAAGAGTTTTTATTGTTTAAGAATTGTTACTGTTTAAGAATTTTTGTTATTATCGCATTTTATTTCCAGAGATATTTTACTCATTTTTTGTTTTGGTAAGCTTTTCTTCCATACTATAGTTGCGGCATACAATGTATCACCTATTACGACTCGTAAGTATACTGTCAGGTTTTCTACGCTCAAGCAGACTAATTAATGGGCAAGTGATTTTATTTTAGTAACAATATTTCGTCAGAAAAGCTTCTACTATTTATTATTTTGGAAATAATACTATGAGTATTTCTTTTTTAATTAAGGATAACCGTTTAGGATCCTGTACAGATTCCTTCTTCCATGATATACGGAGACTATGGAATACTAATGTATCGATTCCAAAATATGTCCAAAATAAATTTTTGAAAACCACGGAAAGCACAGAAGACACGGAATTAAGAGATTAAAGGTGCAGTCTTTCCGTGATTTCCGTGTTTTCCGTGGTTGTAATGCCCGGATCAAATCACTCTGTGCCCCTGCGTTTTCCGTGTTACAGAACTCATGGTGACTTTAATGTAAACATTTGCATTCTAAACTACAATTATTCTAAATTATGTATTTATTTAAGAATCGATCACTTAGATTAGAAGAAAAGGGTTATAAAAATGGATATTTAAAAACTAAACCCATGGAGACAGATAGTAAAAGCTGCAATATAAAGCAAGAAGCCAGAGTAGCCAGAATTGGCTTTTACATCTGAGATATGAGTCAATATGAATATCGCAAGAGTTTCCGGGGAACAAAGATAAGAAAAGAAAACTCTGGAGAAATTTGATTTTCCATAATGGTGAATTTTAAAAGGATTGTCAACCATTATGGAGGTAAATCCATTCGAAAGTCTTTACTTTGACGGAGTAAGGGGAACTTTTTTGCTCATTACTTTCAGCTTTTTGATTGCTGAGATGGTTGCCTGAGATTCTTTGTAAATCTTGTCTTCATAATAACTTATAATCTCATCAACCGGAGCCGCAAGAGAATAGATCTTTATCGGTCGCCCTTTCCCAGGCTTTTTTTCCGAGCGCACACTAACCCATGACTGATTACGCATTAACCTCATTGCAAGACTGACTTCGGGTTGTCTTAATCCGGTACTAATTTCAATTTCCCGGGATGAAGCTTCGTCAACATTCATAAGATATGCCATAGTTGTAGCGACATTTCTTGACATCCCAAGATTCCTTAACGTTTCAATAAAAATGTGGTCGTTTTCGTCCAGCACTTTTACTTCATAGTCTTTCATGATAACCCCTTGATACTTCTAGTTTTATAGATAAATTTGTCAGCTAAAATATATCACAGTAATTATAATTTTAAATTCCAAATGATACTGATAATTACTCTTTAAAGCGGACAACATATTTTAATTTTTTTCAAAGTGTATACATTTATACGATAAACTATGCCGTTTTGACATTTTAAAGATTATAAAAGACGTTTTTACGCAATTAGCGAATTTTTTTCCGTTTTAAGTCCAACAACCGGTTATTAGAAACAAAATTAAAATGTGTTCATAACCGACTACTAGAGCCCGTTTTATGAGATTGATGGGACGAGCCGTATTGGTTTACCAATTAAACCTGAATACGTATATAATTAGAAGGTTATTCATCTCCAGCAATTAATAATGTACTCATACTATTTAAAGTTGTATATATTAAAAAGGAATTGAAATACCTGTAATTAGGTTTGATACATCTTGATATCGGAGAATAATCAGACATTGGAGAGATAAAAGATCTGGATTATACCTGGATTAAAATAAAAAACTTCAGGCGTCATAGAAAAAATATTATAATTCAACTGATCAATAATTCTAATGCGAGTTCCAGGAAAAGACAATGTTTAGAATAATTGAAAAATTGCATGCTTCATATTCAACTTAGAGAAAAGAATATTAACCTTGAAATTAATTGAATTAATAGCTACCTTTTGCTATATCTTTGAATCAATAAGTTCTTTCTGAATCCAAGCATATCCTCAGGATTTCTAAGTTTCAGGTTCTTTACTGCATCTCTAATTTTTAAAAATTTAATTATTCTTTTCCTGTTGCTTTACCCTCTTAAATAATGAAATAAATACTGTGGTAATATAATTATAATTGCATAATAATATGGCAATTTTGTTTACATATTAATATTAATAATAATAATAATAATAATAATAATAATAATAACAATAATAATAAAATAATAAAATAATAATTGTATTAATTCATTGCATGATATTAATTATTTTATATCTAATTAGAGTACTAATTAGACTACAATTAGCGTTAAAATATAAAATTAAAAATAATTTCAATTATTCTTTTAGTTTCAATTAGTCATTCTAATCTCAATCATCACTTCGATTCACACTACTGTTTAGGAGAAAAGCAGCAAAATAAAATATTTCTTCATTAAATGTTATCCGAATATAAACAATATTAATTTGATGCGTTGCATAGCAAATATTGAAAAATTACTTTTATTCCCTAACTACCTGGCAGGACTTTGAAGCTTCGCTCTATATATGAGAAAGTATATGAAAGGAAACTAAGTGCTGCTTCAAGGAGAAATGAAGCAGAAACAAAGAGTTGATACTACGATCGAGCTAATAATCAAAGCACTCTGGCTGATGCTTCCGGCCTACCTACCAAACTCCTTTGCAGCTGTTTTTGGCGGTGGGAAACCAATTGATGGAGGCAGAACTTTAAAGGACGGGAGAAGAATTATTGGAGATGGAAAAACCTACAGAGGGCTTTTTTCGGGCATTTTTTTCGGAGTTCTTGCAGGTTGTATTCAGATCTGGCTGAATTCAAGAGGGTTCGAGCTCTTAGGAATTGAGATGCCAGCTTTCGGTGCGGACCTTTTAAGTGCACTTAAAGTTGTCACTGCCCTTGCCTGCGGTTCACTTTTTGGAGATATGTTCAAGAGTTTTTTCAAGCGTCGAATGGGAATGGAAAGGGGTGCTTCCCTCCCACTTGTAGATCAGCTGGATTTTGTTGTAGGAGCCTGGGTCTTTACATATCTTACAGCTCCAGAGTGGTTTATGAGCAATTTTACTCCTTCGATTATGATAATCGTTCTTTTAATATCACCTCTGCTCCATCTTACGACAAACATAATAGGATACTTTGCAGGTATAAAGAAAGAACCCTGGTAAAATTCTTAAATTAATAGGTACTGGGAAACAGCCTGAGAAAAGTAAGTTCTAAGGGTGTTTGATACTGAGAAAGTTTGATACTGAGATAGTTTAATACTAAGAAATTTTATACTTAGACAGTAGATAATATTCCTGGAAAATCTAGAAATAACCCTATTTGAAAATCAATATACAATCAGACAGGATAAATTTAATAAAAAATCATGGTGCAAATAAGGCTGCAACCGGTGAGATCATGAGTAAATCAGGAACCGAAACACAAAAAGAGTTAGATATACAAAAACAGGAACTTATCGCAGCCCTCAAAGCCTGCGGAGCTGTTCGCTACGGGGACTTTACGCTTGCCTCGGGAAAGAAAAGTAAGTATTATATAGATATCAAAA
Source organism: uncultured Methanosarcinaceae archaeon (assembly GCA_963722085.1). Classification (GTDB taxonomy): domain Archaea; phylum Halobacteriota; class Methanosarcinia; order Methanosarcinales; family Methanosarcinaceae; genus Methanosarcina. The sequence goes on along the minus strand of CAVRNH010000009.1, from coordinate 18,424 downwards.
AAGCCAGTACAGACCCTAAAACCCTGAAGCTTATAGCCAGACAGGCAGCACTCAAGGTAAAAGAAATGAATGTAAGTACAGTTGCAGGGGTTGAACTCGGGGGTGTCCCGCTGGCAACAGCAGTTTCTATGGAGACAGAACTTCCGTTGCTTATAGTTCGGAAATCCATAAAGGACTATGGCACTAAAAGCAGGTTCGTAGGTGATATTAAACCTAAAGATAAGATTGTAATGCTCGAAGATGTAACTACGAGTGGAGGCTCTGTAAGAAATGCAATTGAGATTGTCAGGGAAACCGGAGCCAATGTGAAATATGTAATCAGTGTCGTAGATAGAGAAGAAGGAGCAAAAGAAAGCCTGGAAGAAGCAGGAGCCGAACTTGTCCCTCTTGTAACTGCAAGCGACCTGTTAAGTTAAAAGGCTATTAAGTTAAAAGGCTGTTAAGTTAAAAGGCTGTTAAGTTAAAAGGGATGTCATCTCTTTTTTCTGGACTAAAAATACTGCAGAGATGATGTAAAAACGCTCAGAAGCTATTTTAACACTATTTCCCTTAACTATCTTTTCGAGCTATAATTAAATTCTTTAATTTTTTACCCGTGCTTTAAGGATTTGCCTTCAATACCTTCAATTGCTGCAGGAAGGCAGTCAAGAACTGAGGCCAAACCGGAATGATGAAGATTCAATACCACTGCGCCAACAATTTCTTCTCGTGTTGCACCTTGACTTGTTGCCATCATTGCATGGATCTGAACACCTTTTGGATTTCGATTTGCCGTCTGGATAGCAATGTTAATTAACTGTTTTGTCTTTGCATCCAGCCCTTTTAGAGCTTTTTGAGCTTCAATAAGGTCATTAAAACAGCCTGCAACTTCCGGGCACTCCTTCTGGAATATCTCAAATGGATTTTGATTCATACATTTAATCTCCTAAAGATAAATTTAAATCAAGCCTATTTAGGTTCTATTTTGGAAGATAACATTTAAAATCTAACTCTTAAAAAGACTATCATACAAAACTTCGGATTAAGTTAAAACCACTGAATTTTCACATAAATATACTCTAACAATGATAAGATATTTATCAGAAGAAAGAGAGAATTAGAAAGTCCTCCAATATATTCCTGCTTCAGAATTATTGTTAATCAAAAAATAACACTATTAGTAAAAATATGCTACTTAAAAACACACTGTTTAAAAAATAATATGATGCATAAGTAATATCAAATTTAATATGATCTTGAGAGGTTTTGAGGACTAAAAATCACGCCTTTTCTTATTGCATTTCTTTGTCAATTATATTCAAACCAAATTTTAATGTAATAAAGTAATTTTTTAAAAAGGAGAATGAAAATGAAGATTTTGCTCATCGGCGGTGGTGGAAGGGAACACGCTATTGCCGAAGGAATTAAGAAAAGCAAGCATAACCCATCCCTCTATGCAGTAATGGCAAAAAAGAATCCCGGAATTGCTGCCCTCTGCGAGGACTTTTTGCTTGAGAAGGAAACAGAGGTTGGAGAAGTCATTGAATATGCAAAATCCAGAGGCATTGAAATTGCATTTGTGGGTCCCGAAGCTCCGCTTGCAGCAGGAATTGCAGACGCGTTCTGGGAAGCCGGAATTCCTGTAATAGGGCCTAAAAAAGCCTGCGCAATTATAGAGTTTGACAAGGCCTGGGCAAGAAATTTCATGAATAAATATGGAATTGAAGGCTGCCCTGCCTATGAAGTTTTCATAGAGGAAAGACCTGCACATGCCTTTATCGAGAAGCTGGGCGATGTTGCAGTTAAGCCCTCGGGCCTTACAGGAGGCAAAGGGGTAAAGGTCATGGGAGACCAGCTTCCGGACCTTGAAGCTGCCAAGGCTTACACAAGTGAGCTTCTTGAAAAAGGGCCTGTGGTTATTGAGGAACGCTTCATAGGAGAAGAGTTTACCCTGCAAGCTTTAGTGGATGGAAAAAGCCTTGTGTTCTTCCCTGCAGTACAGGACCACAAAAGGGCCTATGAAGGTGATCTTGGACCAAATACAGGTGGCATGGGCTCATATACGGATGCAGGGGAACTCCTGCCTTTTATGCTTCCAACCGATTTAGAAAAGGCAAAAAAGATCATGCAGGATACTGTAAAGGCCATTTATGAGGAAACAGGAACAGGATATTTGGGTGTTCTCTACGGGCAGTTCATCCTTACGGCTAGCGGCCCCAAAGTAGTGGAATTCAATGCCAGGTTTGGAGATCCCGAAGCCATGAACGTGATTCCCCTTATTGAAACAGATTTCATGGAAATAATGCTTGCAATGGTTAAAGGAACCCTTGATAAACTGCCAGTTAACTTCAGCAGAAAAGCTACGGTTTGCAAGTATGCAGTTCCTGCCGGCTATCCTGATAATCCTGAAAAAGATAGCGAGATTACTGTAGAAAACATAGGGGAAGCTTCGATCTATTACGCCAGTGTCTATGAGAAAGAAGGGAAGATCTACACAACCAGTTCCCGCGCAGTTGCGGCCTTAGGATGTGCTGAAACTATTGATGCAGCCGAAAAAATTGCCCAGAATGCCCTTGAAAATATCCGGGGAAGGCTATTTTTCCGGAAAGACATAGGAACTTCTGCCCTTATCCAGAAGAGAATTGATCATATGAAAGAACTTAGAGGCTGACTGTTTAATAGATTCTGCAAATACACGGCGTGCAAATAAGTACTATGTAGTATAAATAAGGTTTAAATTCAAGGTTAAATTCAAGGTTTAAATTTAAGGTTTAAATTCAAGATTTAAATTCAGCCAGAATAAGTCGGGGTTGGAACGATGAAGCGAGATATACTTTCTATAACTGATCTGTCCAGGGAGGAGATCTATGAACTCCTCGGATCAGCCGCGGACCTGAAGCAAAAGCGCAAGGCAGGAGAGCCTACCGAATACCTTAAGAACAAAAGTCTCGGAATGATTTTCGAGAAAGCCTCTACAAGGACCAGAGTATCTTTTGAGGTTGCAATGACCGACTTCGGAGGTCATTCTCTTTACCTGAACCCAAAGGATATCCAGATAGGAAGAGGCGAAACGATTGAGGATACTGCAAGAACCCTTTCCGGTTACCTGCACGGATTAATGGCAAGGGTCATGAGCCACGAAACAGTACAGAAACTGGCCGACTACTCAACCATACCCGTAATCAATGCGCTTTCGGACAGGGAACACCCCTGCCAGATCCTGGGCGATTTCATGACCATAATGGAGTATAAAGAAGGTTTTGAAGGCCTGAAATTTGCTTGGATAGGAGACGGAAACAACGTTTGCAACTCAGCCCTGCTTGGTTCTGCAATCATGGGAATGAATTTTGTTGTCGCCTGCCCGAAAGGGTACGAACCAAAATCCGAATTTATTGAAAAAGCAAAAGCCCTTGGAGGCAAATTCACTATTACAGATGACCCCAAAGCCGCAGCAAAAGACGCAGACGTTATCTACACCGATGTCTGGGTCTCCATGGGCGATGAAGCCGAACAGGAGAAACGCCTGAACGACTTTGCCTCTTTCCAGATCAACACCGAACTCCTTGGCCTTGCCAAGCCTGACGTAATAGTCATGCACTGCCTGCCCGCCAGAAGAGGCCTGGAAATCACAGACGAAGTAATGGACGGCCCGAATTCCGTAATCTTCGAAGAAGCAGAAAACCGCCTGCATGCCCAAAAAGCTCTTATCCTGAAATTGATGAGATGAATAATTTCATCAATTTTCCATTTCCTCTATATATTTCCTTATGGTTACTCATGACCTCTCAGCATCCGTTTTCGTGTTTTAATTTCAAATACGGATTCCAAAAAACTATCTGGAAGCCCATAGTATATTTCGTCCTCCGAAAAGGCTTTCAAGGATAAACTATAAGAACAAAGAGTACTACTATGTGCTCTGCAACATAAGCTATATCGTGCAAGGGTTGCCCATCCAGGTTAAAGACGCTGGTTTAGAATTTAACATACAGGACTATATTTTATTAATAATATATAAGACAAAATGAAATACATATAAATCAATATGCGAGAGTTGCCCAGCCAGGTCAAAGGCGCTGGATTCAGAGTCCAGTCTCGTAGGAGTTCGTGCGTTCGAATCGCACCTCTCGCACTAATTTTTAATTAAATACTGTTTTGCTGAGTTATCTGTTAATTAATATCCTTTTGAGTTATGGCAAGTTTATATAATGCTGCGACTTATTACTTATCCGAAAAGTGTTAAACTACTGCAACTTGGATATTGGCAATGCACATTTCTTACTTCCTTTTAAACGATTATTCAATTGATTGTGGTACTGTCAGTGCTGATGCCTTGTTAAGATTCTGTCACTGTAAACTTTATAATAAACTCCGTTCCATATATCTTCTAATTTCAAGCTCACCATCTAACTGGTCGACAAGGGAAGTTACAAGCTGAAGTCCAAGACTGTCAATATTTTTAATATCAAGTTCGGAATGCAAACACCATTATCGGAAACGGTCAGTGTGAAACTGGTACTCTCACACTCATCATCTTCAAGTTCTACGAATTTTTCTCTACAAAGTTTTATTCGGATTTCTCCTCTCTCTTTGCCGGTGAAAGCATATTTGAGGGAATTGGAAACAAGTTCATTGACAATATTCCTAACGCGATTGCAGTATCCATATCAAGTAAAAAGTTCTCTTCTAGCTCCATTTTTTAGTAGATTTTTGCTGTTAATTGGAATTGCGAAAGCGAAAGTACTTCCTTCTCCGGGGTTGCTTCTGAACCAGACATATCCACCATGCAGCTGGACAATCTGCTTTACTAGATGAAGACCAAGACCAGTTCCCTGAGATTTTCTGGAGGAAAAAGAATCGATCTGGCTAAAAGGTTTGAAGAGTTTGTTTTGATCTTCAGTTTTAATACCAATTCCAGTATCCTTTACCGATATTTCAACCAGTTCTCCCTTTTTTCTTGCTCCGATCTTCACAAAGCTGTATTCATAAGAAAATTTTATAGCGTTATCAACAAGATTATACATAATTTGAATAAATTTGTCCTCGTCTGCACGGATACTATTAAGCTTGCTATCCATATTGAGTTCAATTTTAATATTTTTAGGATCTGCGATAGGAGATAGGAGGTTTCGTATTGTATTAAGCTTAGAAGCAAGTTCAAATTTTATATAATTAAGCTCCATTTTTCCGGCTTCTACTTTAGAGATATCCAGAGTGTTATTAATCATGTTCAGGAGATGCCTTCCGCTTTTTAAGATATTTCCTGCAGCCCGCAGTTGCTTTTGATTCAAGTCCCCATAAGCCTGTTCATGAAGCATGTTTGAGAAGCCTATTATTGAGTTCAGTGGAGTTCTAAGTTCATGGCTCATATTTGCCAAAAACTCACTCTTGGCACTGTTTGCTACTTCAGCCATTTCCTTTTCATGAAGAAGTTTCTCTGCAATTTTCTTTTCCGTAATATCTCCGGCAATAAATGAGATAGCTACAAACTTTCCAGATTGGTCCATGATAGATGAAAGATTTACTGAAACGTTTATTGTTGTACCATCCTTTTTCAACCGTGAAGTTTCATAATGTTTGACCTTTTTCCCCTTTTTAATCTCGTCAACTAATTGCTTTGTTTCCCCTTTATGCATATCTGGTTCAAGTATTGAGATGTTTTCCCCCAGAACTTCTTCAGCCAAATATCCATAAACCTCCTGTGCACCCTTATTCCAACTTGCAATAATACCATCAAGAGAAGCAGTTATAATTGCATCATTTGATGACTCAACAATATTCGCTAAGCTCTCAATTTTCCCTTCTGCTTTTTTACGTTCAGTGATATCAGTGAGCATGCTCATAACACCAATGTATTCGCCATTCTTATCAAAAAGAGGTTTAGAGTTTATTAATACCCATACTGATGAACCATCTTTACATGTTAATTTCAACTCATATGTCTCAATTATTCCATGCACCCACTTTTCCATATTCTTTTCGACAATAACCCTATTTTTGTCGCTGATGAAACCCCATAGCGATCTGCCAATACCTTCCTCCACTTCGTATCCGAACATGTCAGTCATTTTATGATTTGCAAAAGTGATTGTGGCTTTATCGTCAATTATGATTATACCTTCATTTGCAGTCTCAACGATGTTGCGGTACTTTTCCTCACTTTCCCGAAGTTTTTCTTGTGCCTTATTCCGCTCAGTGATATCAGTGAGCATGCTCAAAGAACCAGAAAATCTACCATCCTTATCGAGAATAGATTTAGAACTCACAAGCACCCGAAAAGGTGATCCATCCTTACGTATTAGTGTTAATTCGTACGTCTCATCGAGACCCAGTTTTCTCTTGTCCATATGCAGTTTAGAAACAGCCTTACCTTCTTCATCGGTGAAGTCCCACCATAGTCTGCCAATTACTTCTTCCTGAGTGTATCCTGCCTTATCTATCAGTTTCTCATTCACGTAAGTAATTCTGGATTTAGAGTCTATTATCACTATACCTTCATTTGTTGTCTCTATTATGTTGCGGTACTTTTCCTCACTCTTCCGCAACGTATCCACCAGAACATCACGTTCTCCCAGAGCTTGGGCAAGCTTGATATTGCTATAGCTTAGCTGTGAGACCATGCTGGCAAAGGACATGAAAAAGGCCATGCTTGAGGTCACAGACTCCCTGCTCAGCCGCGGAACTTTCTCAAGCGCTGCTATGTATTCTTTCTCATTAAAATCATATTTTCTGGCCTGGGATCGGAAAAGCTCGTAGTCAAGAGGCTCATCATCAAAAAAGAACTGCCCTGAGAAGATATTGCCGACATGTTGCCCTTCCACAATAATTGGAGTCACTACATCCCACATATTGTTCTTGCACTTGTACAGCTTATAACCTCCCGGAGCAACGCCAGAAGATAGATTTATGTCGCTTTCTACGCAATGCTTGCAAGTTTCAGGGTGGACTCTATGGAATTTGGTACAAATGTCCTGCCATCCAGTACCTACCAGAACATTTCCTTTGAGATCGTTTAGGCCTATAGGAATATGAGTAAGCTTAAAGAAATTATCCATAAGAGATTGGATAGCCTCAATATCAACGATTTCGGCAAGCTCCAGATTCTTCATTTTCAGAGCAGGTAAAGAGTGCTCTCCATCTTCAGCCTGATGCGCTTTAGATTGATACGCTTTAGATTTTCCCATATTGTCTCCCTGCCTTTTTGCTCTGTGATATTGGTGACATACCACAAAGCCTGAAACTTGCTATCTTAATTAAAAGAAGATTCAGAGTTCTTCATTTTTCCTATTCAGGTTTTTCTTTGATGGTAGATACCTTCAATGAGAAGAATAGATTAAAATTTAAAGTGTGATACTATTCCTTATCTTTGTACTAATATATAGTACTACCACACTGAGGGTACAAGACTAATTTTTTGTAGAAATAGTTGGATCTTTGCTTTTGACAGTTGAAGTATAATAAAACTAGTTACAGAGTCCAACATAGAGGACTATGTTTTAGTGAGAAGAGGAGTAACCAATGTGCGAGAGTTGCCAAGCCAGGTCAAAAGCGATAGGTTTAGAGCCTATTCTCGCAGGAGTTCGTGCATTCGAATTGCGCCTCTTACACTTTTTTATTAATTGCTACCTTTTGCTTAAATATCTGTTTTTCACTTTCTAATAAGTTCGGCAAAACTTATGTCAACATCAATAAAGGAGCAATTTAAAAGAGTTATAATGTCCTGAAGAATTATTTTAATATGTTTAAGTTCCACAGATCATGTTTTGATTCTCTCACGTTTTCAGAGACTTAATTTATAGTACGTTTTCAATAAGGCGACTACCAATGGACATATGAATATACTATTTTGCTGCCGAAGATCTAATAGGGTATCACTGAAAAAATGGGTAGGAAGAAATAGCTTAAGTATTTAGGACTTACGCATTGAAGCAGAAAACCAGTACCAATTAAACTCATAACGGTATAAATACGAATTTTACCATGAGGTTTAAACACTTAATTTTAAATCAAATTGGTAAGTCCTGCTTTACAAGAAACACATTTTATTTCACTATCAAAAATGTAAAGTTATAAATAGAGACAATCTTCAATGTCCCCCAATAGATTCACATTCTTTTTTCCGACGCCTCTGTTTGTCTTAATTCCTTTCTTTTCTTTTCATCCAGCCTTCGTGTTTCAGTCTCCTCCTGTCTCTCTGCTTCGGTCGGTTGAGAACCACCTGTCCCCCAGTAAGGTTTGTTCCCGTAGTAAGTATATGTGTTGGAAAGTTGCTCTCGCGTTGAAGGCAGTTTATCCATCTCAAAGCCTTCTGATTTTTCCAGGATTTCCTTGTTGATTTTAAGGGTGAAACCGTGTCCACTTTGCCTCTCTGAAATAGCTTCCCAGGGAATAGCAAACTTTTTATTTCCAATACCGAGGAATCCACCAAAAGAGACCACTGCATATGCTATCATACCTTTTTCTTGATCAATCATGATGTCTTCAATCTTTCCCAGATCTTCTCCATCCATATTGGTGACTTTTTCCCCTTTTATAGTGCTTGCTGGCAAAATTATCGGAATGTTTGAAGATTTCCCCGTCTCCCAATAAGGTTTGTTCCCGTAGTAAGTATATGTGTTGGAAAGTTGCTCTCGCGTTGAAGGCAGTTTATCCATCTCAAAGCCTTCTGATTTTTCCAGGATTTCCTTGTTGATATTAAGGGTGAAACCGTGTCCACTTTGCCTCTCTGAAATAGCTTCCCAGGGAATAGCAAACTTTTTATTTCCAATACCGAGGAATCCGCCAAAAGAAACCACTGCATATGCTATCATACCGTTTTCTTGATCAATCATAATGTCTTCAATCTTTCCCAGATCTTCTCCATCCATATTGATGATTTTTTCTCCTTTTAGAGTGCTTGCTGGCAAAAATAATGGCATGTTTGCAGTTACCATAATTTCAACTCCCCTCTTAGATTCATAAATATTAGAGGCCGAATTCCAAAGTTTATACTATAAAAACGCAACTTCAAAATCCCCTCCGCCAAATTATATATCCTACTTTCGGCAGGTCGACATTAAGAATTAGAATATTTTTCTTGAATACTTGCCGTTTTTGAACATTCACTAACTGAGATGGGTTTAAAGCTGGTTAACAGGTGGCTCAACTCCCACAGCATATATAAATACTAAATCATTTTTTCTAAAGTTTAGTATGAGAAATTAATAATTGGTCATATGTAAACCTGTCAATTACACACAAGTAGGGAGCATTATTTCAAAATCGCCATCAGTAAAAATTATCAAAAATTAAACGTCGACCTGCCGAAATAGGAATTATATTATTTAAGATCACTGAATCAACAAAAATAGTATTGTACGTTTCTTAAATGATCTAATAGGAATAAATTGTAGAATGGAAGTCAGGAAAAACATTAACAAGTAATATATTAAGTCTCCCAAAATATTTCATATTAAAATGTGAATAAAACGTTAATTCTGAAATAGGATTATTTAAAGTAAATAGAAGGCTTGGATTTTTTTAATCGACGATGATTCAAAAACCGATTAGAGTATCGTGAGTTTAATATAACTGAAATTAAGAGCTAATAAAAACCAATCAAAAAAGTGTTATGACCTTAGCAACTTTTACACGAGGCAATATCAAAATTGGAACGATTCCCTATGTTTATAGATCGATTCTAGCCTTTACAAGGTGCATTATTGAATTTTCGGATAGGTTATTAATCTAAGCAATGTTAAAGGCAAATAAGTAATCGATCTGGTCAGGCAAATATAATTATATTCGGGCAGGTCCGTGAGATTAATTATGTATTTGGAGAAAACCAAGACAATCACAGGCTAGAAGCCTATTTATTATATTCGAGCTCAACCATTTGTAATTTTTTAGAGTCGTTATATGTACAAAACTCCTATTCTTATGTCTTTAAAAAGGGATTTAGCATCACCTTAATGCATAGCATGATGAGCTATCTGTTATATTATTTCATATTAAATTGTCACAGTATGTAGTTTTTTGTTAATGATTTTGATAAAAAGCCCTTACAATTCTTATTTTATTTCAACTCTTTAAAAACAAGTGCCTATAATGAAATCATTTGAGCTGGTTAAAGGCCATTTACTTAACGAGCTCATCCAAAACCAATGTTATTTTCAAAATCATAAAATTTTCAGAATTGCTTTCATTATCCGGATCTCAAGTAATGATTGCAAATTCGAGATCTAAAGAAGAGATTCAGAGTTTTGGGATAGGCTCATCATTTTAATTTATGGTACTTATATAAATGACAGATTCAGCCATTAAATAATTGATTAAAAAGAATTCAAAAAGAAAGTGGTAAGAAAAATCCCAGAGGTGCTGTATCTACTGTATCCCCATTACAGCTCTTCGAAATGTTATGCTCCCCCAAACATAATAATTCGAAGATGGATCAGCGACCTCCGGAGGTTCTTTTATTTTGATGGTATCCCCCTGATACTAACTTTTCTATTTCCCAACTCCAACATATAGTAATAGCATAAATTATATTAAATGAATGATATCAAAAATTGTATTAAAATAAAAGATTGGTTGATATCATAAATTTTAAGCTCATCTACTCTAAAAGGCAGGCGGGAATCTGGTCTGTACGCACCAAGGGAAGAAGGTATCCGGGAGTAGACCAGAGAGGGTATTTAGCCCCGCTTCCAGTACTGCCTATAATTCTTCCTCCTTGATCTTTTCATCTTTGAAGCTTCTGATACTCCTGCGTTGTTTAATGATTTTTAAAGTCTCATTGACAATCATCAAAGCATCCCTCCTTTATTTTGGATTTAAAAGAATCGCAAGTCTTTGAACTACAGTACGTTATTTTTATTTAGTGTTACTATCTGAACCTAACATAAATCCAGATTATATGGAATAGTTTTTACCATCAATCTATTGCCTTCCAAAATTGGGTCGTGTCCGTGAGTTATTTAACAGGTACTCTAAATCCCAATAGTTCACCTAAATTCCAAATATGATCTGTAAATTTTTCTGCCATTGCTGGTGTTCTATATCTCCATCGCCTATTCCCACAATTTATCTTTATTTTTAGTGAATCATGAGGTTTGACAAAGTTATACCATGCTTGGAATAAATCCAATGCCTTTGTATGCATCCTCATTTTTTTGCTGAAATTCATTCCTTTCCGTATAAATCTTGCAAGAGATGCTCGGATTGTGAGGTTAAATCTTTCTACATATGAAGTACCAATATGTCCGTTTTCTTCAACCTTAAGTATTTTTAATATATCCTCTTTATTACCAAAAACGATGTTCTGAACCGTTTCAACCATTATTCCCTCCACCTTTTTCTTTTCAATTTTAACATATTTCAAGTCTTTTGGAGGAATCAATCTTGGAAGTGGTTTTCTGCCTATACCTTTGTATGGAGGAACTTCAATAATTCCATAAATATTTACCAATCCTTCTTCAAAGGGATCCCAGTCATCTGAAACAAATACCGGAGTCAAAGATGATTTTGAACGCATCTGTTCAACCATAGTAAACAACTCCATAGCATCTTCAGCAGTTCTACTCCCTTCATGATGACATAGAAACAGCCTCGTCTCGCTTTTGATAGCTGTCAATGAGTAGACATTGCCATACTCTTCGGGATCATCATTTTTCAAGTTTTTTTGTTTTTTTTATGAATTCCCAAATCTCATCGACCTCTACTCTCGTTAAGTTGAGATCTTGTAGGAAATACTTTGTAACTTCGTCACAATGGGTTCCTGCAATTTCAAGCCATTTTGAGATTGTATCTTTATCATGCCCAGTAGCTCTCGCCACTCCACGAATGCTTCCTTTTTCCGGAATCATTGCAAGTGTTCTTAGAACTTCTTCTCGGGGAGTATCAAGTCCGAAAAATACTGTACCTCTTGTTTCGCTAAAGTAATCCTTGCATGTCCTGCACTTAAGAAGTGCACGATTGTCTTTACCATACCTTTGTTTGATGATGATATTTCCATGGCCTTGTTTCCCATAGTCTGGACACTCTTCGTTCCAGCACCAAAATTGTGACAAATCTATTTCAGATGTCATTTTCACACACCGGAAATAGAATGTATAATTATGGTAATATAAATGTATGGAAATGACTCACGGACACGACCCAAAATTGATTATGTTATAATTTGAGTAATTATATATAATAGTTAATTATATTGTTTATTTAAGTTCTTATTTTTACTATGGGGAGTTCATTCAATTATGCATGTTGCCATCAAAGATAAGAAAACGACAGGTGAATATGAAGACAAAAATTGAGTACATGTATGGTAAATAACCTGAATCTAGTGTTCTTTGTGGCGAAAGACGGTAGCTCTTTAAAAATGAAATGGGGGATTCGATGTGTGGTAATAATTCTGTTATCACAGACAACATTAGATGTAATCGCGAAGATCACAGGACTCACAGATACAACCTTATCCTTGAAGGAATCAGTCTTATAACCAGTATTGGGTCACAGGAGACTACAAAAGAAGAGCAGATAAATGCATGCTTAGCTGTAGCTCTTAAAATTACTGGTAGCCAAATTGGCTTTATCGGTAAAGTTGATTTTGATGGGCTACTAGAAGAAGTCGCTGTAAGTGATAAGGTAAATAAGTGCAATAAGTATGACAAGTCAGGTAAACAACATCCTTATAGAGACTTCATCCTAAATTGTCTATATGGTAATGTCATTGACAGCAGGAAGAGCTTCCTTATCAATTACCCGCTATCAAACACTGACAGCACTGGTGTTCAGTACAATTATCCATCACTAACATCATTTCTTGGTGTACCTCTTATTGAAAAAGGAAAAGCAATAGGTTTGCTTGCAGTCGCAAATCGTGAAGGGGGCTATAGTTGTGAACAACAAGAGGATCTTGAAGCTATCGCGCCGACGGTAACACAAGTCTCTGAGAAGAATAAAAGAGAAACAAGAGCTCAAGTATGCTGAGAAGATGCTACAGGATGCATATGAGCAGATACAGACGCAGACCGATAAACTCCAGATGCAGTCTGATGAACTCCAAATGAAAAACGAGAAATCGCTGGCTAATTCGAATGAAATTCAGTTAATAAACAATGAGTTGATAGCTAAGTCAGAAGAACTCCAAAAAGCAAATGAAACTTTAGAGAAGAAAGTTAAACAGCGTACAGAAGAGCTTGAGAAAGCTAATATCTCGTTAAAGGAAAGTGAAGAACGTCTTGTTAACGCTCAAAAAATAGCCCATGTTGGAAGTTATGATTGGAACGTTGCAACTAATGAGGAATACTGGTCTGATGAACTATACCGTATTTTTGGGTTTGACCCCCAATTTGAGCTAAACCATAATACATTTTTAAGTCGCATACACCCAGAAGATTTAGGGTACGTGAATCATGCCATTAACGAAGCATTAAACGGGAAACCGTATCACATTGATTATAGAATAATCTTACCTGATGGAGAAGAGCGTGTTATCCATTCTCAAGGAAAAGTTATTTTTGACGAGAAAAATACACCTGATCGAATGAGAGGAGTAGTTCAGGATATTACTGAACTTAGAAAAATAGAAGAAAAGCTGTCGAGCATTGAGACTGCTCGCAAAAGAGAAATTCATCACCGTATTAAGAATAACCTTCATGTAATCTCGTCACTATTAGACCTTCAAGCTGAAAAATTCAGAAACAGAGAGAATATTAAAGATTCAGAAATCTTGGAAGCCTTTCAGGGAGAATCAAGACAGAATTAGATCTATGACTCTGATCCACGAGGAACTGTACAAAGATAAGGATGCCGATATTATTAACTTCTCTTCATATATTGAGGAACTCACTGACAATCTTCTCCGGATATATAAGCGTGAAAATACCGAAGTAAGCTTTAATATTGACATAGAAGAGAGCTCTTCGTTTGAGATGGACACAGCTGTACCTTTAGGAATAATTGTTAACGAGATTATTTCGAACTCCTTTAAACATGCATTTATAGGTAAAAATAAAGGAGAAATCAAAATCAGACTTGGAGAGACGAAAACGGAGAATGCGAAAAAAAGGCCGGAGTACCAATTTTACTCTGATTATCTCAGATAATGGGATGGCATTACCTAAGACCTTGATATTAAAAACCTCAATAGTTTCGGGCTTCAATTAGTAACTTCCCTGTAGACCAGTTAGATGGCGAGCTTGAAATGAAAAGGAACAATGGGACAGAATTCACCATAAAATTGACAGTAGCAAAGAACTATGCTCAGACATCAGCGTCATATAAATTGGCAGTTTAAGAGGTTTAGTACAGAACATTCTAAAATTGCTTACTGCCTGTTCCTACATCTTCATTTTTCTGTGATTACATCGAATGGGCAACAACAAGATGGACGTTTCTTGACCCTCTCTAGAAGGAGTGCTCCACATTTGAACTGCAAAAAAAGCTGCTCAGTTTTAGATTTTTCAAAAAATAGACTTATAGAAAAATGTTGTAATAGAGTCAGTAAAATAATCCTAATTCCTCTCTAACTCTCTGATTCTTTTTTGGTGAAGGTTCTCAATAAGAACCAGGGTAAAAATGGTACAACGGCTTCTTTTCTATGGGATCAACTACTTCGCCGAAAACAGTATTGTAAATAAGAGTATACAAGCCCCTGTCTCTGTTTTCCCTTACACCGCAAAAACTTCTGGCTCTTCGCTATTTCATGTGGGTAACTCAAATTTCAGTTTACCTAATTTTAGATAGATCATATTAATGAAATATAGTACGTTTTTGAAGCCTCTTGCATTTCTTTTTTGCAACTGTACAATACTGTTAATTCCTTCTAGGATTCCATTGGTTATCTTGGAATCGAAATAATTCAATATTCCATCCCAATGCTTTTTAACAGTATTTGCTGCTTCAGTTATCGGAATTAGCCTGCTATGAGTCGCCCAGAAGTACCATTTTTTGAGGTATTGTGCAGCTTCTTTCCTATTTTGTGAATCCCAAAACTCTTGAAGACTTAACTTTATATTATGTGCCCTTACCGTTTTCAGGTTTTGATTCTTAAGATTGAGAAACCTTTCTTTTTGCTTTTCACTCAAATTCCCTTCATTTTTAAGCCATAAGTACTTACTATTCTTCAGTTCTTTTATCGTTGATTGTTCCTGTTTTCGGACTTCATCAACTGCTTCATTCATTATTTTCATTACATGGAACTTATCAAACGTAATTTTTGCATCTGGAAATTCAGTTGAAATTCCATTTATGAATGCTGGTGACATATCACAGCTGATGGATTGAATCATGGTGGGCAACCCACCATGATTTGTTAAGTCCTCATTAAATCTGGTAAGAGTTGAAGAGTCCTTTCCTTCACAAACATATATAACCTTTGAATTTTCGACATCGGCTACTATAGTAACGTATTTATGTCCTTTTTTAAAAGAAGTTTCGTCTACACCAATTACCGAAACCTTTGAGAAGTCCTCTCTTGCTCTTGATTTTTTTACATAAGAAAGATCACGGCTCGCCAAATCCTTGTATCATGTTCGTCAAGCATCCTGGCAACTTTTAATATTGTCATGCTTTGTGCCAGCATTAAGATCATAGCATCCATAAGGAGAGTAAATCCACTTTGTTTACCAGCCCAAGGAACTTCGATTTGACTAACCCCACAATCTCCACATTTTACTCTTGGAAACTCTGCAGTGTAGGAAGGTCTTATATTCAAAAAAGTTGAGGTGACGCCATACTTTTTCAACCGTATCATGGATCGAACAGCTTGGAACACCACATTTAGGGCAAGGAAATTTAGATCCCTTTTTAAAATCTATCCAAATATCAAGTTGCTTTAATTTGAGATCAAAATCAATATCTTTAATGTACCAGGGATCTTCAATGTTCAAAGCTTTCTGAAAAGTTCCTTGTGAATGCCTGATCAAACTCCTGTAATTATATGACTAAAATAAGTGATTACTAATTTATATTTGATTTGATTTATATTAAATTATCCATACAAAACAGCGAAGAGCCAAACTTTTCTTTGTCAGGAGCGATTCTACATCTATGAGCGCAGAGGCTACAGTGTACTTTATTGTTTTCAAGCTTCCTAAAACATCACTTCTCGTATCAAATCAATCTCCATTAAGAGAGTTTTCAAAAGGGATTAAATTTCCAAAAAAACCTATTTAGTGATGTTTCTTTTACGTTTTTCCCGTTAAGTTACTTTTTCTTTCACACCTTCAGATCAATTATGGAATTTCACTGTATTTAAATACATTTTCATCGAGCAGTGCAACTTACGTTAGCTCTCCTTCTAAAAACTAAACTGAATATTGAGTTCTCGTAGGAGTTCGTGCGTTCAAATAACACATATTGCATCAAATTTTTAATTCTCCGTCTTGAAGTCTGAGAGAACAGCACATCACTACCCACAGGAGTTACATTTGAGGGAATTTGTTCTCTAAACAAAACCTGAAAAGTTGATCTATCTTAGAGGTTTCTTAAGTCTCTATATGTTTAATATGCCAGGTATTAAGTTGATGTTAAGTATCTGACTCTGTGTTTTCATGAAAAAGCAGATCAATAAAGAATTTATAATAAATGACAAAATAAAAAGTATGGAGAGCTGTCCAGTAATCAAAGGTTATTACCTCGTGATTGGGGGAGGGAAAGTCGGTACTGATTTCCTTCGATACTCCAGGAAGAATAAGTTTCCTTTTGTGCTAGTCATCGATAGACGAAGATGCACCTGCTTCAAGGGAGGCAAAAATTCTCAAAACTGAATATGAACTTGTAAATCTTCTGAGAAATAAGGCATTACTGGCTCTTCCTAATAGATAAGTCTGAGCTTTCCAGGGTAGAAGAAGAAAGAAAACAAAAAAATGAAGGAAAGAATGAAAGAGAAAATAATGAAAAAAATAATGAGTCAGAAATTTGTTTTTATAAAATGGATATACACAACATTCCTTCTCTTTTCACTTCCGGAATTCCTGAATATATTATTCCTGCAGTGCCATGCCATGCAGTTGCTTATATGCTCGCAGATTTTTTAAAATTCTATAATCAAGGAGCTCAGGACAAACGAGGTTCAAGAAGAAAAAAGCCCTGTAAAAGAGCTTATTGTCAGAGCTGAAGATTCCCAACTCAGATCTTTTTTTGAAGATATTGCCACTGCTTTTCCTGAAGATGTGATAGCAGGTCTCTACCCTGAACAGGGGATGCTGTTTTTTTCTTATGCAAGGGAGGAAGAAATCTGTCCAGACGGCTGCCCTGGTCCAAGAGACCATTGCCCGACATTTGGGCGGAAAAAACCGGAAACAATTACGGAATATACAGGAAAACTTGTAGATAAGCTCCCGGGCTGGGTCTTCTGAGTCACCAGATGAAGCCTGGCATAGGAGGTCTGAAAGGAAAAGAGTTAAGACAAAACTTGCTGGAAATCACGGAGTTTGTAAAAAAAGCTCAGGAAAAAAAACAACGGAAATAAAGGTAAAGATAAAAGTAGAACTGAAGAAGATAGTGGAAATAAAATTGAGAAAATAAAAGAAAGAGCTTTTTCCATTGCAACTACCTGCACCTGTCATGGTGTTTTAATCTTTTTTATGTTACCTGATCGGAGAGAATATTTCTAAAGAAATTTTTTTCTGAAGATTTTATGGTGATTTGATGGCTTTGGTTTTGGCCGTTTTGGCGGCCGCTTTGACTGTGATAGATTCAGAGTTTGTTGGCGTCGGAGAAGATTCGGGGACTGAGACTGTTAAAAAACTATGACTGTATTTTTCAAATGGGTATTCCCAATATCTGCAAGCAAAGATTCAAAACAAGATTTAATTTTATCTGAGCTGCTCACGAAGGTTGTAAAATGCGCGAGTGAACTGCGATGAAATCACACGGTTCGTTCCTGGAAGGGAAGAAACAAGTATCATTCCTTCCTATTCAACAAGTGCTAGGCAAGAAAAAAGAATCACAGAGACATATGTAATATATCATTGAGACCTAAGGCTGGAAATACAATGATCAGAAAAGGGATATCTTGGTTTGAAAGTTGGTTTGGAAGTTAAATAAAAATTCGCAGAGTAGTCTCGATGATATACATAAGCAAGCAAAGATATAACTTAAATTTATAATGACAATATAAATATTATAGAAAAAAGATATCCGTAGTTTAAGATTGTGTATTTCCTACAATATTCAAATATTCAATGTTCAAGCATGGGGACTAAAAATGATAAGCAGACTAAAAATTGGAATAACTATAGTTTTTATGTTAGTTTTTGTCATTTGCAGCATAAATGCAGTCGCAGCAGCATCTAACAGTTGCAATGTATTTGTAAGCGTTAATGGTAGTGATGTACATGGAAATGGAACCCAAGCTAATCCCTACGCAACCATCCAAGAAGGAATAAATAAAGCTCCTGATAACGGTACTGTGTATGTAGGGCCGGGAACTTACAGAGGAAAAGGTAACTCTATACTGAAAGTT
>CAVRNH010000008.1:0-52272 GCA_963722085.1 uncultured Methanosarcinaceae archaeon | reverse complement strand
ACGTTTGAGGTCATTGCTTGCAGATTCAAGAGAATTAGAAGTAGAAGTTGCAGCATGTAAT
The DNA here is from genome assembly GCA_963722085.1 of uncultured Methanosarcinaceae archaeon. Classification (GTDB taxonomy): domain Archaea; phylum Halobacteriota; class Methanosarcinia; order Methanosarcinales; family Methanosarcinaceae; genus Methanosarcina. Next base: position 52,211 of record CAVRNH010000008.1, on the reverse strand, counting down.
AACACGTTTAGGACTTTTTCAGTTTCATAATCTGCGTTCGATGGCAATTTTATTATATTATATTTGCTAAGCATTTCAAATGCAGTTGTTAACAAGCTAACGTTGCATGTAGGTGTCATGGACTCGTTTTTTTTCACACATACGAACTCCATGATCCTACATAATTAATTTTAGGTAGAGTAAAAATATTAAATACTGTTTTAGAATCGGTATTCGGAACTTGGGTTAATCGGAACTACTGATCATTAGCAGGTAAAATCCAGCCAGACCCACCAGAATATATACTAGCTTTGAGGCCATGGATTTCTTTCCAAAAATAGCCGTTACCAGATTAAAGTCTAGGAGACCTACAAGACCCCAGTTCAGAGCACCTATTATTGTTAGTAGCTTGGACAAAGCATATAGCTTAACCATATGATGCATCTTATTCAAACCTCCCCCCAATGAAAAAGAGCATTAACCGAGGACCAATCATTTTTCGGACTTATTAAAAACTCCCGTTTTTGAGAGATCCAATTATTTGCTCTTACAAACATGTTAGAGCTAAGGTTCATGTCCAGAGGCCTTCCGCAGTAAATTTGATTTAAATCTTCTGACATAGTCCAGTGGAAATATGGAATTCCTTGGGAGTTTCATTGAGTGTTACTGCAGGAGGTCTGTGGACATGAACGCTAAGATATTATTAATTTATTCCTCAACCCATCTGTCTGGTCGGCTATCTCGTTGGCTATCTGTGTGAAAAGCATAGAATCTTAAGATTAATCTATCGACGGGCGTAATCGGTTTATGGACTACAATTTCTAATGAGTATATCAATTTGCTCTGATGGATAAACTCTAGTAATGCGTTTTTTGGGAAAAGACAGCATACATCACGCTCATAAGTGGTAAGAAAAGATCACTGTTACCGTTCGAAAATCTCTTAAAATTAGGATCAAAAAGGCTGGTCATCTGAGAAACCCTTAACCTGGAAAACGATATACTTGAGGTTTTGCCATTTCCCACCAAATTACTTTATTTTCGATAATATTTGATAAGACTGTCCATTTTGCAAAAAAATTTGTTTAGGATAATTTAAAATCAATTTGATGCAATTATGTGCCAGTTACTCTTATTAAAGAGATTATTAATCATAAAATAGAGGAAAAAACCCGATTTTAATTTTCAATACATAATTAATATTTATAATTTTGTACAATTTACGGAAAAAAATCATACCAAATGTGATTTTCCTAAATATATATGATATTATTTAGGTCTCGTCACTGGATTCCGTATTCAGCTCTTTTTAACGGTGATATTTTAAAGGCATTAGATGTAATTTTTTAGGTAAATGAGAAATTATAGGCTGTTTTTCTGCTTTTAAAGCATTTTCGCCAATTTTGGCAAGACCTCACTTCTACTCAAAAGGAATTTTAACAAAATAAAAGATCGAAATAGAAAAAGGAGATAAGAAAAAGGAGAAGAAATCACAGCTTAAGCATTTCAGAGTTATCATCAGTTTCTTCAAGCCATTTACAGCCTTTTTCCCTGTTGGCCACGCCTACGGTAAATTCGATCCCGCTTTTTTCCACATATTCCCTGATTCTTTTCTGGGCATGATCTACCATACCGCCGGCTGTAAGGATAAGGCAACGCTTTCCACAAAGAGCCATCAGGATAGTTTTGTCTATAACACCGGAGGTAACATCCAGGTGAATCCCATCCTGCTCGGCAAGAGTTTTACTTTTCTTGCCCATTGCCCCTACAAAAACCATTTCCCCTTCTTTCAGAATTTCTCTTATTTCTTCCGGCGAATAACTGTCGGTATCGTAAAGCAATACGCCGCCAGCTTTAATCCCTTTACGTTTTAATTCAACGATAGCCCTTCCACCAGGATGGATATGCAGAACTGTAGCGTTAATAGCCTCGTAAGGAGAAGTGGTCGCATATTCCCCATACATAACTCCAATGTTCAGGCTGTCTCCTTCTTTAACTCTTGGAGGAACATCAACCCACATTAGGTCCAGGGGTTTTAAGGTATTGACAAGCTCTGGTATGGTTTTAGGGGAGTTTCTCCCATAAGCAAGCCCCCTCCTTTCAATTTCATGATAAATCTCAAGGGTAGTAGGCTGGCGAAGGCCTGCTTTTTTAAGAAGCTCCTGCTCTCTGAAGACCTCTGCAGGTGCTCCCTGGCCTATAAGTTTGCTATTTGACATGAGGAATACGTAGTCGGACCAGCGGTATGCCAGGTCTACATCATGGGTGGAAATGATAATAGTGCTTCCGAAGTGATTAAATTCGTTGAGCAGGTCCATTATTTCATCAGCACCCATAGGGTCCAGATTAGAGAGGGGTTCGTCGAGGATAATTACCTCTGACTCCATTGCCATAACGCCTGCAATTGCAACTCGTTTTTTCTGCCCTCCGCTGAGGTGGTGAGGAGGTTTATCTTTCAAGCGCAAGAGTCCTACATGCTCAAGGGCTTGCTGCACGCAAGCATCGACCCTTTCTTTTGAATATCCCAAGTTTGCCGGCCCGAAGGCTACATCCTGGAAGACTGTAGGAGCAAAGATCTGGTCATCCGAATTTTGAAAAACTATTCCGACGGATTTCCTGATTTCCCTTAGGGACTTAGAATTGTACTTAAAAGGAACTCCATGGAAAAGGACTTCACCTTCATCTGGCTTTAAGGTCCCATTAAGAAGTAAGAAAAGTGTGGACTTTCCGGAGCCGTTTTGCCCCACAAAGGCTACCTTTTTCCCTTTTTTAATCTCGATATTCAGGTCCTGGATAGCTGCAGTCCCATCCGGGTATGTGTATTTAAGGCTCCTGGTCTCAAGAATAATCATAATCTGCTACCTCAAACAATGGATATGTTTTTTGTAAAATAAAAAAGTGCAAGAGTCGAAAGGAAATAGGCGAAAGTGAGAAGCAATTCCGTTGCCTTCACAGGCCTGTGAACTTCAAAGAGAGTCATTTTTCCGTCATAACACCTTGAATTCATAGCCAGGAATAGCTTATCTCCCTGTTCCCAGGATCTTATAAAAAGTGTGCTTCCGAGCATGCCCATAGAATGAATTGAACGCCTGAAATTTGAGTATCCTAACCTTACTGTCTGAGCATACCTTATGGAAAGGGCCATATCAAGAAAAACGAAGATATAGCGATAAATCAGCATGGAAAGCTCTATAAGAGATTCCGGTAACCGGGAAGCCTTAAGCACGGCAAAGAGTTCTATCATAGGTGTTGTCAGCGCAAGGAAATAAAGACAGCACATCCCGCTTAAGGATCGTGAAAGCACCAGGAGAGCAAGCTCAAGACCATCTGCTTTTATCGAAAGAGGATAACCTATGAGTTCGAATGATAATAGCTCCTGTCCCGAGCCTGAGAAAAATGCAATGATGATCACACCTGTAACTGCAAAACTTAACGGGGCCAGAAGAAGTTTCAGATAAAATTTAAATGGAGTTCTCCCGAGCGCAACAGTTGCGAAGCTCATACAGAGGGCTATAAAAAGGGGAGTGATAGGGGATGTGGATGAGACTCCTGCAAGTAGCCCGAAAAGAACAATTGCTAGCTTCAACCAGTTGTTTCGGTGCCTGAAAGGGCTCATCAGGGCGTAGTCATCAAGAATATTGGTCATTAGGGAACCCGCAGATACATAGATGAAATATAGATGGAATATAGATGAAATCTAAAAATTAAGGGCTAAAAATGAAAGGCAAAAGATAAAAACTTTCCTCCTTCAAAGAGAAGAAAGCAAATCTAGAGAAGAAGAGATTATAAGAATTGCTTCTCACATTCGGATTTTTTCTTGCCTTTTCATCCGAGATCGTTTTTATAGTTTTTCTTGGCCCTGTAATAACCAAGGATGTAACCGATAACTCCTGCACCAATAGCTGCCGGAAGGGCAAAGAGGAGATTTTCAATTTCTCCGCTTGGGGGCTTCCAGATAGGCTCTGCAACGGGTTTGTATGTCCCGCCACTAATTTCGTTTATTACGCCTTCAGCCATATCATCAGATCCTCCATAATCAGCATTCGTTGTGGATGACATATAAAAGAACTGCACTGCAAAGAGAAGGACAATCGCAAGTACGATAAATTCCAGTTTTCTGCTCATGTAGAAATACCCCGCAATTTTCGCACTACTGAAGCTTCAATTACTTTCATTTCAATCAGGATATCACTTTTGATATTTACCACATATTTGAAGAGCAGGGCACTTACAGCGCCTTCCATAATTGCAAGGGGAATTTGGGTAATTGCAAAGACAGCTGCAAACTTGCCAAATGAACTGAGGAAACCTCCAAAGGTAAACACTCCTCCTGCAGGAAACGCAAGAGCAAGCTGTACGGAAGTAGTTAAATAAGTTGCCCAGTCTCCAAAGGCTGTAGCAAGAAAAACCACAGCATAGAAATTAAGATTCGCTTTCATTCCTGCCTTGTAAACCAGATATGCTACTATAGGACCAACGATACCCATTGAGAATACATTGGCTCCTAGAGTCGTAATCCCTCCATGTGCAAGGAAGAGTGCCTGGTATAGAAGCACAATGGTTCCAAGAACTGCTGAGATTGCAGGCCCGAAAATAATCGCTGCAACCCCTGTTCCTGTAGCGTGGGAGCTACTTCCGGTTACCGAAGGCAATTTCAGGGCGGAGATTACGAAAATAAACGCCCCTGCAACAGCAAGGAGTGGTAATATCTCACGTTTTTCATTTACCAGCCGATTCATTTTATAGATGCCGTATAGTATCACTGGAATTGATACTGCAAACCAGACCTGCCACCACGGGGTCGGTAAAAAACCTTCCATAATATGCATGGGATCACCGTAAGGGATATCAAGTAAACATTATTGGGATTAAGTCAAGTTAAATTGCGTTCCTCCATACATAAAGTTTACGGTGACGATAAACAAGTGCACGGGAGCCTATAAAATTAATTTGGAGGTGAGAATGCTCGCAATTTGGAACGAATCAAAAGCAGAACAAGCAAACTTGAATATGCTATGCAAAATATGAAAAAATATTTTCTGCTTTTTTCTAGAATTTATGATATTGACTTTGGTTTTCGAATTGCTCAATTCCTTAATTCTGCAAACCCGTAGTTGTTAGATTAATTTCTCCATTTGAGATGTTTTCAAATTTTATGTCATCATGCATGTCTGAAAGCATTCTGTCAATAGCAAAACTGTTATAGGCATCAATATAATTTTCAATAATTTTTTGATGTAAATTGCATCTCAAATTATCACTCTTTTGTGTTTTCTCTTATCATACTCTCCTATTTTCATTCAAATCGTCTTTCTCGATCCTTTTTTCTGGCGGGGGTGTATTATCCGATTTTGTAACAATCCTTTAGTTGAGAGTTCAATAAACATGAATTTGTAAATGATACTTCTGGCAATGAGTCTGTGAAAAATATATTAATGGTCTTATGAAAGAATGGGCAGTTCATTTTCATTGAGTTGGTATTATATAATAGAAGTAATATAATTATATTTATGGGGAAACGAGGTCCTAAACCACAATTTACTGACGTTGCTTGTCCAAATAATTTATGCCAACTTTACGGTCTTAAGGATAAAGGCAACATTGTCGGAAATGGAACATCTATGAGTCGTGGAGAAAAAGTCAGAAAATACATCTGTCACCACTGTGGCAAAGTATTCAATGACTACACAGGCACTTTCTACAGTGATCTCCGTAAAGAGGAGTTTGTTATTGATTTAGCTTTGAAAATGGCAATGAAAGGGATGAGTGAAGAGGGTATTGCTGATGTATTGGGGATAACTCCAGCTACTGTACGCAGGTGGTTAGATCGTGCAGCAGAAGGCTGTGATAAGGTAAATAAGAATTTGATGAAAGACCTGAATGTACCCAAGATTGAAATGGATGAGATATGGGTAATTGTCCAAAAAAAATCGTCCCAAGAATGAAAAATTATGAAAATGATGGCCCGTGGATGTGGGTAGCTTTTGCACCAAGTTGCAGGTTAATAGTTGCTTTTTCTATAGGTCCCAGAAAACAGCATGTTGCGGACGAATTAGTGAAATTAACGGCTAAACGTCTTTCTGAATCAAAGCCTCTTTTTGTCTCTGATGGGTTAGAATTTTATGGAAAAGCTCTTCTCAAACAATTTGGAGAAATAGAAGAGTTCCCCAGAACAGGGAAGAGAGGACGGCCAAAGAATCCAAAACTTGTTCCTCCTGATGACTTGAGGCATGCTCAGGTAGTCAAAAAAAGAAAAGGAGGAAAGTTACAGAAGATTGCAAAGAAAATTATATTTGGAAAAGACATTGAAGAAACTGAGATCTCAACAAGTTTACTCGAAAGACAAAACCTGACATTCAGGCAAGACAACAATAGAATTTCAAGAAAGACGATAGGATTTTCGAAGAAAATAAAGTGTTTAATAGATAGAATGATGCTATACTGTACACATTTTAATTTCTGCAGGGAACATGGAGGATTGACATATCAGGATGATAAAGGCTTTAAATGTAAAAATACACCTGCAAGAGAAGCAGGAATCACTCAGTCAAAGTGGAGTTTAAAAGAACTACTGACATTCAGGTGTTTTAAAACATCAACCAGATAAAACAGGACGACCAATATATTGATCCCATAATAAAATTAGTTAGTAGCAACTTTTGCCTGTGATGACGGTCATAATAACAAATTAATGACTTTATATCAAAAATAAGCCTTGACGATATCCAGGCAAAGAAGACTAAAACTTATCTCATAGCCGTTTATTCTATGTAGAGATTTTGTGTAAAAACTTAAATGAAAATATGAAAATACAGGGCATATCTTAAAAAGTATGATATAAGCTTGCACCGAAGTATGAGGTGGCTTAAACATAGTTTAGGTGACTAATGGAATTTTTAATTTACCCCTATCTTTGACTTATATTAGTTTTTTATGACTATTAAGGTCAAAATATATGACATTTTTCTTATTATTCACATCACAAATAGGTAATGAATACGTACTTTCAAAAAGCTTGAAGATTCTAAAAAGTAGACTAACATCTATTGTTAATAGAGATTAATTATTTATAAATCCACACATATTATTTAATTGCTTTATATTAAATTGTTTTTATTTAATTGTAAAAAAATATTATGCTATCGGCCCAATTGCCGAAACTGCATACGGGGGGTAAAGAATGAGAATCAAATTAATATCTTCTCTACTAATACTATGCGTAGTGTTTTCGATTGGATCAGCGCTTGCAAGTGCTGATAAGGCTGGAATGGCAGCAAAGGAAGGCCAGATTGGTAAAATGAAAGAGTGCGGTAAAATGGCCGGAATGGAAAGCCAGACTGGAATGATGACAGGTTGTAAAGCTAAGGCTGTAATGGCTGGAATGGCAGCAAAGGAAGGCCAGACTGGTGAAATGAGAGAGTGTGGCAAAATGGCCGGCATGGAAGAAAAAATGGCCGGGATGGAAGAGACCGGAATGGAACAAAACATGACCGGTATGGAAGGCCAGAATGGAGCGATGACAGGTTGTGCAGCTCAGGCTGGAATGGAAGAAACCATGACCGGTATGGAAGAGACCGGAATGGAACAAAACATGACCGGTATGGAAGAGACCGGAATGGAACAAAACATGACCGGTATGGAAGGCCAGAATGGAGCGATGACAGGTTGTGCAGCTCAGGCTGGAATGGAAGAAACCATGACCGGTATGGAAGAGACCGGAATGGAACAAAACATGACCGGTATGGAAGAGACCGGAATGGAACAAAACATGACCGGTATGGAAGAGACCGAATGGAACAAAACATGACCGGTATGGAAGAGACCGGAATGGAACAAAACATGACCGGTATGGAAGGCCAGAATGGAGCGATGACAGGTTGTGAAGCTCAGGCTGGCATGGAAGGAAAGGAAGGCCAGAATGGTAAAATGACCGCTTGCGAGAAAATGGCCGGAATGGAAGGAAAGGAAGGCCAGAATGGTAAAATGACCGCTTGCGAGAAAATGGCTTGAATGGAAGGAAAGGCTGGAATCAGTGGTAAATCTTGTCAGTCTGCAATGAAGGCAGGAGAAGAAAACAAGATAGAAAGAAGGCAGGACAGGAAAGTCAGTCTGCAATGAAGTGGTGAGTCTTGTCAGTTTGAAGGATGACCCAAATATAACAGGATCTTGAAACTGGAAGTAAGGCTGCTTGGCCAAAAGGTTTAGAAAATGTTATATCAGATAATAGAGATGGGAAAAACTCTTTAAACGATATGGATAAAACGTTGCTACTTCAAATAATAAGTTATTTAGATTAAAGATTGGTTTAGGAAGTAAGAGCTGAGAGCATATAATATACAGTTCTTTACTTCTTTATTTTCTAGTTTTTCTAATATCTGTAATGTTGTCTACGTTCTTCCTTTTATTAGTTCCAAAAGTCAAAATTGCCTCTTGAATCTTGTGTTTTGAATAGACCACGAGTTAGCAGGTTAATAAGGCTTCCGTTGTAAGGACTGATCTTAACCGTACTTTATAGCTATAATTTCAATGGGGCAGTGATAAAGTGATTGAAGAAATATAAAAACGATTGATATAGCTTAAAAAGTATCAGACAACGTTTATGTGGTATGAAGAACGGAGAATGACCAATTAAATATGATTAACATATCTTTCATTACATATCCTTGATTAATAAATCTTTGATTCGTAATCAAGGATCCGGTTTTCCGCAGATGTACACAAAAATGCCATATATTTTCTCAATATGGCTGCAGTTTAAAAATTAACTCACTATTTGATGGATAATTTTGGGCGAAAGGCAAAGATTCTACATCTGTGTACATCTGCGGAATATCAAAAGGATTACGATTTTTCAGATAAAACTACCATTTATTCCTGTATATACGAATAGATGTGTGTTAGATAGTTACTCTCAAAGCGTCTACTTATTCTGAAAACCAGACTAACTCCTATAGTTGACAGAGATTAAGTATTTATGAACCTGTATTTATTATTTAATTGTTTTATATTAAATTATTTTTATTTAATTGGGGAAAAATACGCTATCGGCCCAATTGCCGAAATTGCATACGGGGGGTAAAGAATGAGAATCAAATTGATAGCTTCTCTGCTAATACTATGTGTAATCTGCTCTTTTGGATCAGCGCTAGCACAAACTGATAGGGCTGAAAATATGGATAAAACTATGGCCGGAAATATGAATGGCATGACCGGTATGGATAAAACTACCGGCAAGACATGTTACATCATTGGAGTCATTAAATGCTCTTCCGGAACCATGGATAAAACTACCGGTATGGAAAACATGACCGGCGCGAAAAGCACGACCGGTATGGAAAGTATGAACGGAGAAAGCCAGACTGGAATGATGGAAGCTGATGAAGAACAGGCTAGAACGGAGAAAGCCAGACTGGAACAATGACAGCTTGTGCAGCTCAGGCTGGAATGATGGAAGCTGATGAAGAACAGGCTATGAACGGAGAAAGCCAAACTGGAACAATGACAGCTTGTGCAGCTCAGGCTGGAATAGACAGAAAAGGGAAGGCCAGGCAAGCAAGATGACCGCTTGCGAGAAAAAGAGCCAGGCAGAAATGAGTGACAAGCAAGGTCAGGCCCAGAATGGTGGACAGAATCAGGAAAAGGAATGTGGACAGAGCCAGAATGGTGGAAAAAACCAGGCAAAGTAAGGTGAAGAAAAACTCCTGAAGAGATATGGATAAAAATTGAGTTTAAAACAATCTTTATTTAGATTAAAGATCGGCCTAAGAAGTAAAAGCTGAAAAAATGTAATACAGCTCTTTACTTCTTAATTTCTACTTTTCCTAACAGCTATATTTTGTCTATGCTCTTTCTTATGGGCATGTTAGAAAACTCAAAATTCATTTTTTGAATCTTGTATTTTGAATAGACAATAGAGTTTATAACAGTTAACGAGAACTTTTTTCTTAAATTACTGGTGTTTAGCTGCATTCAGTGGGATAACTATAGATAACGGAATTAAAGGAAGTATCCGAAGGATTTTAGATAGAACTGAAGAACTGAATAATCGACAATTTAAGATAATTGTTATTAAGGCTTTCATCATAAGTATTTGATTATGCTTTGTCAGAGTCAAGCCATATCTCGTTTTTTCATAATGCGTAATAAGTATGTAATAGATGACTACTTTCAAAGTTCCCCTCGATGTTCAAAACTGTACTAACTCCTATAGTTAATAGAGATTAAGTATTTATAAACCGCTATTTATTATTTAATTGCGTTATATTAAATACTTTTTATTAAATTGGGTTGATATTTAGCCGGCTTGACTGGCCGAATTCGCATATGGGGGTAAAGAATGAAAATGAGATTAATAATTTCTCTGCTAGTAGTCTGCTTAGCCATGTCTATTGGATTAGCGCTAGCACAGACTGGAGAGGACAATGTATCCCAGATGGGAAATCAAACGAGTAATTTAAGCAATATATCTCAAATGGGAAATCAGACAAGTAATTTAAGCACGGGAAAAAACATTAGTACACTTAGCAATAAAATGGTTAATGTGAGCCAGCAATATGGTGGAAATGTCCGATGGATTCTTCCAGGAGAGAGAAGGCTTGATCCAACTATCTTCGGAACTCCTCAAAGACCTCTTGGGTTTGAACCGGAAATTGGTGTGCCAATAGAACAGAGATTGTTAAACCAGGATGAAACAGCATTCACTACAACAAATAACACGACACCATATTCTGATAGGTTTGCACGTGTTAGTGGTACTTTCACCATGAATTTGACAGATCGAACTCCTGTTGATGTAAATCAATCCAGAGATACAGCCAGAGCCCAGTTCAGGTTCACGGACCCAACAGGTAAGAGGTACATAGTTGTCCTGAGAAATGTTACTTACGTTGGACAGCACCATCCGGTTCTTGGAGGCGTGGATATTGATGGAATCGCTCACGGAAGGACATCAATTGATACACGTCTGGAGCCAACATCTTATGTATACGGTGCTGTTTGGGGTGTTGGAGAACTCTATATCAACGATACACTTGTGAGCGACAACAGAGTAATACACGCTATGGCAACCGAACGCATCAGAAGTTCTGACGAGCAGGGCTACAGGTTGCTCATTGATAGGGAACTGCCTCACAGGGGAATACAAGCTCACCTTGTAATGCCTGATATGGTGATGGCCGCAAATGGAACAATGCAGAAAGAGCCAGTACCAACAAACTACACTCTGCCAAACGGTCAGGAGCAGCCTTTCATTCATGTGGCATTTGACAGTCCACAGCTTGAAGGTCTAAATATCCTTGATTTCAACAACGCGACGATGGATATGACCGGGATGACTGAGAACATGACTGGCAATATGACCGGGAACATGACTCAGAACCAGACTCAAATGATGACACAGAACCAGACTCAAATGATGACACAGAACCAGACTCAAATGATGGCAAATGAGACTGCGATGAATGAGACTGCAATGATGAATGAGACTGGAATGATGGGAATGAGACTGGACATGATGGAATGAGACTGCAATGATGGGAATGAGACTGGAATGGGGAATGAGACTGGAATAGACTGGGATGAATGAGACTGGAATGATGCGAAATGAGACTGGAATGATGGGAAATGAGACTGAATGATGGGAAATGAGACTGGAATGATGATTCAGAACCAGACTGCAGGCAATGAATCTCAGACTGGAATCTGCTAAGCAACCGAGAATATAGTCAGAAAGCTAGCTAAAGGCGTCAAAAAAATGGAAGAGGAAACATCGAGAAGAGATAGGTTAAATTGTTGGTATTTTAAAGGTGATTCCGATTAGAAATCGTCTTAGGAAGTGGGAGCTAAACATGTAATGTCGTAGTTTTTAATTCTTAATTTTCTATTTTTTCTAACGCTAAGATCTTGTCTATGAGTCTTTCTAATAAGTTTATACTAAATTCAAAATTTGCTTCTTTAAATTTTATACCTTTGAATAATTGGTCTTGATTAAATATACTTGGGCATCTTCCTTCTTAAAGACCCGATTTGAATTAAATTTAATAACAGAAATAAAATAAGTAACTAGAAGGAGTAAAAAATTTGGAAATTGCTATTCTCAACATAAAAAGAGAATCCATAGGTCCTTATGAGTTCGTTAGAATAGAAACAAATCGTGGAAGGGTTGACTGCCATTATTACGGGGTTGAAGAGGCAGATAAAGGGGTAATTATGGTTGGAGGAATAGGTGGAGACTTTGATACTCCTGCAAATGGCCTGTACCCTCGTTTATGTGCCAATTTAAAGGAAATTGGTATAAGTTCATTAAGGGTAAGGTTCAGGCATCCAACGGATCTGAATGAAGCGGCAATAGACGTTCTTGTAGGGCTTGAATTTTTAAAAGCGGATAGATTCAAGCTTTTCGGATTAATAGGCCACTCTTTTGGCGGCGCAGTGGTTGTTCAGGCAGCTTATAATGATAAAAGTGTAAAGACTGTAGTTACACTTTCAACTCAGAGTTTCGGAATTAATCCAATCTCCTCTCTTACAGAAGGAACATCAATACTTTTAATTCACGGAGAAGCAGACGAAACACTGCCTCCAAGTAGCTCCGTATATGCGTACAATCTGGCACATGAACCTAAAAAAATCAAGATATACGAAAACGCTGGACATGGCTTAAAAGAAGTATCAGACGAGGTTTACATGGAAGTAAAGAACTGGATAATAGACAACTTAAAGTAAGTATCAATAAGGTTTTTAATTATATGCCTTGATTACGGTTTTGGTGTTATGCCACCTTATTTTGTTCCTGATAATGCGTAATAAGTACAAAGTGAACTACCGCTAAGCTAAAACTTACCAGCTTCTCACTTTATTCCCCGAAGCAACCTTCGCGAGTCCATGAGCTCTACCCTACGTCCCGAGGTGAAAACGTTCTTATTGAGCTTCCTTTCGGATTTCTGATTGCTCAGGCATTACCACAAACCCTTTATGGAGTTTGCCCTGTTACCCACTTGCTTGGTTATCGCATTGGGGTGTTTGCAATACTAAATTATCTTAAAAGTATTAAAGAATTTTCAGAATCAACAGAAGAACGTTATGAAGTTGACGCTTATATCCCCTAGGCTAAACAGGCTGTCCGACAATTACTACTAATAATAAAAAGCTATAAAAAGAAGGCATTTAAGACATTTAAATCGAAAAAGAAGGAATTCGTTAATTACTCGTAGTAATTGTCGGACAACCTCTAAAGACCTGGGGGTCTTATGCTTCTTCATATAAATGATACTTTCAAAAAGCCTATTATCTGAAAACCAGACTAACTCCTATAGTTAATAAAGATTAAGTATTTATGAACCGACCATTTATTAATTAAATGATTTATATTCAATTACTTTTTATTAAATTGAGTAGATTCTAGCCGTTTCAATGGTTAAATTTGAATATGGGGGGTAAGAATGAAAATAAAGTTAATAGTTTCTCTGTTAGTACTGTGCTTAGCCTTTTTTATTGGATCCACGCTAGCACAGACTACGGAGAATAATACATCCCAAATGGGAAATTTGAGCACGGACGAAACTAATGGTACATTAGCAAATCAAACATCTAATGTAAGCCAGCAATACAGTACACTTGACAATAAAATGGTTAATGTGAGTCAGCAATCTGGTGAAGATGTCAGATGGATTCTTCCAGGTGAGAGAAGGCTTGATCTTATAATCTTCGGAACTCCGCAAAGGCCTCTTGGATTTGAACCTGAAATTGGTGTGCCAGTAGAAGATAGGTCTATAAGCGACGATGGATCAGCATTTACCACGACAAATAACACGACAGCATTCTCCGATAACTATGAGAAAACCAATGGTACTTTCACTATGAATTTGACAGATCGGACTCCTGTCGATGTAAATGAATCCAGAGATACAGCCAGAGCCCAGTTTAGGTTCACTGATCCTACAGGTAACATAAGCTACAGAGTTGTCCTAAGAAATGTTACTCATGTTGGACAGTATCATCCGGTTCTTGGAGGCGTACTTGTTGATGGAATCGCTCACGGAAGGACAGCAATAGATACGCGTCTTGTGCCTACATCTTATGTATACGGCGCTGTTTGGGGTGTTGCAGATCTTTATGTCAATGGCACAGTGGTAAGTAGAAACAGAGTTATGCATGTTATGGTGTCCGAAAGAATAAGGAGCTCTAACACGGAAGGCTACAAATTGTACTTTGATAAAGAACTGCCTCACCAGGGAATTGAAGCTGAGCTCTTGCTACCTGATATGGTGATGGCTGCAAACGGAACAATGCAGAAAGAGCCTGTACCTACAAACTACACTCTGCCAAACGGTCAGGAGCAGCCTTTCATTCATATAATGTTCGAAGACCCAAAGCTCGAAGGTCTGAATATCCTAGACTATAACAACACGACCGCAGATATGACCCCGACGATGACCGGGAATATGACCAGCAATCAAACACAGAATATGACTGGTAACCAAACAGCAAACATGACCGAAGCACAAGCTGGGGACATGACTGGTAATCAAACAGCAAACATGACCACAGCCCAAGCTGGGAACATGACTGGTAATCAAACAGCAAACATGACCGAAGCACAAGCTGGGAACATGACTGGTAATCAAACAGGAATGGCTGGAAACGTTACCGGAAACCAAACAGAGAATATAACCGAAGCTCAGACTGGAGTGATGACAGGAACCCAAACTCAAAGTATAATGCAAACTCAAACTGGGAATATTAACCAAACACAAACTGGGAATTTGACCCAAACGCAAACCGGGGGCATGCCAGCAGTCCAAACTGGGAACCAGGCTGCGAATATGACCGGTAACCAAACAGGGAATATGACCGGAAATCAAACTGCGAATATGACCGCAAATCAAACTGCGAATATGACCGGTAATCAAACCGGGAATATGACCGGTGATCAGACAGGAAATATGACCGGTACTCAGACTGCGAATATGACCGGTACTCAGACTGCGAATATGACCGGTAACCAAACAGGGAACATGACCGGCGATCAGACATGGAATATGAGTAAAAAACTTACTGGGACCATGGTCTTTGACTTAACCGGGAATATAACCGGAGCAGCCGGAAATATGAGCAATACGACCAGAGATGTTACTGGAACCATAATGTGTAATATAGCTGGAAATGTAACCGGAACGGCTGGTGATCAAACACAGAATATGACCAAAAAGATAACTGGAATCATGGACTGTAACCTGACAGGGAATGTTACCGGAATGACAGGTAATCAAACTCAGATGAGTACGGTAGCCGGGAATATGCCCAGCAATCAAACACAGAACATGACCACGAGTCAAACACAGAATATGACCGGAAACCAAACACAAAATATGACAGGGAATATGACTGGAATGGCCGGAAACACTACCGGAATGACCGGGAGCATGGCTGGAATCGCCGGGAACATGACCGATAGTCAAACACAGAATATGACTGCTAGTCAAACACAGAGTATGACCAGTAATCAAACAAGAATATGACCGGTAACCAGATGCAGAACATGACCGGGAATATGACCGGAATGACAGAAAAAATAACGGGGAAAGTGACTGGAATCGTACTCGGGAATATGACCGGAAATATGGATAACATGACCATGGATGGAATCATAGCTGGAAGATTAACCGGAATCACCGGGAACGTGACCATGTATGGACCTGTAAGAGGAAAGATAACCGGAACTGGTAATATGACCGAAAATGCAACCGGGATGGCCGGAAACGTTGGTCGTATAAACGGAAATGTTACTGGAGTTACAGTTGCAACTTCGATTGGAGATACTGGTGATATGGTTATGCGTGGGAACATAACCGGAAATATGACTGCAAATATTACAGAAAATATGATCGGAAAGGCTGGAAATATGACTGGGAATGGCTGGAAATATGACCGGAAACCAAACTGAAAATATGACCGGCTACTCAGACTACAGAATATGACCAGTAACCAAACACAGAACATGACCGGAACTAGAATTATCATATCGTAAAACGTGAATAATAGAGATGTGACAGATCTAAAAAAGACGATAGATAATTTCCCATATCATGAAACGTGAATAAACAGATAGAATAAGTAGGGGCTGCAGTTTCATTAGTGCAGTCCTTTACTTCTAATTTTTGCTTGATAAGTCAGGCTACACTTGCAAAATGGAACTAATCTTCTTAATATTCTAACTTTTTCCGGATTTATCAGAAATTAAAGATAGAGAAGTTATTCACCGTAGTGAGAAACATTTACCATTATTAACTTCTTAAGGTCCTTTAATTCAGTATTTTTATCGTTGAGGATGATTTAAAAGAAGTTTTTGGGAAATAACTTCAAAAGCATCCGCACTTAAAGTCAAATATAAATAAGAAAGTGTTCTATCTTTATTATGGAATTTAAGAAGATATTTGCCTTGTCTGTTCTGGCATTTCTGGGGCTTGCAGTTGTTTTTTTAGTTGGGGTGCCCGGATATTTTGCCATTGAAACGGGCCAGGCATATAATATTGGAAATGCAAATAATGGAATTAAATCCAGCTCGGACATAATCACAAAAGCACAGCCTGCAAATCCACTAACTTCTCTGACTTTAAGTGCAGAACAGATGAGCGGTGATACTGAGGTTACGGTATACAACCAGAATCTGGCTCTTGTCAAGGAAAAAAGAGGATTTGATTTAAAGAGCGGAATCAACAGTGTCGAGTTTACGGAAGTGGCTTCCCAAGTCGACTCAACATCGGTCCTGGTGGAAGACCCAACAGACAAAAAAACCTATGTGCTCGAACAGGAATACAAGTACGACCTGATGAGCAGCTCAAATCTTCTTGACAAATACATAGGAAAGGATATCACCGTAACGGATACGGAAGGTAAAACCGATGCTGGGAAACTGCTCAGCCATGACGATAAAGCGATCGTCCTTGAAAGGAATGACGGAAGCGTTGTGGCTCTGGATGCCTCAAAAATGGAATTTTCAAACGCTTCAGGGCTTCTTACAAAACCGACGCTGGTCTGGCAGATCTACTCCGCAAAAGCCGGAAAGCGGGATCTTGTTATCTCTTACCTGACAGGCGGTTTGACTTGGAGTGCAAACTATATCGTAAAGACCAATGCTGATTCTACAAAAGCCGATATCAGGTCCTGGGTCAACATCGACAACAAGGCAGGGACCACTTTTGAGAATTCTAAACTGAAATTGGTAGCAGGAGACATCAACCGCGTCTCTGGCTCAGTATCGATGGACGAATCTTCAACGGGGGCAGCTCCGGCCGCAAAGGGGGGAGGTTTTTCCGAAACAACACTCTTTGAGTACCACCTCTATACTCTGGAAAAGCCTGTAACCCTTACAAATAACCAGGCAAAGCAGATTTCTCTCCTTTCTGCAGATTCTGTGCCCGTGCAAAAGGAACTTGTCTTTGACAGCTGGAAAGGTGATAAGGTTCAGGCTATCCTGAATATGCAGAACTCAGAGGCAAATGGCCTTGGAAAATCTCTTCCTAAAGGGATTGTAAGAGTATATCAACCTGATTCAGAGGGACAACTGCAGCTTCTTGGGGAAGACCAGATAGACCATACTCCTAAAGGTGAAAAGATAGAAGTGACCGTCGGTAACGCATTTGACATTACAGGCAAACGGACTCAGGCCAGTTATCAGCAGATCAGCAATAATGTGGACCGTGCCAGTTATAAGATCGAACTTAATAACAGCAAGTCTGAAGTCCAGAACGTTAAGGTCGTCGAACACTTCTACGGAGACTGGAATATAGTCAGCAGTTCCGATCCATACGAAAAAACTGATGCCTTTACTGCTGAGTTCAGAGTATCAGTCCCGGCAAACGGCACGAAAACAGTTACGTATGCTGTAGAAAATCGGACCCCAAGCCCTATTCCTATTGCAGGTGAAAGCTCCAGCTCTGTTGGAGTTTCAACCCCTGCCAGTATTGGAGTACAGAAGTAAAAGTAGTTGATGGACCTTTGCTGTTTCAAGTGAGTAATTAACATTAATTCCGAAAATAAAAAACATGTATAAAGCTTAAAAGTATTTGTTGTGAGAAGTCACATCCAGATGGGGATTTATTACTTCTGGATGTAATTACTTTCAACAAAAGTATTTTCTATCCATAAGAAACAATGAAGAACAAAATATTTTCAATATATTAAGATATCTCAATACATCGAATAGACATCAGCTTTATAAATTTTAACTTCTTTAGTTACAAAAAATGAAAATAGCTTATTTCTTTTTTAAAGCCATCAAACTTGCCAATCCTCCAATTTCCGGCGCTGGTGTTCAAATCCGCTGACGATCTTATTTGCCTATAACACAGGTTTTGATGAATCTTGCTCTTCTTCCAATTGGACCTCTAATGGGACCTTATAAATTGTAAATGTCATATTATTTGAAAAGAGGATTATAAAACTCTAGGACAAATATTTACATCATTTAGCATATGGACCGGGAAATTACCTAAAAAGGGATTTGAAGAAAAACGACATTAAAGAGAAATAACATAAATTATTTTTTAAAAGAAAAAAGTCATTAAAATCTTGTTTTTTCCCATAAAGCTTTCTATTTTTCGGTTTGGAATTAATAGCTTACAGGCAAGAAAATTTCTTCAATGAAGAGCAATAGGTCTTTCATTTTGATTAGAGTGAAACTTATCAATTTGTTGCCGATGTCGTCATAAATTGTGTTATTAATAGTCGGAGGACCCTATCAATAACTTAATGAAGATCAACTTGGCCAGTTCAGCTTTACTCTTTACAGGGCATATAGGGGCGCCAGAAAATTTTAATTTTTGATTTAAACGGGTAATAAGCATTGCAACATTGTAAGTTACTAAAGATATTTATATAATTACTGACTATATTTATAACTCCTGTCTGTATCTCGGGTGATGCCATGATAGAACTGACCGAAGCTCTTATTCTAGGTTTTACGGTAGGCATATCCGTTGCCCTTATTCCAGGGCCCATGATGTTTGCAACGGTTGGGGCAGCTTTAAAGAACGGCTGGCGTGTAGGGCCTTCAGTCTTTATCGGGCATGCCCTTGTAGAACTGGCCATTTTTGTGCTTATCCTCATTGGAGCATCGTCTTTTATTGAAAAAATGAATATCTCATCTCTAGCCAAAATAGGCGGATTGATTATGTTACTTTTTGGGCTGGTAATGATAAAAAGTGCAAAAGGGGTTTCTACAACTGACACATCTATTTCAGTGTGTAGCTTAAACTTATCCTTAGATTCAGTCCCTGCAGGAATTACGACTTCTTCATCCAGTCCGTTCTTAGGTCCTGCAGGGATTATGACCTCTACATTGAGTCATTTCTCAAGTCCAGTATCAGCAGGAATTTTAACCTCTGCATTGAGTCATTTCTCAAGTCCAGTATCAGCAGGAATTATAACCTCTGCATTGGATCCTTTATTTGTTATATGGTGGCTAACTGCAGGCAGTGTGATTCTCCTTAAGGAATATACGATAGGCATTTTTGCAGTACTTGCGTTTATTATCGGCCACTGGATAGCAGATATTGGGTACCTTGTAACAGTATCCACATCTTCTTCACGAGGAAATAAGATGATCTCACAGCGTACACATAAGATAGTTATATACTTATGTGGGGGATTTATGATGGTCTTCGGCCTATGGTTTTTGGTAAATAACAGTAACTTCATTTCTATGATCTAAATTAACAATCTAAATCCACAAATATGAAATTCTTAGGTCTCAGTATAATGTTCTTTTCTGCTTTTTGAGAATAAGCCAAAATCTCTCAAGAACAGTTCAAACCGGATACCTTCCTAAATAGGCATAGGCAAAATCTCTGTAACCTGCTCCCATTACTTTTTATAATTACTTTTATAGAGATATATCATTAAGCTTTTCAAATAGATACCCGGAGATTAAATCCTTTCTTCTAATTATATAAATTTAGCGTAAATAAATCTATTATTCTGGGTCCTTTCCTGCGACTTCATTCCTACATTATCTGAGCCATCTTTATTGTGATGCGGGATACACGCCAGCGACCAAACAACATTAATAATAATTTAATAGGGCTATGTGCTTATTAAGTTATAATGCCTATTTTTTCAAATGTCTATTTTTTCACAAAGGAGGCCATATAAAATTATCGATAATTATATATTAACGAATAACTTTTAGTTCTCAATGCTTCTTTTTGGACATATAGGTATTACTCTGGGGATATTTCTCGGACTTGCATTTTTCGGTCGTGTCCCTAAATCATTGACTTAATTTTATATAATTTTGAGTCTATTATTATTAGGGGGTATCGGGATCACTTCAGATATCGATTTTTCACAATATTTTTGCTGGAACAAAGATTGTCCTGATTATGGAGTTAAAAATCAAGGGAATATAGTTTTTAAAGAAAGATATGGCAAAAATAACCATGTACTTCTTAAATGTAAAACCTGTAATCATTGCTTAAGCGAGACCAGAGGTACAATATTTTTCGGGCTCAATACTCCTGATGAAGAAGTTCTGAGGACGTTAGCTATGATTCCCGAAAAAGGAAGTATTCGTGGAGTTGCAAGAGCTACTGGACATGGTAAAGACACAATTTGTAGATGGCTCGACATTGCAGGAATTCATTCAAAAGAAGTTACAACTTATCTCCTCAGAAATCTTAATCTTACGAGAGTGGAGGTTGATGAGATCTGGTCATATATAAAAAAAGCAAAAAAATGTAACTGAAGAAGACTCTGAAGAGTGTGGTGATGTATACTCACTTACAGCAATCAAAAGTGACACAAGATTGCTCCTTTTCCATCATGAAGGAAAACGTAGTACAGAGGATGCTATTGAGTTATTTGAAGGAGTTGAGGCGATGCGTTGCGCATCTTCGCCTATTCCTGTATTTACCTCAGATAATTGGGATCCCTTTGAAGAAGGACTTTTAAACGTTTATGGTAAACTCGAGTTGCCACAATACAAGGGTATTGGAAGAAAACCACTGCCGAAGCTGGTTCCACTTGAAGATTTAAAGTATGTCAAGGTCTTAAAGAAAAAGATAAAGAACTATGTAGTTGAAACAGTTCAACGTATCATCTTTGGAGATCCTGAAGAAATATTCGAAATGCTTGGAGTTCATTCGGATGGTTATATTGGTACTTCATACGTAGAAAGGATAAATCTCACGATCAGGACATCTCTTGCAAGATTTATAAGAAAAACGATGAATTTCAGCAAAACCATGAAGATGCATCAGAAAGCTTTTGACTTATTCCAAGCATGGTATAACTTTATAAAACCTCATAAGTCTCTTAGATTAAAAATAGACTCGGGAAATAGAAAATGGTTCCAAAGAACTCCAGCAATGGCAGAAGGAATAACTGATCACATATGGAGTTTAAAGGAATTACTAACGTTTAGAGTTCCTGTTCAATAACTTGGGGACACGACCCATTTTTCATACCACAATTAAGGATTATAGATCCAATATACCTGATTATCGGATCGCTCCTTCCAGACTTAATAGATAAAACACTAGGAACGATTATCTTTCCTTCTACCATTGCAAACGGGCGGATGATAGCTCATACCTTATTATTCTCTCTTACTCTCTTCCTGACAGGTTTATACCTGTACGATAAAATAGGAGATGTCAAAGTCCTTTCCCTTGCGTCAGGTTCTATTTTTCATCTTATGGAAGATCGGATGTGGGTATCGCATCGAACTTTATTTTGGCCTCTCCTGGGATGGCGTTTCCGCAAAAATCGTCGTCATACGGGACTAAAATACTTATTAATACTTTTTAAAAGATCTTTTCGATATTTATAAAAAGAAAATGTATATGATTGCAGTTAAGCACAACAAGCTGCTTAAATTGAAGTAACTTACATGTCAGAAGGTTAAACAACAGGTGAGTTTTAAAGGCTGGATATAACCAGGAACCTGCCAGGCAGGCGAGAGGGCCAAACAGAGGCGAAAATCAAGTTATTACAGATGATAGACTTGTATGTTGATCGGAATCGGAGAGGCGAAAATGTAAGATTATTTATTAGGAAACAAAATCAGGACAACAAGAAGAAAAGTGGCACTCTGTCTCATTTGTTGAAAAAATAGAGCGCGTGGGTTTATGGCAGGTGTAAAATTCTAAAAATAGACTTGTCTACTCAAATACTAATTTTAGAATTGATTTCATCCGACTATCGCTAATTAATAGCTTTGACAAATTATAGATGAATACCCAGGACATAAAATAGAACCCACTTCCCGCAGTAAATTTTGTGTTTTCACAATTTTTACTGTTATCCTAACTTCCGCTTTTTTAAGCGCATATATTCAATTTTTCCATAATTTCTTTTTGTTTCCTTGTGAGCTCTGTAACTATTATTTCTCCATTTTGCAGTTCTACTTTCCTTATCTTTTCAAGCTGTAAAAGTAAACTTTCTACTGTATAATCTTCGATAATCTTTGTTTCCCTCATCATACTCAGTAGCCTCGTTCTAATTATCAGTCCTATAAAGCAGACAAAAATGAACCCCTTTGTTGTTGAGTCTTTACTCGTGTTTAGTGGAAGCGACTGAATATCATTCTTCATTATTTTGAATCCTTTTTCAACAATATCTCTTTCTCTGTAGCCTTAGCCGCTTTTTAGGCGCATAAGCTTCTTATGATCTCGATTTATGCGCTTAAACTTAAGCACATGAACTGCAGATTCTAATTTCAAAATCACAATCTTCGGACCTATCAGATGCGTGGAATTGGATGTACGCGCTCAAAATTTGAACTCAGCTGTAGATGGTAAGACATTCCATCCAGTCATGTTCTCCATAGTAAAAAAGGAAAAACTTCCCCATTCTGTTTATTCTCTGAGATACTGCATTCTTCTTGATATTGATCTTGAAATGGTCATCTATCTTTTTCCAAGAATAGAAACTTGCCATTTCCTTTGCTCTCTCTTTGAAGACTTCTCCTGCATTTTTCCATCCTGGTATTGCTGTTTCTTCCAGTTTTTTCTTCATATCATAAAGACGAGAGTAAAATGTATTTTTCTCTTCCAATTCTCGTTTTGGATCATAAAAACAGTATCCATCGATCTTAAACTCCTTTTGCTCAAGAGTCACTGGTTTTACAAATATTGGTTTCTTATTAAACTTGTGAAGATATTCTGGACTTTCAATGTCTTTTTGTGCTGAACTCATAAGCTCTTTGACACTTTTGAGTGACATTGTAGCTGGCATAATGAACGGAAGTTTTTCATTGAGTAGCTCTTCAATGTTACCTTTGCTGAAAAATCCCCTGTCCATCACCAATGTATAATTTTCCATTCCGTAAGCTTCGATCTTTTTGATTGTGTTTTTAAGGGTTGTAACGTCAACAATGCTTCCTGGATAAATGTCATACATCACTGGAATTCCTTTTTCTTTATCCACAATCATAGATAGATTTAGTTGAGGGAGATCAGAATCATCTCTATTGTATCCGTATTCAAGGAGATTTATCAGTTGAGAGTAGCTTGAAAAACTGGTAAGATCGTACATTAATGTGCGTTTTGTCCCAAGATTTCTTAACATTTTACCCATGAATATAGATGGAATGTCGCTGTCACCTACTTTAGCAAGTAAATTGCTAATGTTTTGACTTTTCAAAGGTAACTCAGGAAAATCGAGGCAAAGAACAGAATTTTCATACCATGTTTTAAGGTTATACATAGCAGTGGGACGAGTTACACGGTTGAGTGCCAATGCAAGCATCATGTTTCTATCTTTTTCATTGAACAAATCGCCAAGATACTCTCCAATTTTGAGTTCATCTATTATTTTCTGCAACGGGAGAAACTCACCATAGTTGTAAGCATTTATGGGTTTGCTTGAAGGTAATGAAATCTCATCGGAAGAATTCAATACATCCCGAACCCTAACAGGTTTACCGTTCACATTTCTGCCGATGTATTTGGATCGATGGCGAATCTGTTTCTTTTCCTTATCGTAGTAAGGAATATCTTCATACCAGTACTCAATCCCATTTATTTTCTTGATACGGAGTGTAGATTTCATATGCGCTTATTAAATAAGCGCATAATAGTATTTAAAAGTTTCTAATTGTAACTAAAAAGGGAACAAATTAATGCTCAGAAGCGCATGAATTAAGAATAATTAAAGGGATACGAAAATTATGCGCTTAAAATTTGGGAATTAAGGTTATTTACTAATTTAAGGCTCTAACTTATTTTATTAATTTAAGGCTTTAACTTATTTTACGAATTTAAGAAATTAATTTGTATGTTTATTTTATTAATTTAAATAAGACCCTGAAAGCCGAATATATTTTTAGACTGAACAGGGTTTACTCTACTTTCGAATTTAAACATTATTTCCCAGGTGCAAAATTTTTAGAAATTAATCGCAGCTGAGTTGAGAATCCAGAAGATAAGCTGGCAGATGTGGCTGAAATAATAAATCCTCATGTGCTGCTGCAGTAAATTAATTAGAACCAATTATCTGAACTTTAAGAGGTAACACCGTACAAATTCCTTAGAATTCTAAAATATTTTTTACTCCAGGATCATTAGTGGTTCAAGCCTTACAGTTTCTTTTCTTGTCCAGTACCCGCATACAGTACAGTACTGAAACTCTCTGAAGAGATCATTCTCAAGTTTGGAGTGACATTCTGGACAATCTTTTAAGAATAGCATATAATTATCTCCTTTTATTCTGGAAACTGATGTTTCATAACAGCTCGTTAGTACCTACACCCCATTTAATTCACATACCTAAAATTATACAGCTACATATAAATAAATTGTGAAGGTCTTTCCGAAAAATCAATGAAAATATTGGGTAATTGCTATAATTCTAGACATTGGTGAACAAATCTTTTGAAAACCCAGATAATCTATTATCAGGTGATTTTCAAGCCTTTCCAATCTATTATTCAGGTACTCTTTATTGCCTTTCTAATCTGTTATTCAGGTAGTTTCACTGTCTTTCCAATCCGTTCAAGGTATTTTTATCGCCTTCCCAGATTCTTTTCCGTTTCCAGCACCTTAAGGGTGATTTTCATAACCGAATCTGGATTAAGGGAAATGGAGTCTATATCCTGTTTTACTAGAAACTCCGCAATTTCAGGAAAGTCACTCGGAGCCTGTCCGCAAATCCCACTATGCCTTCCATTTCTTCTTGCACCTTGCACAGCCATTGCCATTATTTTCATAACTCCCGGATCCCGCTCATCGAATTCTGCGGCAAGCAGTTCGGAGTCCCTGTCAACACCCAGGGTCAGCTGGGTCAGGTCATTTGAGCCTATGGAAAACCCATCGAAAAATTCGCTGAATTCGTCGATAAGAAGAACATTATTTGGAATTTCACACATAACATAGATCTGCAGCCCGTTTTCTCCCCTCTTTAGCCCGTTTTTTCCCATCTCGGCAATTACTTTCCGCGCTTCCTCAACTGTCCTGCAGAAGGGAATCATGAGAATAAGATTTTTAAGGCCCATTTGCTCCCTGGCCTTTTTCATAGCCCTGCATTCAAGGGCAAAACCCTCCCGGTAACGCTCGTCAAAATAGCGGGAAGCTCCCCTGAAACCTAGCATGGGATTGCTTTCATCCATTTCGAAATAGATGCCTCCAAGAAGGCTTGCGTACTCGTTCGTTTTGAAGTCGCTCATGCGGACTACTACATCCTTAGGATAAAAAGCCGCAGCAATAGTTCCAACACCCTGAGCAAGTCGGTCTACAAAATATTCTTCTTTATCGTAGTTTCTGGTAAGCTTTTCAATCTCCCGAAGGACTTTAGTGTCTTTGACCTTTTCAGGATGTACAAGAGCCATTGGATGGATCTTGATATAGCTTGTAATGATAAACTCCAGCCTCGCGAGCCCGATTCCATCATTAGGGATCATGGAAGAGGCAAAAGCTTCCTCAGGGTTTCCAAAATTCATCATAATCTTGGTTTTAGGACGTTCCAGGTTTTTAAGGCTCAGGGTATCTTTATGGAAAGGAAGAATACCGTCGTACACAAGCCCATCCTCTCCTTCTGCGCAGCTCACGGTAATTTCCCTGCCTGTTTCGAGGACTTCGGTTGCATTGTTTGCTCCTACTACTGCAGGAATTCCTAGCTCCCGGCTGACAATAGCTGCATGGCAGGTTCTTCCTCCTTTGTTCGTGACAATTGCAGCCGCAGTTTTCATGACAGGCTCCCAGTCAGGAGTTGTGGTATCTGCAATGAGGATCTCCCCTGGTTTAAATGAGGGGAGATCCGAAACATCAGGGATTACATGTGCTCTCCCAGAAGCGATTTTACCTCCAACGCTCCTGCCTTTTGCAAGGATATTTGATCTCTTTTCAAGAACATAGGTTTCCAGAATATCTTTTCTTTTCTGGGATTGGACAGTTTCTGGCCTTGCCTGAACTATAAACAGTTCCCCTGTTATGCCGTCCTTTGCCCACTCAATATCCATTGGTCTGGATTCCCCATACTTGTTTGAGTAATGATCTTCGATAGTAATTGCATACCCTGCAAGTTTGAGCACTTCTTCGTCATCAATACATAAGCGGAGCCGATCAGCCTCGGGAACCTCTACATTCCGGGTAAGCACTTTGGAGTCACCGCGCCCGTAAATCATCTTGATCTCTTTGTCCCCTACTTTTTTCTGGATAATTGGCTTGTACCCCTCCCTGAAAGTTGGCTTGAAAACGTAGAACTCATCCGGATTAACCTGGCCCTGCACGATATTTTCTCCAAGCCCATATGCTCCCGTAATGAAAACCACATCCCTGAAACCAGTTTCAGTATCCAGGGTGAAAATAACTCCGCTTGAAGCCAGATCAGACCTGACCATTTTCATGATCCCTATTGACAGGCCCACTTTGAAATGGTCGAATTTGTTTATTACTCTGTAGGAAATAGCCCTGTCAGTAAAGAGCGAGGCAAAACAGCGTGAACAGGCATCCCTAAGCCCTGGATAGCCCCTAATGTTCAGGTAAGTTTCCTGCTGGCCCGCAAAAGAAGCAGTGGGAAGGTCTTCAGCCGTTGCCGAACTCCGTACAGCTACATCCGTATTTTCTCCATACTGCTCACATAGGCGATCATATCCAGTTTTAATTTCCTGCCAAAGATCATCCGGAATTCCCGCCCCAAGAATCAGGTCCCTTGCAATCTTCCCCCTTTTTGCAAGCTCAGTTACATTTTCAGTATCAAGCCCTTCCAATGTTTGCTTAAGCTTCTCGAGAATCCCTCCAGCTTTGAGGACATGCCAGTAAGCCTCAGCAGTTACTGAAAAGCCGTTTGGGATCTTTACCCCCTTCGAATCAAGCTCCCTGTACATTTCTCCAAGGGAAGCATTCTTTCCTCCCACAAGCGGAACGTCATCAATCGTAGTCTCTTCAAACCAGCGGATGTACTTGCTTTTGTTCTCAGACATTTCCCAGAAATCCCCATTAAAATTATTTTTTTGTAATAATAAGTATAGCAATAAACTTAAAGTTTTATACTTCAGTTAATAATTTCCCCAAGAAAGGACAGGATATTTAACGGATTGGTTTAAAGTCCCGATTTTAATTTATGCGTTGATGGAAGAAATGAGTTTTCCCACTAATAAAAAATAAGAAAAAATTTACCTATTAACAAAAACCAGAAAAACTTTAAATCAGTTGGAAATAATTCAGTTTTTAGTAAGTATTAATTAAATGGCTTTTAAAAAGCAATTTATTGTCATCTAAAGTCCCACTCAATTCTGCTATCTTTTAATATTCTATTTTGTTATCAGATTCTTCCCAGGCTTTAAAAGCCTGTAATGCCTCTTCTCTGAGAAGCTGCCTAAATTCAATTTCTCGCTCCTGAAGAGGGCGTGAGATTTCTTCATAGATAAGAGAATCGTCAAAACCAATATTTTTAGCGTCAGAAGTGGTATTGGCAAAAACAACTTTATCGATTCTGGCCCAGTAGATAGCTCCAAGGCACATTGGACATGGTTCGCAGGAAGAGTAAATCACACAGCCACTAAGATCAAAAGTCTCGAGCTTTTGGGCTGCAGTTCTTATTACATTGATCTCCGCATGAGCTGTCGGGTCATTAATTTTAGTGACAAGATTGCAGCTTTCTGCAAGAATCTCCTCATTTTTGGTAATAACGGCACCAAAAGGACCTCCTCCTCTTTTTACATTTTCAAGGGAAAGTTCAATTGCACGCCTCATAAATAAAAAATCGCTATCTGACATGTTTTGGTCTCTTTCAAACTATCCTTCGATTTCAAGATCTAATGCTACTTATACATCTTGTTCTTGTTCTGCTCATAAGCTCCAAAAAAGTGATTAATGAAGTTATTCCGTCATCAAAGTTTCTTTTATATTTTTGAAACAGTTTATTATTTGCATCGATAGGATGTGCTAAATCAATTAATTTTACACGTGCATTCTCAGGATGTTGAAGATCAATTACAATCAGGACACTGGATGCAATAAATGTTTTTTGATTTTTCTCTAATGTATCTTTGATAAGATTAAGTTGAGTTATAATACTTCTTAATACAGCACCTTTGTTCACATTTATTCTATCAAGTTGTTCCCGCAAAAAAGTTTCAGAATTTCTACCTATTTTCGCCCTATTTCTATCATCTATTGGAATAGCTCGCCATCCTCGAGTAGAAGACTTTGTATAGTAATCATATAGCTTCATCTTCACTTCTCTAAAAAGGGCACTAATTTGGCTTTCTTCATTGGATTCTAATAGTTGAGATCTGGAAGCCGTACTTTTCCCTATTTTTATATCAAAAGCCAGAAGTGATTGTTCTTGAATCCCATAAAACATGTTTTGCATTATTATAACATTTTCACCCATGTCGCTTACTTCTGGATCATCTTGATTGGTTCTTTCGACAGCAGGTATAATATCTCGAAGTCCACCTGGATTATTATATATCTCATATTCTTTCTGATTTGTTTTTTTTGCTATTTTCCTACCCTCATCTATTCTTCGAAAAATTCCGGCATGTCCAGCCATTAGAATAAGATTTAAGGATTGCTTTCCAACTGCTTCAGAAATTATCCCCATCATATCAGCTTCTCGCTCTAACTTGACATTATTATTTATGTTCAAGCCTTTTATTTACATATCTCGAGCCTGCTAAAACATGCTATGCCTGATGGACAAATGTCTGCTCTGCCCAAGTGTCACATTAATATTTGTCCCCCAAGTATACCCCGAAGATGAAGTGAACCCGTAACTATAGTATAAGCCGTATAAGCCCAACAAAATTGCCTTTTATAAGCCAATAAAATTGCCTTTGTTCTCTAAGGAAGTTAATCCTTGAGTCTATAATAAGCTCCAAAGATGAGTATTTAACTTAATGGCTCTTCGCTGTTTTATGTGGGTCGAAAATAATTGCTTAGTTAAAAAGTATTCAGATCATATAGAGAAACATCGATCGTCAATGTGATTTTCAACAACAACTGTTCCATCGTTTTATCATATGTCATTTCAACATTTAGGAGCTAAATCTAAGTTACCCACTCGAAATAGCGAAGAGCCAACTTAATTAAAGCCTATTACTATTCTTATTACCATATTTTACTACAAAATTTACAAATATTGAACGT
The DNA here is from genome assembly GCA_963722085.1 of uncultured Methanosarcinaceae archaeon. Classification (GTDB taxonomy): domain Archaea; phylum Halobacteriota; class Methanosarcinia; order Methanosarcinales; family Methanosarcinaceae; genus Methanosarcina. Next base: position 22,645 of record CAVRNH010000008.1, on the reverse strand, counting down.
TTGACCTTTAACTCATAGGCGAGAATTCCCTTTCTGGCAGCAAATATCAAAAAGAGAGGTCTAAACTGTAGGCAAAGATCTGAGTCCTTTTCAGCGCTATTTTTAGAGTCAGGTTCAGTAATGTAAGTAAAGATCTGGTTTCTCTCGCTAACTTTTTATCCAAAAGTTGCTAAATTGTGTTTAAGAGATAACAAAAATCTCGGTATCTGAACCCATTAAGATATCAGGTCAAATATTAGTTAAAAATTAAATAATTGGTCGAAGTGATAAGTTTGATAAAGGAAAACTTTACGGCAGATGAAGCAAAGGCAGTAGGAGAAAAACTGGGACTAAAATGGGACAAGTTCGATGTCGACCAGTTCCGCCGAGGAATGGATGTTGAGCTAGAACACGGAACCATTGATCCCTCTACAAATGTTACTGACGATGACCCGATAATGACAGGAAAAATCGCTCTGGCTCATCTGAATGAATTTCCGGATTACTATGACAGACTGGAAGAAATGGAGGAAGAAGCCGAGGAGTTCTGGGAAAAATGAGCACTGAACTTTTTTGACCACTTAAGTAGCCACTTAATTGACAACTTGAACTGACCATTAAAATTGACAACTTAAATTAACAACTTTTTAATTTTACTTCCTTTTTTTATCGGATCCCCGGATTCACACTCGCAGTTCTCACTGTTCTCCTCGACATGTGATCACACGTAGCCCATAATTTTAAATCTAATATACATATTATGTGATCAGTGTTAATACCAGGGCCATGGCAAACAGGCATGCTAGGGCTTCGTTCTTAGATAAAATAACAATCCACGATTTATTATCCCGAAAAATTTCATTGTAAAACGAAAATGGAGTAATAGTAGATGCCTTTTCTAACCAATTTCCTTTTAGCTTTAGGGCTTTCAATGGACGCTTTTGCAGTATCGATGTCTAGTGGCACAACAATAAGACCTTTCCACGTTAACGATGCTCTTAAGCTGGCTTTTTTTTTCGGGGGCTTTCAGGCTTTCATGCCTGTATTGGGCTGGCTTGGGGGAAACACGGTTAGTGGCTTTGTTTCGGCCTATGCTCCCTGGATTGCCTTTGGGCTTCTGGCTTTTATAGGGATCAAAATGATTTATGAAGCTTTTTATGGGAGTCCGGATGGAAAAGTAGCCTCCCTTAATTATCCTATGCTTTTTATGCTTGCAGTTGCAACAAGCATAGACGCCCTTGCGGTAGGAATCAGCTTTGCTTTTCTCAAGACACCAATTCTTGAGCCTGCAATTATTATAGGCTGCGTAACCTTTTTTATGTCTTTCTGCGGAGCGGTCCTGGGGTATAGAATAGGCCACTTCTTTGAGAACGAAGTTGAAATTCTAGGCGGCCTGATCCTTATAGGGCTTGGTGCAAAAATCCTTGCCGAACACCTGCTATGGATATGAATAATCACCTCAGTATCTGAAAAAGTTGCGGCAGATTCATATACCTCCAGCGATAGATGAAAATATTATGAAGCTCGCTGTAATCGAAGGTGATGGGATCGGCAGGGAAGTAATTCCTGAAGCTGTAAAAGTTCTTGATGCGTTTAGACTTAAAATTGAGAAAGTGCCCCTGGAACTGGGTTATTCCAGATGGGAGAGAACAGGGACTGCAATGTCAGATGAAGATCTCGAAGCCATTAAGGGGTGCGATGCAGTCCTTTTTGGAGCAGTCACTACAGTGCCGGATCCCAGTTATAAAAGCGTGCTTCTAACCATTCGAAAGGAACTTGACCTTTATGCCAATGTAAGACCTGTAAAACCTCTTCCCGGCGTAATTGGCGTTACTGGAAGAAACAATTTTGATTTTATTATTGTCAGGGAAAATACAGAAGGGTTGTACTCGGGAATTGAAGAAATCGGGCCCGAACTCTCCTGGACAAAAAGAGTCGTCACCCGGAAAGGCTCTGAAAGGATAGCAGAATACGCCTGCAAACTCGCAAAAAAAAGAAAAAACAAATTGACTATTGTCCATAAATCCAATGTATTAAAATCCGATAAGCTTTTCCTTGATGTTTGCAGGCAGACTGCCAGTACTAATGGAGTAGAGTACAGTGATATGCTGGTAGATTCGATGGCTTACAGCCTTATGATGCATCCAGAGAAATACGATATTGTAGTTACAACAAACCTCTTTGGGGATATTTTGAGCGACATGTGTGCAGCTCTTGTAGGAAGCCTTGGCCTTGTCCCCAGTGCAAATATAGGGAAAAGATATGCCTTTTTCGAGCCCGTACACGGGAGTGCACCTGATATTGCAGGAAAAGGCATTGCAAACCCGCTTGCTGCAATCCTCTGCGTAAAAATGCTGCTGGAATGGATGGGAAGGGAAAAAGGAGCAGCCATAATTGACAAAGCCATTAGCCACGTACTAGAAAAGAAACTCATAACCCCTGACCTTGGGGGCACCAGCACCACTATAGAAGTAGGGGATGCGGTTGCTGAATATGTGAAAAATTCACTGGAACAGGCTGAACTGAAATAAACAGTAAAGGAATAATTCTTCCGGCAAGAATGATTTGATTTTCGATCCTCCAAGTTCGACCAGATGGATTCTTTTCTGTCCGTACTCTATCTTCATATGGGATGAATCCGGCTGGTCTTTCTTTCCTTTGCAATGTATTCGTCCTTTCCATAGGGATGGCCACCAAAACCGTGGCGCATCATGGCTACGGACCTTGCCGCGTTGCTGTTCTGATTCCTTGACCTGAAAAGCTCCATTACGGACTGGGTAATAACAGGAACTGGAATTTCTTTCTCGATGGCTTCTTCTACTAGCCAGTTGACCTCTCCAGTATCTTCTATATAATCGGGTACTTCTTCAAGAGTTGTGAAATCCTTAAGGCCCTTTTCCATGAGTTCCACCAGCCAGCTCCTTATGACCGAGCCGTTGGACCAAACATGGAAGACTTCAAGCAGGTCTAGGTCAAAGCCGCTCCTGCACAGAAACTCGACTCCCTCTCCGATGGCCTGCAACATTCCGAATTCGATTCCATTATGCACGAGTTTTACGAAATGCCCACTTCCGGGAGCCCCTGTGTGCAAATAGCCTCCTTCCACCGCCAGGGCTTTAAGAACGGGTTCGCAAATTTTTACCGCCTCAGGCTTTCCTCCAACCATAAAACATGCCCCATATCTGGCTCCTTCAACTCCTCCGCTGGTCCCGCAGTCCACATAATGAATCCCCTGTTTTGAAATTTCGGCTTCCCTTCGTATGGAATCTTTATAGTACGAGTTCCCGCCGTCCAGGACCACATCTCCCCTATCCAGGTAAGGTACAAGCTCTTTTAGCACATTGTCAATGATCGGGCCTGCTGGCAGGAAAAGGAAAATCACCCTTGGCTTCTCCAGGGAAGTTACGAACTCTCCGTATTCTTCCACGATTTTTACACATTTTTCTGTAAGCTCGGGTTTTGTCTTCCTTGCTTTTCCAACGACCTTTATCCCTTTTTCTGTACATTGTAGTGCAATATTTCCCCCAATTTTGCCAAGCCCTATTATTCCAAGTTCCATCCTCAAGCCCCCTCTTTTCCGTTTAACTATCTTCAAAATTCTCTGTGAGAATCATTTTATCTTGTTATGCTTTTATCTCATATGCTTTTCAACTCATTTCTTGTTGCAAAAGTCATATGACAAACAGAACATTCTAACTTTTGTTCTTCTTCTGATTCTCCCTCTTGCATACTGCTCCCCCATTTTCATATTTTACTTCTTATAAAGAGTATTCTATAGACTTATCCTCCTTGGGAACAGCTACGATTGCCCTCATACCTCCTCCATAAATTGTCGTATCACCAGCCTCTGGCAATATCCATACAAATCTAATTGACGCAGGTTATAAAAGACATACAATAAAGTGTAAAAGCTTCAAAGAGAGAATTATAAAAATAACATCCGTAAAATAAAGGAAGATCCAGATTATTAAATTATAAAGGCATTAAATTATTAGGGCAATAGATATCAAAATAAAAGAGAAATTGTAAGAATAGACATTTTTACCACAAAAATCTCTCAGTTTGATATCTACGTTTGTTTTGCACCCCTTCTTATTCTTAATCATATTTTCCTGGTTACACAGTTAATTGCCGTTTTTCTTCCTTGTTACCCATTTCTCTTAAATTAGTTTGAACTTTTTGATCAAATTTTCTAAAAAGTTCAAACTGCTCATAATAATGGGCTCTTTCAATTATTTCTTCAAAAAATTCGTCCATAATTAAATCCCCCTCCTTATATAGAATCTTCTCTCGGATTTATAAGATTTACTACCTTTGAAGCGACAACTTCAAAAATATTTAACAAGTATAAGGTGCGAAATAATATAAAAATTTATAAGGAATATAAATGAAAATCAAAAGCTGGCTAATTAATTTGACAATTTTGTCATTAATTTTTGTTTCCGGATGCATAGAGACTTCTGATAAGCTATCAGGAGAATCCAACAACAGTGAAAACTTCACTTTAGCTCCCGTTCTTGGAAACGACGTTCTTTACCAGGTCTCTACAATCGACGCTTTGCTTCAAGGAGTTTACGATGGAGTCCTTTCATTTGGGGAACTTGAAACTCATGGAGATCTCGGAATAGGAACTATTGATGGGCTTGACGGAGAAATGCTGGCTCTTGACGGGAATTATTATCAGATCAAAACCGATGGTGTTGCATATCCTGTTTCTGCAAATACGACCACTCCGTTTGCTACAGTTACCCACTTTGAGGCCGACGAACGCTTCCGGCTTGAAAAGCCAATGAACCTGACAGAACTTGAGCAGTACCTGGATAAGAACCTGCCTTCCGAAAACTTATTTTATGCTATTAGAGTTGACGGAAACTTTTCATACTTGAAGGCGCGAAGTGTGCCAAGGCAGGAAAGGCCATATCCCAAACTTGCGGATGCCGTATCTAATCAAACTGTATTTGAATTCAAAAATGTAGACGGCACACTGGTAGGGTTCAGGACTCCAGAATTTGTAAAGGGTATCAATGTTCCGGGGTATCATCTTCACTTTATCGCAGCGAATAGAAGTTCTGGAGGGCATGTCCTTGACCTTGAGCTCGAAAATGGAACTGCTGCTCTTGATACTACAACAGCTTTTTTCATGGAACTCCCCAAAAACGGAGACTTTTCAAAAGTAGACTTGGGACAGGACTTAAATGCAGAACTGGAAACTGTCGAAAAGTGAGTTTTGTTTAATGTGAAATAGAAATGGACCTTTTATTACATCAGGAGCGCGGAGGGTAACGAATACCCTGTCCTTTACAGGCTGTCTGACAATTATTGATAGTAATGAAACAAAATCGTCTGCTGGTAAATTAGAACTTTTTGCTTTATGAAATTTGCATTCTATTCCTTATTCCTCAATTCTTAAGTGAAAAGTTCCATTTATTTCTATTTTCCCTTCCAATTATCCCGTTTTTAATTGAGTAAATCCATATTTTCCTTAAGTTAGCTGCAGTGCACACTAAATTAAATTCGTTCCTGACTGATTTCAATCCTCTTGTTAAAAATTCTCTAAACCCCAGATTCCCTTTATAATTTCCGACCGCAGGTTCCACTACCTGCTTTCTTTGTCCGTAGATTTTTTTTGCTTCATCTGTTTCTATTTTATCTGCTAATTGCTTTCTTTTGGAAAATCAGCTATTTTTAAATGCCTAATTCCATCATTCTTTTTGTACAACTTTTGCTAAATTCAATTTTTTACATTCAGTTCCCTTGTAAAGTCTGTATTTTCTCTTCCTTTGTTTCTCATAACTCTCATATAAAAACTTCAATCTTTGATTCTCAGAGAAATAAATTCGTCATTTTCTTCATTATATTCAAAATTACTAGTGTCGCGTCAGCCTCAGTCATCGATTCTCAAAAAATACATAATTTAGAAATAATTGTAGTTTGGAATGCAGGTAGTCCATCATTTGTTGATTGATATTATTCCAAAATAATCGAAATACAGTTTTCAACTCTTTCTTTTCTCGTAATTTTGGCACTGCTGGAGCCAACCTGGGTTGTGTGCGTATAAACGCAAGCTAAAGCCATGTTTGGGACTATTTCATGAAAACATCAATCGGGTATTAGTCGATCACAAAAGACTCTGCTGCAGCTGCGGCAGAGGTATCTTCTAATACGCTTGTTTTCTAACTGATAAGTGCCATTACCGACAACGTTACCTTGTCCAACGACAAGATGATATTGACAAGATTCATTAGGACAAGCAACATCAGTAAACTTTGGTTTTGGTCCACGTTTTCCCATTAAAGTACTGTATATTAGTTCAAATATATAATATCAATCATATAGTAATGGGCGACCTATGTATCGTATAATTCAAAAATATAATTAAAAATATTAATTATTCAGCTACCTTTATTCCTAACTTCTTTTTCTGCTACACTCAATGCTGATTATTTTCATATTGATTATTATAAAATTATTTATTCGTGTTTTACATGAAACGTGAAGAAATCCTATTATTATGTCTATCTGATCTGAGGCTACTGTGACTCTTCGTTGTTTTGTGTGGGTTGAAAATAATTTCTCAGTTGAAAGATAACAAATGGCGAATCAAACACCCATATATAATTAAAATAAGTGATTATTAATTTATATTTAATTTGCTTTATATTAGAGTACCCATACAAAACAGCGAAGAGCCATAACTGGTTAACACTCCAGTACTCATACTATGTTAGACGAAAAAGGAATCCTCAAGATTTCTCCAATTTTTGTTCGAAAAAATTTAATGAGAATCTCAGAAAAATGTACCGATATGCACTCAGGCTGCATACCGGAAAAGATTTTTAATTTACGGGTTTTAAAATATGGGGTCGTGGGTGTGAGTTGTTGAAAACCATAATCGCTAGAAACTCTCCATATATTTCTCAAACACGGCTATAGTGCTCGTTTTTCAGAATTGATCCATGACTCGTGTACACGACCAAATATGGGATAACATAAAATTCCTAAATATATTAATATCCGTTACTTTCGTCTTCCTAATACTGATCAGTCATATAGTCACTGTTGTTGCTCTCGTATTCATAATACTGATCAGTCATATAGTCACTGTCGTTGCTCTCATCTTCATAATACTGATCAGTGATATTATCACTTTCCTTGCTTACGTTTCCTAGACCCTGATCAATGTCGCCAATATATCCGCTGCCATTGTTTTCCTGGTTACCATAGGCATCCGGGTCAGGCCCCAGCTTCGGGGAGATACTTGTGTTCATGCTCAAATTTTTAGAAATATTTGTATCTCCTCCGTACCATCTAATAGGAAGGGAATAATCCAGTTCGTTTCTATAAATATCAGGAATAAAGAATTTAGTTCCTTTATCCTGCAAAGAATCTACAAAGCCAGGGTCAACTGCATAGAGTCTTGCATTACATACTTCCGCCTCATCTAACTGTTTCATACGATAGAGGGCAAATCGCTTGTTATAAAGGACAGAAGGAGAGTTAGGGTCAATTGAGAGAGCACTGTCATAACATACGATTGATTCGTTCACTTTTCCCATCACGTTAAGGATATACCCTTTGTTGTACCAGGCAGTTATACAGTCAGGTTTAATTTGCAATACTCTGTCGAAAGATTCAAGGGCACCATTATTGCTACTTAGTGTGAAATAAGCACATCCTTTGAAATATAAGGCTGCAGTATTATCGGGCTCATATTCTAAAGCTTTATTATAACAATCAATAGCTTCCTGACTTCTATCCAGTTTAGAGAGAGCAAACCCTTTGTTAGTGTACGCTTCGACATTTCCCGGGTCCAGCTCAAGAATCTTATCATAGCAGCTTATAGCTGCCTCGAAATCTCCAATACTTTCAAAAGCCTTTCCCTGCCTGTAAATTATCTCCCTGTTGCCTGGTAAAATTTCAAGAATTCTTCCATAAATTGTGGCAGCTTCGTCATACCTGCCAAGAGTCTCAAGTAAAGATGCTTTTTTAGCCAGGACCTGTAAATTGCCAGGCTGGAGGCTCAGGATTTTATCGTAGTCTGTCAGTGCATCTTCTGATTTTCCTGATTTAGAAAGATCAAAAGCTCGGTTCTCCAAAGCCCTAATATTTTCGGGCTCAGCTTTGAGAAGAACATTGTAACAGGAGATTGCCTCCTCGTACCTGCTGAGGTTTGAGAGTGCCTGACCTTTCCCATAGAGAGCATCTGAGTCACTGGCATTAAGAGCAAGCACCTTGTCGTAATAATTAACTGCCTCCTCTAGCCGTCCAAGATCACTTGCACTAGAGGCCGCGCCATATAATGCAGGGCTCGACTGGGGGCTCAGATCCAGGACTTTTTGATAACATTCCAGGGCTTCTTCGCTTCTTCCTAGCCTGTCAAATATCAGGCCCTTATCATACCAGGTCTGAGTGCGGGCAGGATTAATCAGAAGAGCCATATCATAGGAGGTAAGGGCATCCTCATACATCCCGAGTTTATTGCATAAAGAGGCCTTCCCATACCATGCCGCGTCAAAACCGAACTCCTGACTAAATGAATTTAGACTGTTGGAAAAGTCAGAGTTCCCCCCTGAGTTAGCAGACTCATACATAAGATAAGGCCAAAAGCTTTCTGAAAGTACATGGACTGGACTGACATTTAGGGTGTTATTTGATGGATCGGAAACTGGATTTTCCTTTGAAAGCATCTCCATATTTTTGTTCAACTTGAAACGAGCAGCAGAAAATGAAGAATTGTATAGGAGAGTCTGGTTATAGCAAACTGAAGCTTCTTTATGCCTATCAAGTTGATCAAGGACAAGTCCTTTATTGTACCAGATCTCAGCGCTGTAGGGGGCAATAACAAGAATCCTGTCATAGCACTCAACAGAGTCTTCGTATTTTCCTAATTTTGCCAGGGCAAAAGCTCGGCCGCACAATGCAAGTGTATAATTACTGTCAATAGAAAGGGCTTCATCGTAACTTTCTACTGCGCTTTTATAATCTTTAATTTTTGAAGAGTCAAGCCCCTTCTTGTACCAAACTTTAGCATATTGAGAATCTAGCTCCAGAGCTTTATCATAACTCTCAGCGGCCTCTTCGTACTTTCCAAGCTTGTCAAGATCCAGACCTTTCCTATACCAAACAACAGCATTCCCGGACTCGTTTTTGAGAACCCGATCATAACATTCAAGTGCAGCCTCAGTATTCCCTAGCTTGTCAAAAGCAAGCCCTTTATCATACCAAATTTTGATTACAGAAGACTTAAACTCAGGATTTTCAGGGTAGCTCGGAAACGCAAACTCGGAAGCATTCAGCTTTTCAAGCAGATCACTTCCAATATCTACCAATTCAACCCCTGCATCAGGGTTAAGTGCCTTATCATAGCAAGCTATTGCTTCATCGTACTTCCCAGTCTTATTGAGCAGAGAGCCTTTACTATACCAGGCTTCAGCATCATTAGGGTTGTAAGCCAGGATCTGATCAAAGCACTGGAGAGCTTCCTCATCTCTCCCAAGCTTCTCGAGACATGAACCTCTTTTCTGTATAGCACTAAGGTTTTCAGGTTGTGAACTGAGTACAAAATCATATGATGTTAGGGCATCCTCATACATCCCCATTCTTTCAAGGTTCATACCTTTGTTATACCAGGCGTTTACCAGGTCAGGATTAAAAGAAATCGCTTTATCGTAGCACTCTATTGCAGCTTTGTAATCTTTGAAGTCATCAAAGATCAGTCCTTTCTGATACCAGAGTTCAAAATTGTTTGGAGTGACGTTAAGCGCTCTGTCAAAACATTTCATTGCTTCTTTATCCTGCTGAAGTCTGGCATAGGCCAGCCCTTTCATATAAAGAACTCTGGATGAATTTGAGCCATATTCAATAGCTTTTTCATAAGATGTTAAAGCTTCCTGGCTGAGGTTAAGTTGTTCAGAAGCGAGAGCTTTTCGGGTCCAAACATTGGAAAGATATGTGTCCGCCTCAAGGCTTTTGTCGTAATAAGTAATAGCTTCAACATACTTTTTTAGCTCAAAAAGCTCATTACCTTTATTATACCAATCCTGAGAGGAGCCTGAAAAAGTCTCAAGAGCTTTATCGTAAGAGCTAAAAGCCTCTTTATGCCTTCCTAATTTGGCCAGGGAACATCCCTTCCCATACCAGGCCACTGACGAATTCTGATCAATCTCAAGCGCATCGGTATAGCAGCCTATAGAAGCACTGTATTCTTTCAGAAAATACAATTTATTGCCTTTATCTATCAGGCCTTCCACAGAAACCGGATTCTGTGCCAGTGTCTCACTAAGAGTAGGAACGTTAGCAGTTCCATTATCTCCTATAACTGATTCCTGGCTTGCAATAGCTCCTGCGATAGGTAAAATACCTGACAAGAAATAAAATATTAAAGTAAGGGAAATTAAAGAATTAACGATTAAAGTATTTTTTTTAATTGAGCTCATTAAATACCCCGATTTATTCTAATGAGTTCCTGCCGAAAGTCTCTCAAAGAAACTTCTACTCATCTATTAGTTTCAATCACTGTTTTAATAATTTGATACTAGAGTAAATTAGAACATCTAAAGAATAAGAGTGAGAATATAAACTTCTTTTGCTCCCCCCTCGGAAAAATTACCCAGTTGAAATGTGTTACTCCAAAACACATTATACATTTCTAATTAGTTCATTCCATATATAATTTATGCAGTTTGAGAAGGACCCCTAGTTCTTCCCTCTAAATAGCAAAGATTACTAATTTGTATAATTTGTGGCACGTTGATTTCGGCTACAAAATCAAATACACTCAAGTACATTATACTTGTTGTTGAGGCGATGAGTTAGACAGTTTGAGGTTTGATGCTATTGATTTCTCAGTTCAACTGATATTCCTATTATTATAGAAATAATTTAGATGCATAAATAGCTATGCAATAAAAAATTTATAATGACAGCGGAATTCATAAGCTTAAAAATGTTCAAGTCATAGCTAAAAATTAAGAGATCTTCAAATACACAAAGTATTTTACGGATTAAAATCCCATAGCACAACATGCATAAAGAGGATTTGGACTTATTTAAGCAATGGTTTTCGAATTATGCGGACAGTTTTTCTTCTTTGGACTCGTTTATTCAGGATAATATTAAAATGAAAATCGAACATACCATAAAAGTCTGTGAAAATGTTATTCTAATTGCAAAAGCGGAGAAAGTAAGGGAAGAGGACTGCAGGCTCGCAGAAACAATCGCTTTATTTCATGATTTGGGCCGTTTTGAACAGTTCATGAGGTATAAGACATTTAAAGACTCGGATTCAGAAAATCATGCTCTTCTCGGCGTAAAAATCTTGATAAAAACAGGAATTCTTTCCCACCTATCACAAAAAGAAAGAAATCTTATCTTAAAAGCCGTGGAATACCATAATCTTATGGAAATTCCCAATTGCATAGAAAACTCCAAAGAACTGCTTTTTTACTCAAAATTAATTCGTGATGCAGATAAACTGGATATACTGAGGATTATAAGCGAAAATTATAAGGAAGGGAAAAAAGGAAAAAATCCAGCCTTCGAACTTTATTTGCCCGATACGGCAGAATTCTCAGAACCTATAATTAAGGATATTCTAAATAACAGGATGGCAAAAATGGGAGACGTCAAAAACCTAAACGATATAAAGCTCCTTCGTCTGAGCTGGATTTTTGATATCAATTTTCCGGCAGCTTTTGCGATTCTTAAAGAGCGAAAGTACCTCAATATAATTATTTCCTCTATGCCAGAGGCAGAAGAAGTGTATCTTATAGAGAAGCATCTTGAAAATCGCCTGAAAAACTGAGATAGCTTTTCAAACAAACAGGAACATAAGCCTTAAAGTAAGAGTGTGGATGGAATTTAACCAGTGTATAAAGGGCAAAGCTAAAATAAATAGGCAGGGCAGAAAAAGCAAGAAGAGAGTAAAAATGGTAAGGACTGTGAGTTTGAAGGAAAAAATGTCGGAAAAATATTTAATCTATAGGTTTGTCTGAAAAAATATTTAATCCATAAGAATTTCTCTGGAAAAGATTTAATCCATATATCTTCTACGATTTTCACTACCCAGACTGCGCCGATAATCCGAACGAACCTGACTTCTGGCCTGCTCTTCAAGCATTGATTCCAGTGAGTCATTTTTCGCCTCTTCTTCACAGTGATCTTTCTCATCCATCATATTCATATCATCCTTCCTATTCTTTTTAAATATACCCTTTCGTTTACAATTTACCACTTCATGTTTTGAACATAGCTATTAAGTTTTGTTTTTGGGTCCCAGCATAAGAAAAATTTAGATTTTATCAATCACCTTGAGTCCAGAAGGCTGTTCAATAAATTCTACGTCGATGCCAGGAAGCTCACGCAACCTGGAGCATAAAGCTTCCATTCCAGGGCTTTCAGTAGCATGGTGAGTAGCATCAATCAGGCAGAGATCTCCATAGTTGCGAAGAATCTCATGCTTAAGTTCGGAAGATATAAAAGCATCAACTCTATTTGCCCTGGCAATCTCAAGAAATTCAACCTTAAAACCGCTGCCTCCAATGACCATTACCCGCCTGATTCCTTCCCTTTCTCCAGCATACATTATAGGGGTCTGCAAGCAATTAGATACCCGAGATGCCAGTTCAGCTGAAGAACACGGTTCAATTTCCCCTATTCTGCCAATATCTACAGTTTCGATGTTCTTGAGCCCAATTCTTGCCGCAAGGGCATCATTGATACCTCCTCTAACCCTGTCGTAATTTGTGTGCATGCTGTAAAGAGAAATATCATTTTCAAGAGCAAGCCTGAGAGAAGCGGCCAGAGACTTTGTAATTTTGTTTACTGGGTGGAATATGAGAGTGTGATGAGTAATAAGCAGATCTGCTCTCATGTCTGCGGCTTTTTTAAGCACATAGGAATTTGCATCCAGGGCAACTGCTATCTTTTCAACACTATTTTCCAGATCAAGAATTAGCCCGATCCTGCCTTCGTCAAAGTCGTCAGCAAGCTCAGGCGGTGCAATCTCTTCAAGAATGTCTACAATTTTTACAAGTTCCATGAAAAAACCTCCTAAATCCAGAAGAAATTATGGTCAATACCAAAATTTCTTCAAATCTCTTCAATAATCTCAACTGAAGAGGTGAACGTTTAGTAACTTAAGTGTAAAAATATTGGTAAGAACTATAATTTTCCTAAGTTTAAAGCCCGAATTAAAAGGTACAGCATTTGTATCAGTCCTGATCTAACTCCGGCCTTTAGTAAAAATCCATTAGCTGATTCAATAAGTTTAATACCTTTTTTCTGTCAGGAAAGAAATCAGTTACCATTCAAAGCTGAAAACTGCCCTCTGTCAGTGCGGTCAAATAAAGAAGATATGCCATCCTGGGAAAGTACTACCAGAATATATTAGAAGTTTACTGGACTGTGCATTAAGCTAGTGGCGCGTCATTCCTCAGTGATTAAATAGTTCTGAGTAGTTGCAATCGATTTTATAAGACATTTTACTGTTGACTCGACACTAGGAGCTTATTGGATTGTATCAAGCTAGCAGTTTATTGGATTGTTTATTTGCTAAAAATTTACTGGGTTTTTCATTACGCTAGAAGTTTATTGAATTGTTTATCAAGCTGAAGTTTATTGAATTATGCACCAAACATTGCAAAAAATTAAAATATATTCACGCAAGATACTTTATAGAGATATAGGAATTATCAAAAATGTTGCCCTAAAAATGATATCGAAACTAAATGGGTTACGCAAAAATTAAAAAATATTTAATTTCAGTTATAGTCAAGCCTTAGATATTAAAAATTTAAAAAAATAAGACATTGCAAAAACAGCTGTAATCAAGCAGAAAAGCTCGTAAATTCAAACTCTTAGAAGTATTTTGGGTAAAAAGAATATTGAATAAACAAACATGAATTGAGATACTTATTGTTGGATTTTATATTCATTGGGTATAAATATTTAAAAAGATGTGATCGTCTGGAAGTGCATGACGAATTTTCCCTATCTTTAGATCGGCAGTTAACTATGTAAAATTCAAGAAAGGTAACTATGGCTAAAAATTTTGCATTGATTGGATTATTTGCTGTTGTCTTTTTTTTAAGCCTCTCAATGATTGCTCTTGCGGCAGATGATCTGGAATGGGTAGAAAAACAGAGCTCAACAAAATTGTACTGGGGGGACTCCGTAACAGTAGAGGATTATATAATAAAGGCAGAAGATTTCAGCGATGATTCGGTTTTTATTTCTATCTCAAAGGATGGAGAAAAATTAAAGGCCTTCCCACTATCTGAAGGAATGGAAGTTGATATACAATGATAAGATAAAGGTTTGTGCCAAAGAAGTAGAACAAATTATCGAGACTATTACTAAGAACGGGAAAGAGTTCAATAGAACAACTAATAACCCTTTTGTCGAACTGAATGTTTCTTTAAGAGGGGCACCAAGCCTTGATTTAGAGATTGAAACTAACAAAGATAACTACGACTCCAAATCTACGGGAGACAGCGAGATACGCGTATCGATAAAAATTAAAAATGATGGAGATGCAGAGGCTAAAGATGTTGTGTTGACTGTCGATACGGCCGGGATGGAATTAGTTAATGGAAAAACTAAGTACACATATTCAAGAGTCCTTAAAGATGAGACTTTAAAACCTATTAATTTAACACTGAAAACACCTGCCCCGGAAAGAGATACAGATTTTAATATTAGCGCAAAACTTACATGCTCTGATATAAAGGGCACGAAGTACGAATTTAATGATTCCAAAACAATCAAAGTCGAAAAAGAGTGGGGTCTTGCTGTCTCAAAGAGCTTTTCTGAAAATTACCATATGGGAGAGATAGTTCATGTCTCGGTAAGTGTACGTAATAAGGGGCACACCGACATAAATAATATCGTACTTAACGACTCAATTATTTCTGGAATGCACCTTCAGGAAAATGCTACACTCAAAAAAACGCTTTCTCTAAAAGCAGGAGAAAAAGCTGAAAAGGTTCTTCAATACAATCTTATTCCTGAAATTCCAGGGGAATTTACCTTTCCAGCAGCCACAGCTATCTTTACCCTTTCCAACGGACAGAACGAAGAAATAAGTTCTAATAACTCTGGAACTGTAAAGGTTAGCGGGCCCAATATAACAGTTACAAAAACTGTTGATAAGCAGCAGTTAAGTATTGGAGATATTCTAAATGTGACGGTTAAGGCACAGAACACTGGAAACGTTAATGCAAATGTAAAAGTAAACGATACCTTACCTCCTGAAGCTAAACTTATAAGCGGAGAAACGAGCTTCAAGCAGATACTTAAAAGTGGGGGTGATTCAAAGATCATCACTTACACTCTACAGATGAATAGAGAAGGGGAAGTCCAGTTGCCTGCCTGCAAAGCAAGTTTCTATGACCTTGATGAATACTCTGGAGAGGTCAATTCCAATTCACCTGTCGTCCATGTGGGAACACAGAATTCCCTGGATGGAAACAACACACAGACAGAAAGGCTAAATAAATCTAATCCGGAAGAAAATAATTCCTCCGGCCTGGCACAGAATGGAAGTACCAATGAAAGTGCAAATGAAAGTACCAATGAAAGTGCAAATGAAAGTACCAATGAAAGTACGCCTGGATTTGACTCTCTTTCTTCTGTGATAGGACTTCTGGCGATTACAGGGTTTTTAAGAAAAATAATCGCTTGAAAATATTAGGATGACTTTTCGATGCTTTTTGGATTTATGGGCATCTACTTCCTCATCCAATGTCTTTAATATATAGAAGTGTCAAACTCTGAACCGCACATCTATCTTCCTCTTTTCAATGTTTTTAATGTACTTTTGACAGTTTTTATGACCTCTTGCTACTTATCTAATCCTTCCTGCCAGTTTTCAGAAAGTAAAGAACACCAGCTTCATTTACTTTGGACTTATTTGAACAAAGGAAATAAACAAAATAAAAAGTCCTATAAGCTCCTGATAACAAAGAAATCTCAAATCTCATTAAAATCTACGCGATATGGGAATAATCTCAACAAAAAGGAAATAAAGTATGAAAGAACTCCAAAACCATCTTAAAGCGAAAACTCTCATCCTTACTCACGGAGATTCTGATGGGATTTGCTCGGGTGCAATTGCAAAAACAGCTTATCCGGATGCATATGTGTATTTTACGAGTCCGGTCAGCCTTCTTGAAAAACTAGATCTTATAGAGTACGTCGAGACCCTTATTATCTGTGATATTGCGCTCGATGAAAGGTACTTCTCCGAGCTGCACTCAGTACTTAGTAGATTTGCGGAAAAGTGCGACCTTCACTATATTGATCATCATCCGCTCCCGGAAAACTGCGGGACAGAAGACTGGTTTTTTCATGATACTGAGGCCTGTTCGTCCGAGTTGACCTAC
Source organism: uncultured Methanosarcinaceae archaeon (assembly GCA_963722085.1). Lineage (GTDB taxonomy): Archaea > Halobacteriota > Methanosarcinia > Methanosarcinales > Methanosarcinaceae > Methanosarcina. The sequence goes on along the minus strand of CAVRNH010000008.1, from coordinate 6,284 downwards.
AGACACTTTGAAGCTCGTCTAAACAGGGACATAAGGAGAGTAGCGATCTACGGAGCTATTGGAGACTTCTGCGACAACACACCCCATGTAAAAAGCTGGGTCAAGGATTGGGATAAAAGAAATCTTTATTTCCAGGCCGGAACTCTAATCCAGGCTATTCTCCACAAAGGGAAAGATTATGAGTTTAAGAGAAGCCTTCTTGAACCCCTTTCAAAGGATACTATCCCCTCAAATATCCCTGACCTTGTGGAGTTTGCTAGAGAAGCTGCAATTAATGAAGAAAAAATCCGGCTCTTTGTTAAAGAAAAAGTACAGGTCCTGAGAAACAGCGCGTATATTGTAAATACAAATAACTCCATTTCAAAGTCAGCAATCTACGCAGCCTCCTATGGTCAGAAGGAAGTGGGAATTGCAGCCGAGTACCGCGAGAGAAAGAGTGCATATGACCTTAGTATACGTTCCCGGGGAAAAGTTGACATTAACCGCCTTCTCCGCTCAATAGCTCCTAAGTTTGGAGGAAGTGGAGGTGGGCATCCCCTTGCTGCAGGAGCGCGTATCCCGGAAAACGCACTTGATGCGTTCCTGAGAACTTTCGATGAAGAGCTCGGGGAAGCCAATGAGGTAAATTACAATGAAAGCCAGTAAGACTGCAGCTGAAAGTGGTATAAATCTTGAGATCATCTTTGTGGGGCGCTCAAATGTCGGCAAGTCTTCCCTCCTTAAGGAGCTCTTCGGAGCAAAAGTAAGGGTAGGAAGACGTCCTGGAGTTACACTGCGTCCTTCCCATATCCAACTTGCGGACCTTCTCATTACGGATATGCCGGGTTTCGGTTTTATGAGCGGAGTGAAGGATCGGAAGCAGGACATAGTTAAAGACAAAACCATACACTATATAGAAAATAACGCAGAAAGGATCAAAATCGGGATCCTGGTAATAGACAGCCCTATATTTCCTGAAATAGTTGCCCGCTGGGATTCAAAAGAACAGATTCCTATAGACGTTGAAATGTTTGATTTCCTTAGGGAAGTTGGAATTGATACCATTGTTGCTGCAAACAAAATGGACAAATTAAAAGAAGATGATTATGATCTTCTCCTTGATGAGATAGCATTCCTTCTTGGACTTGAACCCCCCTGGCAAAATTGGAAGCACCTTATTGCCCCAATAAGCGTCAAAAAAGGAGATGTCAAAGCCTTAAAGGGTCTACTTAGGGACAGATTGCACGAAATGAAAAGAGATGACCTCTTCAAGTATATTTAACTTATAATGTTTTAATCCTGAGGAACTTCGTAGACCCAAAACCTAGGATTGCTCAATAAAATTTAGGATGTCTCAATAGGATAGCTCAGTAATTGATGTAATAGCAGGTAGGGTAAAGAGTTAGTTAATATTGAGGAAAACTCAATCCTGATGATATGATTCTATAGGACGTTGTGAACCACGGAAAGAATTTAACCGCAATATAACCTGAGGTCATCTGTGACAGTGATTGAAATTGATATATAAGACTTAAAGATAAGAGACTTAAAGAGAGATGATTTCAGGATAAGCATGTTTGATATCCTTCTCTCTGATTGTCTATTACCTTTAATCTTTCTTCTCCACCGCCAGAATTTCCCCCAGATATTCGATTATGTCTTCTTTCAGGTTTTCATTTTTAAGGGCGAAATCCACTATTGCCTTTACGTATCCGAGCCTGTCCCCGGTATCGAATCGTTTTCCCTTGAACTTGCAAGCGTAAACCATCTGAGATTTACTCAGAAGTCTAATCCCATCCGTAAGCTGGATTTCGCTTCCAAAACCTTTCCCAGCGTTCCTTATACAATCAAAGATTTCAGGGGTGAAAACATAACGGCCAATTGCCCCTATATTCGAAGGAGCGGCTTCAGGGGATGGTTTTTCTACTATATCTTCAAGTATATAAAGAGAATCATCGAGAGTTTTTCCTTTTATAATCCCGTAACTGCTCAGTTTTTCATAAGGAACCTCTTCTACTGCGAGAGTGGATCTTCCATATTTTTCGAAATTATCAATAAGCTGGGCAGTGCAGGGCTTGTCATTTACAATAATATCATCCCCGAGAAGCACTGCGAAAGGCTCATCTCCAATATGCTTTTCTGCCCTGAGGACTGCATCCCCAAGCCCATTGGGCTCTTTCTGACGTACATAATGAATATCCACAAGTGAGGAGACGTCCCTGACAAGTTTTAGAAGCTCCGTGTCGTGTTTTTTTGCAAGATGCATCTCAAGTTCAGGGGAATCATCGAAATAGTCCTCAATTGCTCTTTTACCCCGGCCTGTGATAATGATAATATCATCAATTCCGGAAGCAATAGCCTCCTCTACAACGTACTGAATCACGGGCGTGTCAATGATAGGAAGCATTTCCTTCGGCATTGATTTGGTGGCTGGCAGAAATCGAGTTCCAAGGCCAGCCGCCGGGATAAGTGCTTTTTTAACTGTCAAAATTAACTCTCCAATAAAAAGGAAATTCTATGAAAAGATTATTATTACTATTATAAATGGTTTAAAGTATTTTTCATCCTTAATATCTTTAGAAATTCAGATAAACTCCTAATTCTCTTTCACATGAGCTTTAAATCTTTTAATATTGATTTTCACTCATGTAAAATCTTACCGGTTTTGTTCTTAAACGAACAGTAAGTACTTCAATTAGTTGGGAATAAACTAGCTAAATTGTTTTTTAATTGAGGTTTTGCCATTTTTCGTGAAATCTCCTTCTTTTTCCCAAATAATACTTAAAAACACTTATTTTATCCCAATTTTGTTTAATCGAGTTTAAAATAAGATTTAAAGACATATAGAAAGGATTATGCCTAATTAGAGTCATCTTAAGTTTGCAATCAAAAAATAAATCATAAAAAGGTATAATCCATGATAAAAATTGTTAATAAGGGATATAAGTATTTATTGTTACAGCTAGCTGACTTTTTAGAAATTTCAAAAACAATAGTTATAAGCTTAAAGAGTGTTGAAGGTAAGAAAAAATATGAGAAGATATTTGGAAGAAAAATAGAGGACAAAAAGGATAATCCAAGAATCCGTATTATTACCATTAACCAGTCAATGCTTACAGATTTCTAATCGACCTTTTTGAAAAACCAATGTCTTCCTCTATTGCCTATAATCATTTTCTTTCCAAAAACCCTAATTTTAAAATTATATTTTTACAGAATGATAAAGAGAATAAGAAAGAAAAGAAAAATGGTAAGCGTCTCATAATTTCTATTTTTCAAACACTTCTTCTTGACTTCTTTGATGGTAACATAAATTTCCTTAAGAGGAAAATTCACATCCCTTACAAGATCAAGCCTGCAGTTGTTGATAGCAAGTATTACACGAAAAATATCCTTCCCTTGAATCAGATACTTGCTTTTCAAAATCTCAAAAAATTTAAAGGCTACCTTGGGAACATTTTTGCATTAAATCCGTCGCTTGATATATATTTCCAGAAACTGCAGGTTTCACTGGGTAATAAACCTCAACTCGAAGCATTAGCTTTCAATAACGTTCTCAAGTTAGAAATAGCAAAATGTAAACTTGGATACTCTAATTTTGAATCATTCATTAGAGATTACAACCAAAATCAAGCTCTAAGGAATGAATTAAAGATAAATAATAGGGAAAAGATTACTCTTTCATCATATCGACGAAATCTAAAAACTATTTATCCGTATATGGATAAATATGCTCAGATACTGATACAAGAATGCAGAAATTTGAATCTTATTGGTGATAAAATCTGGATCTGGGACCGAAGATTTTTTGAGTGTAATTGCAGCGGTTTAAAGAACAAAGAAACTGGAATGCTTTCCGATCCAGATGCTGGGCACTATGTCAAGAAAACAGGCCAGTACAGTGTATTATCTGGAACAGGATACACTGATACATGTATAGTTGATAGCTGGTGGGGTTTACCTATTTATTGGGATGCAGTAAATGCTAGCAAAAATGATAACACTATATTTCAGGATACAATAAACCATTGTATGAAATCAACAACAGAAAAGCCATTTTTTGTGATAGCAGATGCGGGACCTGATAGTCATCTTTCTAATGAAACTGTAATTGATAAAGGGATTATTCCATTCATAGCTGCAAGATCTAATAGTATTGGAAATATTTTAAAAACAGAAAAGGGAAGCCACTTCAGAGCTCAATACATACCAAGAATTTACCATAAATTACTTGGTAAATTGTACAATCTCAGAACTACTGTTGAAAGGAAAAATTCAAACGATGTTGTCGGATACAATAGATCAAAAACACCAACCAGAGGAAGTGAGTGGGCTAAAATATATGTATCAATAAGCAATGTTGCCGCATTACTTACAGCACTTACGGCTTTTAAGGTTGGGAGACACGACCTGATAAGAGCACCAGGAGCTTTTAGAAGGTTGAAGATCTGAGTCAGTAAAAGTGATTTTTTCAAATAAAAAGGAATTAAATGCTTTTATTTAAATTTTAAAGCATTTATAGAGAGATTGGCGAAGGCTCAAATGTGTTATGGAGCTAAAATTATAAGAATGAAACCCAAACATCAATATAACCTGGATTCGGCAGGTTAACGTAATTAGAGATAAATATTTTCACATTTTTCCCCCATGAGACTTAAAATCTTCCAATGAATGTCCTCCATATTCACTATTTCCGACTCTATTTCGCGTTCATTCTGAGTATTGAGCTCTGTAACTCCTTGGAACAAGAAAAATATCCATCTCATCGTGGGAGTTTTTGTAGGCTTTCTTTTCTGGTCTGGAACCGTTTCATTCTCTTCTTCCAATCTTGTTCTTAACTTCCATTCTGCAATGGAATAAATCATAAGGCAGAGAACCATTATCATTACAAGTGCTTCTATTCTTGTTTTCTTTTTGAGGTAAACTTGCGATATGCTGAAGGTGTTACCTTTCAAGAATCTGAACCCCTTTTCCACCTTATCCTGTCCTTTATAATACGCCAGCATATCTTCGGGAGAAAGGCTAATATCATTGCTTGCAAGAATAAAAAGTCCCATTTTTTCCATTTCTTTCGAAACAAAGGCATCATTAGTTTTTATTTCAGCTTCAATTTCATAATAAGTCTTCAAAATCTCATTTTTTAAAGGTCTGCCTCTCTTTCCAGATTCACGTTTTTTAATAGACTTCACCTCGATTTTATCAAAGACAACAGAAGGGAAATCTTGAATCCAGATCTCAGCAGCCTTTAAAGCGTCTTCCTCACAAAAGAAATCCCGTCCCATCAACTTTTTCAAAGACTTCCTTGCTTTCTCAATTTCTTTATCATATTTGTTTCTTAGAGTTTTCTCTTTCTTCTCTTTCATCTTATGCGAAAGCAACAAAACCCACTTTTGTTTAACCCCGCCATAATCCACAAAAGTTTCATAAAATGAGTATCTTTCGTCGCTTTTTAGAGTTTTCAGGCTCAAATTTGCAATGAGTAAATCCTTTGCTTCAGTAATTGTTGAAGTGACGCGACTGATCCAGAATGTCTTCCCCATCTTTTTGATATTATCTCCGGTATAGAAAGAGTTGTCAGCAACATAGTACACTTTATTCTCATGAGTTAAACTTGATTTAAGGGATTTGATGGTTTCCATGATAGTGGTTTTATCCGAGGCGTTCCCCGAATGAGTATTCATGAAGAAGGGTATACCTTGCTGATTCACAATCAAACTCAAAACGAATTGCTTGAGATCCCATCTACCGTTCTTAGGTACTCCAAAAGTAATGTCTATTGCTCCTTCTTCCTCACTTTCATAGTCGCCGTATACACTGACGCTTGTAGTGTCAGTGTGTAATAGGTGACAAGAAATTGGTAGACGATTCATCACATGAAGAACGATATCCATAAAGAGTTTTGTTGGACCATACTCATAAATCCTATCAAGGGTTTCACCGATTGCGTATTGATTCAGGTCTTCCCTTGTTACGCCTTCTCCAAAGAGCCTTTCTGTTGAAATGTTTTTGAAAAAATCAGGAAACAAGTACAAACGCTGCCCCACAAAACCAAGACCATTGATCACCATGGCAAGGATACAGATCGAATGGGGTACGTTATGGTCTCTTTTCTTCGGAAGCTTCCTATCAATAAGTTTGTCAATTTCAAGTTCCCGAAAAAGTCCAGCTATGAGACCAAGGTGACCTAAAAAGCTTATACGTTTCACAGATGCATTAACGTTTCTACTACCGTTTTTGGGGTTACTAAATTTCATTAATAGAAAAATATAAAATAATCCATATTAATCTAATGTTTACCTGCCGAA
>CAVRNH010000007.1:0-56480 GCA_963722085.1 uncultured Methanosarcinaceae archaeon | reverse complement strand
GGTCGAGGAGTAAAGTAGTTTTTAACTTAGAACAAGTTTTTGAGTTGAGGAAAGCATTATCCGAGCCAATACCAACAGACGATGGCTTTTCTCGCGGTTGGCAAACAAAAGATGCAATTCAATTTGTCAGAGAGAAATTTGGAATATCTTATTCTAAATCAAGAATGAGACAAATTATTAAAGATTTAGGGTTTAGTAGAATTACATGTAGACCTCAATCAAAAAGGCGAAATAAGGCATAACAAACGAATTTATTGCTGAAATTAAAAAAAAAGACTCCTAAATCCTAACCATTTATTCGTCACCCAGGATGAGGGTAGTTTTTATGTAGATTCAAACAGATCAAAATGTTGGGCAAAAAAAGGCTCTAAACCTATTAAATTTATTAGTGGTTCAAAAGCCAAAATCAACATTGGGGGATTCTACACTGAAAACGGAGAATTTTATTGGTATGATTTAGGAATTAAAAAGAATACAGACTCTTTCTTGAAATCATTAATCAAGTTTAAAAAAGAAATAGGAAGAAAGATATTTCTTATAATGGACAGAGCGCCGTGGCATAAATCAAAAAAGGCAAGGGAATTCTTTCAAAAGAACAAATATTGGTTGCAAATATTGCTTTTCCCTCCAGCTACTCCAGATCGGAAAACAGATTATTGTTGGAAAACGACGAGAAAATTTAACGTCAATAAAATCATTCAAGAATGTTAAAGTATTTGAAGGAAGAACTGGATGAGTTTTGGGGGAAACATACATTCACACACAAAATGTCGCATTATTTAAAATGGTGACTATCGATTGCTAATAATATCGATTATTTTCAATTTAAGGAATATACAGTATAAAGTATATTCAAATAGATAACTATATCCGTTTAAATTATATATGGGAAACTGTATCTTAGTTTATGAAAATGGGTTCGAATAAATGAAATTCTTGCCTATTGTTGGAATTCTGATGTCATTACTTGTCACAATTGGCTCTGCGAGTGCGGATGTTATTTTAACCCGAGCCAACGAGGCATACCCGGGTAACCTGCAAATTGATGTGACCTATGATGATTCAGGTAATGGGACAATAAATTTTAGGCTCTTCGCTGTTTCGAGTGGGTAAATTACATTCATTCCTCAAAAGTTGAAGTAACATATATAAAATTTGGAAACATTTGTTATTGAAAATCACATTCAAGCTTGATGTTTTCCTTTTTGGCCTGCCTACTATCTAATTAAGTAATTATTTTCAATCCACACAAAACAGCGAAGAGCCAAATTTTATAGACATGAGTACTGGGATCAATAATCCTGGAATTACTGGTGTTGGATATAATCTTAACGCTGATGCGCAGCGGATAATTGGCTATAAGAAGAATTCAAATACGGAGCAGATACTCTATACAAAAAATTCACAAATACCGAGTGAGAATAAATGGACACAAAAGAACAATTTTGGCACTCAAAGTGAATTTGGCACTTTCCTTCGATTTTATGGTGGAGACCAGGGAGATACAGACGGGTTTTATAAAATAATAGTGAGATTCTCGAGTTTCGACGGGAAAGTACCTGGTAACGAAAAGGGGAATCAAGCAGGGGTTAATTTTGCTTGTGATGAATTTAGCTGCTTTCTTGCAGGACCAGGTAATGGCGGTACAATCAATGAGAAGCCGGCTCTAAGTCTTGAGAAAACTTCCTTGTCAGCAAAATATGGCACTGTAGGGCAAAAGATCGCGTACAACTATGTAGTGAAAAATACCGGAAATGTGCCAATTGCCGGACTCACAGTTACCGACGACAAACTGGGTATAGTGTCCAGATCCAGTGCTACCCTCGAACCGGGTAATAGTGTTACAGTGATAGCTATCTACACAATAACTCAGGCTGATTTAGATGCAGGTTCTGTGACAAATCTGGCCGATGCAACAGGCATATTCAAAGGTAATGAGTTTAAATCGAACACTGACACTGTAACAATTCTAGCGGATGAGTCGACTTTGAACCTTAAAGGATCAACACCGCAGACGACTTACTCAGGTACATACAATGAAATACGAGACGTACCGAATGATGCAACAGGAACGGTCACATCCGATAAGCCGGCTCTGACGATAGAAAACTCAGCTTCGCCGACAAATTATTCCCGTGTAGGACAGAGGATCGCTTACACCTATGTAGTGAAAAACACAGGAAATATGCCAATTTCTGGACTCACGGTTTTGGATGATAAACTTGGAACAGTGTCCGAATCGAGTGCTACCCTTGAACCTGGTAATATTGTTACTGTGTCAGCTACCCACGTAATAAACCAGGCTGATCTCAATGCAGGTTCATTGAACAACTCAGCATATGCAACAGGTGCATCCAATGGTAATGAAATTAAATCGAACATAGACACCGTAACAGTAAGAGCTGATACCGAAATTCCGGAGTTTCCGCCAATAGTTTTACCAGTTGCAGCAATACTCGGATTGATTTTAATTTCACAGCATAAAAGGAAAGAAAGATAACCCCATTTTTCTTTTCCCTTCTGTTTTTTATTTAAGTTTTTTTCTGATTTTAGTTACTTATCCTGAGTTTTGGTTTTTATCTTGGAAATTTCATTTTGAGTTTTTATATAAAAAACATATATCCCATACTGCTGACCAATATATCTATAGTTTAAGGCTTGTTTCACTATTTGAGCGACCCTTACGAAAGCCATTAATGTTTAGTGATTTTTAAATGTAAGCATTTAACGATGGACGACTAGAAGATTAATGAAAATAGTTTCTCTCTATAAGTTAGCGGAACATAATAGCTAGTGTCGTGAAAATTTAATTATTTGTCATCTTAATTAGCTCTTAATCTGTTATGCTGATGAAAGCTATCAAAGTAATGCCCAATAATTAAATTTTCATGACACTAGTAGAATTATAGCCGCTATAGCAAAAAAGGAACCTGAAATATTTGAGAAACGGATTTACCACGTACTTCCATGCCGACAAATCCGTTTTTGGTATTGACTTCTGTTCCTTTGACTTTGAAACTGGATTCATAGCACTTCCATGCTGCAAGGAGAGAGAAATGAAAAGAGCTTTAAGAAAACTGGAAAAGAAATGTAAAACCAGTTCTGTATTTTTTCCATTTGTCAAATAATTTAGAGTAATTAAGTCTTACTTTTTGCCTGGGAATTAAAGGTTCAGGCAGGGTAAAGATAAAATTCCGCAGAGAAGGTTTCTACTCAGATTCCTTCGTCTTCATACTCAGGATTTATGATCTCTGCAAAGCATGTGCTGCAGATGTATTTATCATCAAGCCGCTTTTCTTTAAAGTCCACTTTGGGACCACCTGGTTTTGTGGTTGCTTCCCTGAATACATAAAATTTCTCATTAAATTCAATTGGCTGCCCACATCTTGAACATACGAAAGGCGGATTCTCAATCGAATCAATTGCGCACTCAATGCATATCAGATCGGACTTATCTCCATGAACATCTTTGAATTTTATTGGTTTCATGTCCAGACTGGTATCCACGACCAGTACTTCTTCCAGCAGTTCCTGACCACAGATATTGCAATGTTCCTTCATTGTGTCGTCTCCTTTCTCTGGAGGATTCTTCACATAACCCTGTACTGAGCCTGCAAAAGGTTTGATTGTTTCTATATTTGCACTCATTTCGATTCCCCATTTTCAGCTTATTATTAACTTATACTGAACTGAGATATTCTGGTGTGTTTCCGGCTCAATATTTTCACACCATTGAGCTTTGTTTTTCACCCTTCTGACAGATTAGTGCCAGCATTCCACTCTTGAGAAGATTGGTACAGAGCTCGAAAGGCAAACAAAACATAACACAACAACTAAAAATTTTTCATTGTGTTTTCCGAGAAATGCTTTCAGAATTCGAATAGAAACAACATTAGAAAACACTTTAAGAAATGCGTTTTAAACCGCTTTCTAGGCTCTGGTTTTAACTTCCCGTATATAAGTATACGTTTTAAAACTATATACATTTATTGATTTTGATCAAAACGGAGGGGATAATAAACAGTGACTACATTCAAAGAAAAAATTTAAAAAGTGAGGGTGAAAATGGGACGTAAGTAGTAAAATACGTGCAAATTCAGACACTTTTAAATGTATAAGAAGACAAATGTATATAAACATAATTATAAATGATGTGAAATTCTGGGTTTCGAAAAGGCGCAATGATAAAGCGCATGTTTTTTTCAAAGGGAATGAAATGGCGTCTGACGATCGCGGTGGGACTGGTCAACAGCCCGCGTTTGCTATTCCTGGATGAACCAACCTCAGGACTCGATGTACAGTGCAATCTAATCATCCGGGATGTGATCGCTGATCTTGTCCTCAAGGACGTCACAGTTTTTTTTTAACAACACACAATATTGAGGAGGCAAATATCATATGTGACAGAGTGGCAATAATTAATAAAGGAAATATTGTTGCAATCGATGCACCGGAATCACTAAAAAAGACGATCCAGAGTGTACAGTCGATCGAAGTCTCTTTTGACCATAATTCTACAAAACAATTAGATGAGCTCAGCCGTCTCTCAATGGTAAATGAGGTACAAAAGGCAGGTGACAAGTTTAAGCTCTATATCGAAGATCCTTCTGAAGTTATCGATGCCTTAGTGGCTTATGCCCATACCCATAACCTTAAGATTCTCAGTATCACAACTCTCGGCCCGAGTCTCGAGGATGTATTCATACACTTGACTGGTCTGAAGCGGGGTGATGGAATCCATACCATCGATTGAGCATCAGGGTTGGGCAAAACGTCTTTCCTGCGAAATATTCGCTGCATGGGCAATAGCTAAAAAAGATATGCGAATCTATTATCTCAAACCCAATATCATTGTTTCCGGTATTTTCTTCCCGCTCTTTATGTTCCTGGCCTTTGCTATCGGGAAAAACACTCCTCCGGGTACCTTGATCCCGGGATTGATTTCGATCACCTTACTATTTTCAGCCTCATCAATAGAGCCTGTCTCTATACCCATTGAAAGGCGGGTAAAAACTTTTGAGCGTTTGCTCTCCGCGCCGATTTCTCTACATTCGCTGGTATCAGGTGAGAGCCTGAGCGGATTTCTCTACAGTCTGGGTATAGCGTGTCTCCCTCTTGCTGTCGGGGTCGTTATGTTCAGTACGCCTATTGTGCATGTACCTGTCCTTGTAATTTCGATGATACTTACAGCATTCTGTTTTGCAACACTTGGGACACTGTTTGCTGCATACCCTACCGAGAACGTGGGGGAAGTTATGTCGATACTCAATACGGTCAGGCTGCCACTTATCTTTATCTCTGGAGTTTTTATCCCAATATCTTCTATGCCTCAGATCGGTCAGAAAATTGCATTGATATCCCCACTTACCTACGGAAATGATATGATAGAGTACGCGTATACTGGCGGATCGCTTTTTTCACCACTGCTGGATATCGCAGTAATGGTTATTTTCATTCTGATCTTCCAGACTACAGCAAACTATCTTTACAAGAAGTTCAACGAGTAAGCAGGAGATAATGAGCTCACCCCAAAAACAATATTTATTCTCACATCAATAAAAGTTTTAGAACAATTTTCATTATTGAAAACTTGAGCTGCCATTCAAAATTTGAGACTCAGAGACGCTATTTTGAGCTTTGGGATCAGTTCAATTAAAAAGAACCGGGCATGTTGACCTGATGTCTTGGGTTCATAGATTTTTAGGTTTCGTGTTTATAGGCATGAAAAAGAAAATTGTCATCTTAATAATTTGATATCTTTTCCGGAAAACCAAATATTGAATTTCTCCAGGATATCCACATAATGGAGTTTTCCGGGATATTCACATATTTGAGGTTTTGCCATTTTTCCTTAAATCTCTTCTTTTTCTCAAATAATTCTTAAAAAAAACTATTTTATTAAAAATTTATGTTATAGATTTTAAAATCAATTTTTAAAGCATATAATAAGGATTATACCTAATTAAGATCATTTTAAGTTGCCAATCTAAAAACAAACCATAAAAAGGTATAATCTATGATAAAAATTGTTGGTAAGGGCTATAAGTATTTATTGCTACAGCTGAGTGACTTTTTAGGAATTGCAAAAGCAATAGTTTTAAGCCTGAAAAGTGTTGAAGGTAAGAAAAAATATGAAAAAATATTTGGAAGAAAATTAGAAGACAAAAAGGATAATCCTACAATCCGTATCATTACCGCTGATCAGTCATTTCTTACAGATTTCATAAGTAATCTTTTTGAAAAACCAATATCATTGACCCATTTATCTGATTACTTTCTTACCAAAAGTTCTAATTTCAAAATCATATTCCTGAAGAATACTAAAGAGAACAAAAAAGAAATCAAAAGCGTAAAACGTTGCATAGTCTTGATTTTTCAAACGCTGCTTTCTGACATTTACGATGATAAGATAAATTTCCTTAAAAGGAGAATTAGTATCCCTTACAAGATCAGACCTGTAGATGTTAAGAGTAAGGACTACATGGAAACTGTCATCCCCCGAAACCAAATTCTTGCTTTTCAAAATCTTAAAACATTTAAGGGATATTTAGTCAATTTTGTCCAAACCTCCCGCAGTAACACTCATTGAATTCATATTTTCATTATTGGATAGTTGAGATGCCATTCATGAATTTACTCTTGAGAACAGATTCGTACTATTTTCCCTGAAATGTGGTTAAGGAAACTCGCCGTCAAAACATGTTTTATAAAACGTGAACGTAAAATTAAATCCGAAGTAATTTTTTGGGTCTTAACTCTTGGTTTTTGTGTCTATAACCAACATACAATTGCAAGTTTAAAACGTCTTTATGAAATAGAAGCAAATATCTCGATAAGTGACAGTAGCTGGTACGATCGCTTTACTCCCGAACTTGTTGAGTTTCTTCATCAGTGTGTAATCCACGGCATTGAAGAACTTGCAAAAGAGCCTGGTAAAAAACTTAGCAAGAAACTCGAAGACTTCCAGGATGTTCTCATTCAAGACAGCACAATTGTTCGTCTTCACTCTTCTTTAGCAGCCAAGTTTCCAGCGGCGAGAGCAAGGGCAGTAGCTGCAGGCTTAAAAGTGGGAGTTATGGTGAGTGCAGTTGCTAACGGACCTAAAACCATTGCTTTGTACTCTGAAAAAACAGCTGAAATAAAAACATTAAGAATAGGTCCCTGGATCAAAGACCGTATTCTTCAGTTATCACTCAATGAAACTCCTGAGGAATTGCATATTTCCATTGGACTTCGATAGTTGAATGATGAATGCTCATGTAAATTGTATTCATTAGCAATCACAGAAAGTTCAGAAAATGATTAAACGTTGCATGGTATTGTAAATTTATGAATTCATATTGCAAAGTCTCTATTGCTCGTTCAATGAAAGCGTTTAACCACTGATGTGCCTTTGAAAGAATATGGTGTATAATATTTTTTTTACAATATTCACGCACAGTCGCATTATTAAACTCCAAACCTCCATCAGATCGAATCTCGATTACAACATCTTTTGGTACCATTTCGTAATTTGAAGAGATTCTACCACATTCGCACCTGATTTTGTCTTTGGGCATCAAGGATTACAATACCACTGTTAAAAATATCAAGCCACACCAAAAGCATACGCAGTCTCACCACTTCCAATTCTCCGTTGAGTATAGTCCATATTGAATGAGCTCAATGGTTCTTGAGGGCGTTGAAGATGTTTGGAATCTATAGCCGTCTTCTGTTTTCCAGTAAGCCCAGCAATAGCAAGAATATGATGAACCCATGATTTGCCAACACGAACTGAGCTTTTTTATTCTCCTTTCTTCTATTGAATAAAGCTGCAATTCTTCGAACTCCCTTCATAGCTTTATCCATTAATCCCGTCAATCGCTGTACTTTATCTGGATTTAAGACATGGTCTGTTTTTTCCATTGCATCAAAAAAAGCAAGTTTAGATGATTCGATTCTGTTTGTATCATCCAAACGGAGATTTATTATTTCAGCTTTATCTTCATCCATTAGCTTCCTATACGGATTTTTGGGCTTCGAAGGCCTGTCTTTTAAGTCTTCTGCTGTACTTCCGTCTTTTGCTCGTTCAACAAGATCATAGAAAGTACGTTCGCTCATTCCATACATTTCCCACAATTCTCTATCTGTATATTTTCCAGACTCTCGCAGTTCAAGGATTTTGGCTCTAATTTCTGCCACTCTTTCAGGTGGAAAATATTTTCGGATATCTTCCCATTTATACACATTTATTTCAGACATATAGTCACGCCTATAATTGCTGCAACAAATAACATTTTGTAGCTCATCTAAAGTTGCAGTATTTTGCCTCTTGACTATAGATTTTGATTTGTGTCTACAAATATGTCAGAAGATTTTAATCAAATTTACTGCGGAAGGTCTCTGGACATGAACTTTAGGAAATATTTTTGCACTAAACCTTTCAATTGATTCTTATTTCAATAACGTTCAGTTCTCAATTGGTTATAATCCTCAACTTGAAGTATTGACTTTCGATAACATTTTCAAGTTAGAAGTATCAAGATGCAAACTTGGGTATTTTAATCTTGAATCATTTGTTAGAGATTATAACCAAAATCAAGCTTTAAGGAAGGAATTAAAAATCAAAAGCAATGAAAAGATTACTCTTTCATCGTATCGACGAAATCTAAAAATGATTTATCCTTATCTGGATAAATACGCAGCACTACTGGTACAAGAATGTAGAAATCTTAACCTTATTGGGGACAAAATCTGGATTTGGGATAGAAGATTTTTTGAGTGTAGTTGCAGTGGTTTGAAGAATAAAGAAACAGGGATGCTATCCGATCCAGATGCAGGACATTATGTCAAAAAAACGGGTAAGTATAGTGTATTATCGGGAACAGGATACACTGATACGTGTGTTGTTGATAGTTGGTGGGGTCTACCTGTTTATTGGGATGCAGTAAATGCCAGCAAAAATGACAACACTATATTTCAGGATACAATAAACCAGTGTATGGAATCAGCAACAGAAAAACCGCTTTTTGTGATAGCAGATGCAGGACCTGATAGCCATCCTTCTAATGAAACTGTAATTGAGAAAGGGGTTATTCCAATCATAGCAGCAAGAGTGAATAGTATCGGAAATATCTTGAAAACAGAAAAGGGAAGCCACTTCAGAGCTCAATACATACCAAGAATTTACCATAGATCGCTTGGTAAATTTTACAACCTAAGAACTATAGTTGAAAGGAAAAATTCAAACGATGTTGTTGGGTACAATAGATCAAAAACACCAACCAGAGGAAGTGAATGGGCTAAAATCTATGTATCAATAAGCAACATTGCCGCTTTACTTACGGCACTTACGGCTTTTAAAGTTGGAAGACATGACTTAATAAGAGCACCAGGAGCTTTTAGAAGATTGAATATATGAGTAAGCAGAGGTAATTTTTCTTAAAAAAAGGGAATTTAATGCTTTTAATTAAATTTTAAAGCATTAATAAAGAAATTGGCAAAACCTCATTTAAGTTCTGTATTTTAGTTTCCATTCAATGTATTTTTTGTTCCTGTATCGAAATAAGCTTAGAAAATGGAAAAATAATAAATAGAGATACAGTGCGTGTTGGTAGTTCATTTTCATTGAGTTGATATTATATAATAGAAGTAATATAATTATATTTATGGGGAAACGAGGTCCTAAACCACAATTTACTGACGTTGCTTGTCCAAATAATTTATGCCAACTTTACGGTCTTAAGGATAAAGGCAACATTGTCGGAAATGGAACGTCTATGAGTCGTGGAGAAAAAGTCAGAAAATACATCTGTCACCACTGTGGCAAAGTATTCAATGACTACACAGGCACTTTCTACAGTGATCTCCGTAAAGAGGAGTTTGTTATTGATTTAGCTTTGAAAATGGCAA
Organism: uncultured Methanosarcinaceae archaeon; assembly: GCA_963722085.1. Classification (GTDB taxonomy): domain Archaea; phylum Halobacteriota; class Methanosarcinia; order Methanosarcinales; family Methanosarcinaceae; genus Methanosarcina. Next base: position 46,589 of record CAVRNH010000007.1, on the reverse strand, counting down.
TGAAAGGGATGAGTGAAGAGGGTATTGCTGATGTATTGGGGATAACTCCAGCTACTGTACGCAGGTGGTTAGATCGTGCAGCAGAAGGCTGTGATAAGGTAAATAAGAATTTGATGAAAGACCTGAATGTACCCAAGATTGAAATGGATGAGATATGGGTAATTGTCCAAAAAAAATCGTCCCAAGAATGAAAAATTATGAAGATGATGGCCCGTGGATGTGGGTAGCTTTTGCACCAAGTTGCAGGTTAATAGTTGCTTTTTCTATAGGTCCCAGAAAACAGCATGTTGCGGACGAATTAGTGAAATTAACGGCTAAACGTCTTTCTGAATCAAAGCCTCTTTTTGTCTCTGATGGGTTAGAATTTTATGGAAAAGCTCTTCTCAAACAATTTGGAGAAATAGAAGAGTTCCCCAGAACAGGGAAGAGAGGACGGCCAAAGAATCCAAAACTTGTTCCTCCTGATGACTTGAGGCATGCTCAGGTAGTCAAAAAAAGAAAAGGAGGAAAGTTACAGAAGATTGCAAAGAAAATTATATTTGGAAAAGACATTGAAGAAACTGAGATCTCAACAAGTTTACTCGAAAGACAAAACCTGACATTCAGGCAAGAAAACAATAGAATTTCAAGAAAGACGATAGGATTTTCGAAGAAAATAAAGTGTTTAATAGATAGAATGATGCTATACTGTACACATTTTAATTTCTGCAGGGAACATGGAGGATTGACATATCAGGATGATAAAGGCTTTAAATGTAAAAATACACCTGCAAGAGAAGCAGGAATCACTCAGTCAAAGTGGAGTTTAAAAGAACTACTGACATTCAGGTGTTTTAAAACATCAACCAGATAAAACAGGACGACCTGCGTGTTATACACCTAATAGAACGAAAAAAGGAGTAATCATGTGCGGTATAGCAGGAGCAGTTGGAACTCCTGACATAGACATAATAGTTAAAAAAATGCTTTCAGTCCTGGAACACAGGGGACCTGATATATGCGGAACCTATCAAGCCGAAAACCTGAGTATAGGAAATACTCTGCTTAAAATCACAGGAAATATGCCCCAGCCTTTAACAGGAAAAGGAGCACTTGTATTCAATGGAGAAATATTCAATTTTAGAGAGCTTGCATCTGAATCCGGAATAGAAACCAATTCTGATACAGAATTGCTTTTTACTCTTATAGAAACTCAAATTAAGGGGGGAAGTAAGCCGATAAATGCTGTTTTCTCCGTACTGTCCTCTGTAAATGGAGATTATGCTCTTGCATATGCCTGCGGTAGTGATCTCGTGCTTGCAAGAGACCCTATAGGAGTCAAACCTCTTTTTTACTTCTCAGAGAAAGGAATAAAAAAACCGGAAATTATCTTTGCCTCCGAGAAAAAGGCTCTTTTTTATGCGAGACGAAATAAAGAATCTGTCCTTTCAGAAAGCATCCTGACTTCCCTTCCAGAAAGTATTTTGACTTTCCCTCCAGGTAATATTCTGAGTTTCAATCTTCAGAACGGAAGCTTTGAGGAAAAGTCCCTACAAATAAATCCGCAGCAAGAAAGGATCTCAAAAGAAGATGAAGCTGCTTTCCAACTGAAGGAGGCACTTCGAAAGGCTGTGGAACTTAGGCTCACATCAAGTTCAGGAATTGCATTTTCCGGGGGTATTGACAGTACTTTTTTAGCAGCCCTTGCAAAGGAAATTAATCCGGCTATCTCGCTCTATGCAGTAGGACTTCCTGATTCCCATGATATTATTCAGGCTAAAAATGCGGCTGAAGCTATTGGCATGAAGAATTCTCTGAAAATACATCTTCTTTCGCTCGAAGAGATCGAAGAGGCAGTCCATCATGTGATCTATGCTACGGAATCTGTTGACCCCATGAAAATTGCTATAGGGCTTCCTCTTTACTTTGTTGCAAAAACCGCAAAAGAAGATGGAAAACGTGTCCTTCTGACCGGCCAGGGTGCGGATGAACTCTTCGGCGGGTACAAAAGGCACGAAGAATTTCTTAATCAGGGTCCGGAAGTACTGGACAGAGAGATCTATTCGGACCTTAGAAAAATCTCAGAGATTAACCTTGAGAGAGACGATATGGTTACCATGGCTAACTCGATAGAGCTCAGGGTTCCTTTTCTGGATAAAGATGTAATAAATATAGGACTTTCGATTATCCCAGAACTTAAAGTCCTGAACAAAGATGGCTTCCATACAAGAAAATATATTCTTCGAAAAGCAGCAGAGGGCCTGCTTCCCCCTGAACTTCTCTGGAAGGAAAAAAAGGCAATTCAGTACGGGACCGGAGTCCAGAAGATACTTGATAAGCTTGCAAGAGGTGCGGGTTTTTCAAAAAAAGATGGAAATCATATCGAGAAGTATCTAAGGATGGTTGCTTCCGAAAAGGGATTCGAGTTTATAAACAAATGGATATAGATTACTGAGAACCAAGCTAGCCAGTTTATTGGCAAATAAATATGGACATTGGCAGATAAATAGCCAGGATGTTGACAGATAAATAGCTAGGACATTGATAGATGGGTAGCTTCATTAGATAGACATTTTTGAAGTAATGAGAATATGAATTCAAAATAGATTCTAAATTTTTAAAGTTAATCTGTAATCGTTTTTATATTATGATTTCTTTATCTACAGTGTTAACTATAGAAACATAATTGCTATCTGAATAAGAGCATATTTACGTCATAATATCTGAGATTCCGAGTAATTAAGAGTTAAATGGACTGAAAAACAAAAATATAGCGCCTGAATCCTTTTCTTTTTTCAATAGGGTTCAGTGGTCTTTGGATTTTGAATTTCCCGCCCTAGATTATCTTTTTATGAACAATAGAAGAGCGGATAATATATGCAAAATGTTGCTGTTTGTGCAGGAATATACTAAAAATTTAGATGAAATCTGTTTTTACAAGTTCAAGAGTTTTTATAAATATTTGACGCACTACAGCATGAATTTTCGCGCAAGGCAAAACAAAAGATTATATTACAGGTGATAGAGGTGTTAAAAAGAAAACTGGAGATTCTCTTTTTGGTAGGTTTTCTTATCCTTGCAAATATTTCTACCAGTTTGTGCAAGACTTCCCCCTCAGTGGTTTATGTCTCGGGAGATGGCAGTGGAGACTTTAACTGTGATGGAAAAGACGATCATATACAGATAAACCAGGCTCTGAAGTTTGTGACAGAGAACTCTAAATCTGGGTACACAACTGTTCATCTCAAAGGGCCGTTTACGTACATTATTGATGATAGTCTTCTGATTGGAAGTAATACAATTCTTGAAGGGGATTCTACTGCTGTGATCAAACTTGCCAATAATGCAGGTTGGGACACAATGAAACCTTTGATTCAGCAGATGAACAGTTTAGGAAACGATAACATTGTCATAAGAGGCTTTGAAATCAATGGAAATCATAATAGTAACACTGAAGTCGATAGAGGTGACGGCTATTATAACATGATTTATTTCCTTCACTGCAACAATATAAAAGTATCTGATATGTACATGCATGATGGAACTGGGGATGGGCTAAGAGTAAGATATGGTAAAAATATTCAGTTTTACAATAATAAAGTATACAAACTTGGACACGACGGTTTGTTTACAGGTGAATGTGAGAATATAGAAGCCTGGAATAACAAGATAACCTGCAGAACCAACAGCGGGGTTAGAATATGGAACTCTAATAAAGTAAAACTGCACGATAACGTAATCGACGCTTTCTATATAGGAAGCACAGGCGGTCCGGGCATTCAGATCCAAAAGAGCTCAGGGATTATGGATAATATCGAAATTTACGATAATACATTCGACAACACTTACGGGCCTGGAATATGGATTTTCAATTATGATACCTCGGTTACCAAAGATAAGGGAAAAAATGTCCATATTTATCGTAATATATTCTACGGTACAGGCACCAACAAAGGTATTGACTGGGCAGGGGGCGTCGTAGCAAGTGGATTCCATGACACTCTTATAGAAAATAATGTATTTGACGGTGCATATCACTCTGCTATTTCCATCATGTTTCCCACTGGGGATTCATCATCTTATTCGCCTAAGGACGGCAAATACACAACTATTGTACGCAACAACATAATCGTAAACACTCAGAAACACAAAAAAGATTCTAGCGGAATCGGATATGGAGTTGCCAATTACCTCTCGGGAACACATACCGTTGTGCTGGAAAATAATTGCCTTTACAACAACTCGGCAGGTAACTATAAAAACTGCGCATCGAAAACTGATATCTATGTAGACCCTCTTTTTGAGGACCTGGAAAATCATGATTATCACCTGCAGTCAGTCGCAGGCCGCTGGGATGGAAAAAAGTGGGTTAAAGATAAGGTGAGCTCACTTTGCATTGACGGCGGCTATCAGACCTCTGACTATTCGAATGAGCCGGAAGATAACGGAAACAGGATTAACATAGGAAGGTACGGAAACACAATGTATGCCTCTCTTTCAGGGGCAGCTCCGGTTTCTGGATAAAATTATAAATTTCTTAGTCAGAATTGACAAATTCCATCAATTTTGATGAATTCCATCAATTTTTGACTAATCCCATCAATTTTTGATAAATTCCATTAATTCTTGACTACTTCCCTAAATTCTTGATGAATTCATAAGTCTAGAATATTTTCTAAATCTCTCCTTCACCAGGGAAATTAATGAAAATTTTCAAATAAATTTGAGATTTTGAGATTTATTTGATTCTTATAAGTAAAAGTCGAGCGCAAATGAATAAGTATAAACATTTTGACGGTTATATCCATGCTTAGAATTCAATCCAGTTGATCTGAATTTATGATCAGGGGGAATTTTAATAAAAATAGCAATTACCGGAAAAGGTGGCGTCGGAAAGACAACTCTCTCAGGCACTCTAGCCAGACTGCTTTCAAGGGATGGATACGAAGTTCTTGCAATAGATGCAGACCCGGACATGAACCTTGCATCTTCTCTCGGGATAGATAATCCCCCTAAGCCCCTGACAGATTTCAAAGACCTGATTCAGGAAAGGGCAGGTACAGAAGGCGGGGCTTTTATCTATAACCCGAAAGTGGATGATATTGCGAGTAAATACGGAGTCATTGGGCCCGATGGAGTAAGAATGCTTGTTATGGGTACAGTGGACCGTGGAGGAAGCGGGTGCATGTGTCCGGCCTCGGCTTTTCTAAGAGCTCTGCTGAGGCATCTCATGTTTAAGGAAAAAAGTGCAGTAATCCTGGATATGGAAGCAGGAATCGAGCATCTTGGACGGGGCACTACCAAAGGAATGGATCTCATGATTGTGGTAGTAGAGCCAGGAGCAAGATCACTTGAAACAGCTGAGAGAATTAAAAAGCTATCCTCCGAGATAGGGATAAAACACCTTGCTGCTGTGATTAATAAAGGCGGTTCCGGAAAAGTCAATGAAAGACTTGAAGAGTTAGGTATCCAGGTTCTTGGAGAAATTCCCTTTGATCGCCAACTCATGCAGGCAGACCTGGAAAAGCGTGCTCCAATTGAGGTGGGCGGCGAAGCTGTAGATGCCATCGTAAAGATTAAGGAAAAACTAATGGAAGTTGTTGAAGATATCAGAAAAGAAAACGAAAAAAGCAAAAAATGAGGCCAGAAACCGGCTATATCTTTTTGACAGAGCCTGTAACTTTTAGGCTAACTGTCAACTATTTTTAATATATTTTTGATCCTCTTGTGAATTTTGGTTTTAAAATTTCCTCAATCCTTTTGACTTCTGGCAATCCCTTTAACTTCTAGCAATCCTTTTGACTTCTAGCAATCCTTTTAACTTCTAGCAATCCTTTTGACTTCTAGCAATCCTTTTGACTTCTAGCAATCCTTTTGATTATATCTGCAGCCTATTCTTTTTGATAGGTTTATTTTCAAACATTAAAGCTTAATTAAAGCCGCTGTCCGGAGAGTCAACTAAAGTTCCTTTCTTAAAGATAAGTTGCAGGAGTCTCAACTTTTTTTCTCTAATAAGGGCGTCGGTAGGATCAATTTCAAGAGCCTTATCGTAACACTCCATAGCTTCCTTATATCTGCCGAGGCTCTCCAGAGCTGAGCCTTTCTGATACCAGGAAAACATATCCTCAGGGTTCATATTGAGGACTTCATCATAGCATTCTATCGATTTTTCAAACTCCTTTAAATTATTGAAGGCAAAACCTTTGAGACACCTAAGCCCAGGATTCTCAGGATCAATTTCAAGAGCTTTATCATAGCATTCGAGGGCCTCCACTGACCTTCCGATTCTGTCCAGGGCAAAACCTTTCTGGATCCAAGCATCGATATACAGGGGATCCAGAGTTAAGGCTTCGTCATACAGCCTGAGTTTATCCTCGTAATTGTCAGTCTCGCTAGCCTTTATAAGAAGCTGTTTAGGGTCGCGTTGTTCTTCTGTTTTCTCTGCCACTTCCAGCTCCTCTTGCTTTGTCTTATTCCTTTCTACAGTTTCATTTTCCTCTGTCATTTCGGGATCCTCACTTTTCTGGCGGAGTTGCGCCAGCCGAATTCCGCTTCAGCAGCATGGTGTCCTTTTCGCTCGCTACAAGGTAATTACAGCATCGTCTATTGCTGTAATTTATAAAAACTATACATACTGGGAGGGTAGTTTACTTCTCTTACGGCAATGTCCGGCTTGATAAAATGCCACCCTCCACTCCTATGGCTCTATGGAAATTTAACATGTTACAGATCTGTTAGAACAGAGTCTGGCGATTTTTACGAGCTCACTAGCCTTGATAGCAGAGGGATATTTGGTTCCTAGCCTATAAAAGATATGAGGATTAGAATGAAGTATCTTTGCCCGGGTTAACATCAGAGGAACAAATGGCCTTTCAGGAGTGTAGTAAAGCCCTATTTAAAAAAATATTTGAAAAGCCAATAAATGGCACAAGAGTCCATTCATTGGTTCTCTAATTATGTTAACTGCCTACGTTAACTGGCGTTATTCCGTTATCTAGTATTAGCTCTGACTGGGGCACCTGGTGTTTGTGCCTTCATCGTGAACCAACATTGATTCTAACAGTCTTTGTACTTGTACCGTTTGGATTGGTTACGGTTAGCTTAACGGTGTAGATTCCTGGTCTATTGTAAATATGCATCGGATTCCGACTGGTTGATCTACTTCCATCTCCAAAGTCCCATCTCCAAGCAGTTGCTTGTTTCGATAAGTCAGTAAACTGAATACAAAGGAGAGCCCTGCTACTGAAATTTGCAGAAGGACGTACTGGCGGTTTCAAAGCTGGAAGAGGACACATACATTGCCCGGAGGGAACTGGTGTTTTTCCTACAGACACCGTGGATGTAACAATGTTTGTAACTGTGTTAATTATAGAGACAGTTTTGCTGTGAGCGTTCGTAACACATACATCTTTCCCCACAACAAAAATTCCAGCAGGATATTTTCCTACATTCACCGTAGTTATAATGTTATTCGTAACTGAGTTAATTACTGAAACAGTATTGCTGTAAGAGTTAGCTACGTATACGTTTCTTCCTACTACTGCAACTCCAGTAGGATGACTTCCTACATTAACAGTAGATATAACGTTATTTGTAACTGAGTTGATTACTGAAACAGTATTGCTGTAAGCGTTCGTTACATATACGTTTGATCCCACGGCAGCAACCCCAGTCGGACCGCTTCCCACATTTACTGTGGATGTAACAGTGTTTGTAGCTGTGTTAATTATAGAGACAGTATTGCTGTAAACATTTGTCACATATACGTATCTTCCCACTACTGCAACTCCAGTTGGATACCTTCCTACATTTACAGTGGATGTAACAGTGTTTGTAGCTGTGTTAATTATAGAAACAGTATTGCTGTAAACGTTTGTTACATATACGTATGTTCCTGCCGGGTTGACTGCAATTCCAGCAGGGTAGTTTCCTACAGGCACTGTGGCTACAGACCTGTTAGTAGCTGTGTCAATGACGGAAACAGTATTGGTGCTAAGGTTAGTAACATATGCTTTTGTTCCTGTCGGGTTGACTGCAATCCCTCCAGGATTATTTCCTACATTCACTGTGGATGTAGTATTTGTGGTATTGTTTAATATAGAGACATTATTGCTGGCTCCGAATGTTGATGATATTAAGTTGACTGGTGGTATTGTTTCATTAGCTGGTAGTGTTCCACCTGGTTGCGTTATTTTCGGTCTTGTTATATTTAGTTCTGTTACATTTGGTGCAGTCGCATTAGTTGCATTAGTTGGTGCTGTTACATTAGTTCCGTTACATTTGGTGCTGTCGACATTAGGTGCTGTCACATTAGCTTCTGTCACATTAGCTTCTGTTATGTTTGGCGCTGTTACATTAGGTGCAGTCACGTTTGGTGCAGTTATGTTTGGCGCTGTTACATTAGGTTCTGTCATGTTTGGTGCAGTCACTTTGGTGCAGTTATGTTTGCGCTGTCACATTAGGTTCTGTCACATTAGGTTCCGTGACATTGGCTTCTGTTATATTTGGTGCAGTTACATTAGTTGGCTCTTCTCCAGGTTGTACTGTAATGTTTGCTGGCTCTTCTCCCAGGTTCAATTGTAATGTTTGCTGGCTCTTCTCCCGGTTGCAATTGTAATGTTTGCTGGCTCTTCTCCCGGTTGTACTGTAATGTTTGCTGGCTCTTCTCCCGGTTCAATTGTAATATTTGCTGGCTCTTCTCCCGGTTGTACTGTAATGTTTGCTGGCTCAGCTCCCGGTTCAATTGTAATATTTGATGGCTCTTCTCCCGGTTGTACTGTAATGTTTGCTGGCTCTGCTCCCGGTTCAATTGTAATGTTTGCTGGCTCAGCTCCCGGTTCAATTGTAATATTTGATGGCGCTGCTCCGGGTTCTTCTGTTAGGTTTGGTGTTATTGATGCGCTTGGAGTTTCATTATACGCTATTTCCCCGTATTGTGCGTTTGCTGCCAATGCTGTCAGTATTATCGCAAAAGAAAATACCATAAAGACACACAGTATCTTTTGTATTCTGACAAACGTTTGTTTCTCCATTTATATGACCCCAGACTTCTGCTCAATTTGGTATTTTGGTTTTGTTCCTCAATCCGCTTCTTCGACAGATACATGAGTGTTTACCATTTTACCAATTAGTTCCCCACTTTAATATTTGGAATATTATTTTATTGGTAAAATTCTATCCTCATTTGTTGTGTCAGTGAAAGCGATTTCAAATTGGATCATTAAAGTATTATACCCAGATTAGACAGATTAGTATAATAACTAGAGAAATATAAATAAGAAACCGATAATAATTAAAACACGGGGATTTTTATAAGAGCTTCCTTATTTATATCGTTGCCTTATTATTTTTCTTTCAATTAATAGATTTAATCATTAGTTCGCAAAAATATTGGAAAAACTTCAATAAATAATTAAAGCTTATGTTTTTAATAATACATATAGTGCAAATAAATGAACATATTTTACAACAATGACATTCTACAGGAAATTTTATCTCTCATCAAGCTCATTATCGTTTTCTTAACCTGGATAATTTAATGATAAAAAACCATCAAAATATAGATTTATTTTTAGTAGTTATGAGTAGCTGAATAAATAAAATCTAAATTGTTTTTTACATTTTCAGAATCGTAAATGGAAGTATTTCGATCGTGAAAAAGTACTGAGATGGTAGTCATGCTAGTTTGAAAAGCTGAGTTTTGTACTGGAAAATGGCTATCAAATGCTCAAGTACTGAATAATGGCTCTTGATCGATAGGTAAAATAAAAAAGGAAAAAAGTAATGCTTCTAAGAGAAACATTACTTTTCGGTACTTTGTTGATTATCTATACTTATAAGATCAGTCGCTCCAATGGTTATCGAGTGATGGTTGCCATATATAACACAAGGTTATATCCAATTCAGAGCAAACACTTCCAAGCCTCCGATGCTGTTTACTTTGTCAACTTCAGATACATTGTTGCTGTTACACTTCGTTATATTTTACGCATCTTCCCCATGGGGTTGACTGCAACTCCAGTCGGATATTCTCCTACAGACACAGTGGCTGTGACATTGTTTGTGGCCGTGTCAATCACAGAGACAGTTTTATCATAATTGTTCGTTACATATACTTTTGTTCCCTCTGGGTTGACAGCAACTTTCTCAGGATTGTCTCCGACCTTTACCGTGGCTGTAATAGTGTTTGTGGCTGTGTCAATTACGGAAACAGTGTCGGTGTTCTCGTTCGCCACATATACCTTTGTTCCTGAGATTACAACTCCAGTCGGATATTCCCCTACAGGCACAGTGGCTGTAACATTGTTTGTGGCCGTGTCAATCACAGAGGCAGTTCTTTCATAGTTGTTCGTCACGTATACCTTTTTTCCATCGAGACTGACTGCAACTCCCTGAGGACTACTTCCTACCTTCACCGTGGCTATAACCTTGTTTGTGGCTATGTCAATTACAGAAACAGTGTTGCTGTACCTGTTAGCCACGTATATCTTTGTTCCAGCGATTACAACTCCAGCAGGATTACTTTCTACATTCACTGTGGCTATAACCTTGTTTGTGGCTGTGTCAATTACTGAAACGGTGTTGTTGCCGGAATTCGTTACATAGACCTTTTTTCCATCGAGACTGACTGCAACTCCCTGAGGATTGCTTCCTACATTCACTGTGGCTGTAACAGCGTTTATGGCTGTATCGATTATAGAGACAGCATTACCGACGGAGTTTGCGACGTATACCTTTTTTCCATCTGGGCTAACTGCAACTCCTTCAGGATGGCTTCCTACATTTATCGTAGTTGTCACATTGTCTGTGGCTGCATCAATTACAGATACATTGTCACTGCCGGAGTTCGCGACATATACCTTTGTTCCTGTCAGGTTACTTGCAACTGTATCAATTACAGAGACATTGTTGCTGCCGTAATTCGTCACATATACCTTTGTTCCCTCTGGGCTGACTACAATTCTGAAAGGATTGGTCCCTACATTCAACGTGGATATTACAGTGTTAGTTGCTGTGTCAATCACTGAGACATTCTTGCTGGCGTAATTTGCCACATATACCTTTTTTCCATCCGGGTTGACTGTAATTTCGCGAGGATAGTTACCTACATTCACCGTGGCTGTAACATTGTTAATTGTGGTGTCAATTACAGAGACGGTGCTGTTGCCGTAATTTGCTACATATACCTTTGTTCCATCTGGGGTGATTGCAACTCCCAATGGACCTATTCCAACCTTTACCGTGGCTGTAACATTGTTACTTGCCGTGTCAATCACAGAGACGGTGCTGCTGCCGTAGTTTGCCACATACACCTTTGTTCCATCTGGGGTGATTGCAACGCCCCCAGGAGTGTTCCCCACATTCACTGTATATGTAACAGTACTATTAGTGCTATTAAGTGAAGAGATTATAGCATTGTCAATCACAGAGGCATTGTTGCTAGCCCTGGTTGTCAGTGATGTTAAATTTACTGGTGTTGTTGATGTTCCTGCTGTTGTTATTGGTTCTGTTGGTGTTACGTTTCCTGATGTCCCTTCGCCCGCTGCGCTTACTGCCACAGCTGTCACTGATATTGCAAAAAAGATTATTATAAAATCACACAGTATCTTTTGTGTTCTGCCAAATGTTTGTTTTCCCATTTGTACACACTCCGGACTTTTGCTCAATTTGATCCAATTTTGACCTGGTTCTTCGATCCATTTCCCTTCAACAGATGCACTGAGCAAATATTATTTTACCAATTAATCATCTACATTAATCTTTGAAAGAATATATTATTGGTAAAATTCTATCTCCATTTTGTTTGCCAATGAAAGTGATTTCGAATTGGATCAGCAAAGTATTATTACTCAGATTAATATAATAATTAATGAAATAGAAATAAGGAACCAATATAATTAAAAACCGAAATTATTCAGTCGAATTTTCACAGATATCTTTCAAAGGAATTATTTTCCACTGTCTTTCCCATTTTAAACGGAAATCAGTAAAAGCACTATCTACTTAATTAATAAAGCAAAAGATGAGAGTTTATATAGCCTAAATTGAGATTATTTTCTGTTCTCTGGTGTGTAAATTGAGGCACTTACAATTCTGAGAGAGCCATGAATAGCTGGTTTGAAAACAAATAGGACGATCGGAAGCTGCAGGGGTCCTTCTCTTGAACCTCTGAATAATATAGCTGGTTTGAAAACAAATATGGACGATCCGAAAGGAATACAAACACACTTACTAATTACAAGCAGCCGATTTTCATTTCAGGCTAAACCCAATAACTGCTCACAAGTCTACAATCTTTATCCTTGAATCTGAAGATAAATTCACGATCCTACATGAGATACAGCAAGCAGGGAAGCTATTTAACAAATATTTCAATGAAAGCAATTAAAAGGTCGGAAATTCAACAGAAGAAAACAGTAATATTTTCCTGAGGGTTTCGAGGAAAGCGAAACTAGCTTCACCTCCTACTTATAAACAGTTGTGTTTCAAGGGAAAAAAGATATTGTGTTTCAAGAGAAAAAAGGTGTTTACTCTAGAAGTCTGGAGCACACTGAACTATTTTTCCTTGACCTGAATTTGAACTTCAGTCATAAGTTCTTCTTCGCGAACTTCTGTAGGGTCGTTAAAATACAATTCTCTGCTCGGACCGAAAGGTTCCAGATTATTCTCTTTGGCAAATTAGAGAACCCGATTGTTCAAGTAATTAGCAGAGGGAATCTTGGCTCTAAGAAGAAATAAAATGAGAAATCATTGGATTATGAGATAGTATCATATTCTACCAAAAAAATACGGTCTGCCTTAATTTTTCCTTCAGGCAGACAATTTTTAAGATATTAGGATTCTTCAGTACTTGTAGTGCTTTACTGAGTGATACAAGATCACAACGAAGAAAGCAATTATAACAAACAAGAAGCTGAAAAAGCCGACTGGATCCCAGACAAAGCCTATTCCTGCTCCACCTTCTCCCCAGGATACGAGTACCGCTCCCTGAAGTACTGTGGGAATAACCACACAGGCGAAGGCCAGGACAAAAATGAATACGATGTCAAAGACCTCTCCAAAGATGCTTTTTCTGCCATCTCTTCTGCCTCCTCAATCGTAATATTCGAACTCAAACATGTGTTTCTTTATCGAGTTGCGTACACTCAGACAACCAATTGCCTCAATTATTACTATCAGGCCTACGAAGATTACATAGAGGTAGAAAAAGTTTCCAGCAATCTCCCAGGTTTCGGTAAGGATCTTATAAAGAACAAATCCCTCCACACCTACTAGCAAGATCAGCATACCCACTATAAGGGCTGTATCTCCACTGAGTTTTCTGTGGTATTTGCTCTCCCTCGCCTGGTTACTCGTCTCCAACGCCAATCGCCTCCGTTTTTACATTTATACTTTCCGAACCCCTTGGGTAAAGGCCATCCCATATCAGCCCAGCTGTTTTCTATATTCGAACTCTTGTGTCTGTGGCTGAAGTAGAAGTATGCGATACCATAGAATACAAAAGCAAAGATCAGGTTATACTTATAGCCCCAGAACAGCGTTGATAGGATCGTAATAGCGATTGCAATTGCAAAATAAGCGATATACGGCTGAAGAGGACTTACAAAAGGCCGGACTTTGCTAGTAGTCTTCGGGAAGAGCTTCCTGAACCGGATCAGGGAGAACGGAATAAGCACATAGCAGAGCAGTCCGAAATAATAGAGAAAGTAATGACCTGATCCAGGAAACCACTGAAGGCGAATCCAATTGCAATAGGCATCGTAAAGATTACAGCCCTATAAGGAGTGTATGCCTTGGGTGCACTGCCGAGAACCACGAAGATACATAATTGTCTCTGGAAAGAGCAAACCAGGAGCGTGAGGAATCACAAACACAACCGTTTGCACTGGCAACGCACGTCAAGAAGGTGCCAAGCCCAAGCAAAGAAATGAAAATAAATTCTCCGCTGTTCTGTGCAGCTTCAAAGAGTGGATATACAGAAACTCCTAGGGTATCTGCTGGGATCAGCACTGCACATAAGTAAAGGGTCATTGCCGCTCCTATGAGCAGAGTTATCATCCCTGCCTGCTGGCCAAGTGGCACTGCTCTTGATGGGTGTTTACACTCTTCAGCGCACATTGCCGCTCCTTCAATTCCCAGGTAGAACCAGGGGCCGAATTGTAGCGCTGCAAAGAGGCCTATCATTCCATTCGGCAGAGCTCCCTGGAAAAGATATTCCGGGTGGATATTTACGGTGCCAAACGCTGTTCCGAAGAAGAAGACCACTATTGCAATGAAAGCTATCATGGTCAGGAAGAAATTAAGAGTTAGAGCTGCAACAACGCCTCTGTAATTGATGAAAGTTAAAAGCGCAATAACAAGCAATGTTACTGGAAATACCTCCAATTCCGGAAAAATGCTCTGTGCAATGAATGCAACGACAATTGCATCTGCTGCCTCAAGGGCAATATATTCCATATACACTGCAAGTCCAACACTGGCAGCTGCTCCGGGCCCAATGAAGAGCCTTGCCCAGTCGTAGGGACCTCCTGCTAGTTTAGTTGATGATCCAAGTTCGCTGGCGCAAAGAGAAATCATAACATACATGACTCCTGCTACAAGCATTGCAAGCAAGGAACCCAGCACTCCTCCTTTTGCGACTGTAAAGTTCCAGCCCATGTACTCTCCAACCAACACAATCCCGACACCAAGAGCCCATACATGGAAAGGTCTCAGAGTTTTGACCAAACTGGCGGATTCACGATTTTCAGACATACCGCCTCACCCTCTTTTTTTTGAAACTCTACTTGCGTCCAGTAAGACCCAGCCAATCAATCCGAAAGCCAGGAGATATATCAGCCCGTTAATTAAAGTCCAGAGATCCATTTTAATATCTCCCATTATATATTATATGGCATAATATAATATTAGATTGTTTATACGTGAAAAAATCCGTACTAAGCGTGATGTATCTTTATAATAAGTTTCGCCTGAGTCTTTAAAAAAAATAAGCCAGCGAGATATTCGCTGGCCTTCGGTTCTTCAATATAGATTTCAGGCTTGGACTTTCGGCTTAGAACACAAGTCCGAGATCTTCGAGCTTCTTTCTTGCTCCGTCATAGACCTGCATGTATTCGTCAGTTGGTGTTACTGTCTTTACGTTATAGCATTCCTGGAAGGTCTTTCCTGCAGGAGCGCTTGCGTAATTTTTCTCGTAGAGGGATACAAGGTCATTAAGGATCCTGTTAACTTCAGGAATTTCCACACCTGCAGTTGCCCTTGCTACTTCTCCCATCATTCTGGCTTCCATGCCTGTGGTCTTGTCTGTCACTACACCTTTTGCGGAAGCTACTCCTGAGAGTATTTCCCTGCCTGATGCAGTGTCAGTGATGGACTGGGCTGAAGCTTCAAGCAGGCACATTTCCGTGCATGGGCCTGCACATGGGTAGTACTGGTTGCCTGAGAGAATATGGGTGAATTCTGAAATTGTTGCACATGCCCAACCTGCAATCTTGAGAGTTTCCCTGGTGTTGGTCGAACCCCAGCGGATATGGACAGGGCCGTCAAGGTGCCAGCTTGCATTGCACATGAGAACGCCATTGATGTGCGTTGCGACGTCGACAATAGTGGTTTCCTCAATGCCACCTGCGTAACCTCCGAAGATAGGCATCTGTTCGTCCATTATGATGTCGCTGTTTGCACTGTAGTGAGCAATAACTGCAATTGCGTCAAGGTCGATCTTGAGTTCACAGAGTTGAGAGACCTCGTGACTGTCCGTAGAGGCCATTCCGCCATTACAGTCGGCGGAAATGTTCCCCTGAGCGGACAGGGAGGTCTCGGGTCCCTAGACAGCCATGCCAGGCCTACCGGCCATGGCGCATGCGTTTTTGATAAGTCTTGTTTCAGTCTTTGCTGCAAGCACTTCGTAGGGGCTTTTTGGAATCGGAGGCTTCCCACGCACTGTAGTCATCACACCGTTAACGATGGTGTCAACTTCCTTTTCAAGAGCGTAGCTCATGTGGACAGGCCCGAATACATCTTCCGAGATAGGAGAACCGGTAGGACCGCCCTGAACAATGGGCTTTACCTTGTCACCGATTTCTCTCTTCCTGACATTTACTGCCTCTCTGCCTGTGCCGAGGACGAACTCCTTCTGGGCGTTGTTGATTGCGTCCCATATTTCATCTTCAGTGTACTTTACGATCCTGCGGGTGTCGGTACAGTAGACACCGCACTCAAGCAGCATCTCGAATCCTGCATGGAAGAGTTTTTCCATCATGTCCTTGTCAGTAGGAACAAATTCTTCCTTGAAGTCAAGCCCGTACTTCTGCTTGAGCTCCATTGCCTTCATTGGGATCTTCATAAGGTCCCAATCGTCCAGAGTACACTTTTCTCCTACTTTTGCTCTGTCGTAAAAGTCATAGCAATCAAATGATTTTCTAAATGTCATTGTTTTTGCCTCCCAGGATTATTTCATAACGTCAAGTGCTACTTTTGCAGCTTCTGCAGCGTTTTCAGCAGTTGCGTCAGCTCCGATTTCATCAATCCACTTCTTAGATACCGGGGCTCCTCCGAACATGCATTTTACGCTGTCCCTGAGTTTTTCTTCCCTGAGTCTGTCCATGAGTTCTTTCTGACCGAGCATTGAGGTGGTCATGAGGGCAGAGCCTACTAAGAGGACCTTTTCTCCTTTGTGTTTTGCAGCCTCTTCTACAACGGTTTCGTTAAGGACGTCAACCCCAAGGTCAACTATCTGGAAACCGTTTGCTCCGAGCATGGTAGTGACAAGCCTGTGCCCAATATCGTGAATATCTCCTTCTGCAACAAAAGTAATTGCAAGTCCTGTTTCTTCTCCTTCTACCTTGGTCTTCTCAAGTTCAGGAGTGAGGATTGCCATTGCATTGCTCATTGCTTTTCCGGACATCATAATTTGGGGCAGGAAAAACTCTGCAGCTTCGAACTTGTCGCCAACAATCTTCATTCCAACTGAAAGACCCTTGGTAATGATGTCGAGAGGCGCAATTCCTGCATCCAGGGCTTCCCTGGTTAGCTGTGCAATGCCTGATACGTTTTGAGTTACGATCGCATCGCGTAACCTGTCAAAAATCTCTTGGTTTGCCATTTTTGCAAATCTCCACTAAAATTTGTTGTTCTGCTCAATATTGTTGGGCAGTAGAATGCCTTTGGACAATCGATTTCTCGCAAAGGTTCGAATGCTTAAGTATATGTGCCCAAGCTCCGCTAACTAGAAAAAAGCATTTGCATGGGGTTTAACTTATGTGCAAATCCCTGCTGCCTTATTTCGCCATTCGGAGGGAGGGAATGCCTTTGCAGTGTTTCCAATTGTCTGGATCAGAAAATTACTCACATTCATTTGCCATTTCTTACCGAACATTATTCGGATTTACTTGAGAATAATTTTCTTTTCTCCTGACACTGTTACTGGGGAACTTATTTGCTAAAAACGGAAATTCGCCTAATTTCCTAGTCGTTAGCAATCGATTTCCCAAAATTCCCAACAGTATGCCTGCTGGAACTGCCTGGAACTGTCCTAAATATTCAGATTCAATTCCTATATGAGAGTTGAAAATTATACTATATAAACGGGTAGCATATTTGTTTTTATATAAATCAAAGTAAATTTTAAATGATAATTCTTCAGATAGTTACAGATGAAAAAAATAAGGTTATTTATCTACTTTTTGCCTTAAAGTGTTATTTCAAGATAAAGTAGCGAAAAATATAAATATTAGTGTATTGTCATCCGACGATTTAATCGAAAATAATGATGTTAGCGGCTTCAAGAGTACGGAAACAAGAACTCGTCATGATGGGAAATCTTTAAATAATGAATCTGCCCTGGATTGCCGGAGAGGTCAATTATTCCAGAAGAATAAATAACGTCAAGAGTCAGAAAAAGCTCAATTTCAAGCTATTATTTCAAAAATTAAAAATGAAGCCGGTTTAAGGACCAGCATCCCGGATTTTTTTACTTTTTTAATGCAAATATTCTCAGCACTGTATTCAGTACCTGTGGTTAATTGCACACTTAACCATTGCCTGAAGGTTAGCAGTTGGAGTCATACTAACAATGCCACAGCCAGGAGAAAGCAATCCGACGCCTGCATCAAGTGCCTTCTTTGAAGCTTCTGCAACTTCATCAGGAGTTGTATTCCAGAGTATGGCCACTGGATCAAGGTTTCCAACAATGATTGCATTTTCCACATTGCCTTTTGCAGTTTTTATGTCCACTCTCTGATCTACGCTGATTCCATTTACGCCAGTCTTGTCCATAATCCCAAGCCCGTTGGTCGTATTTCCGCAAATATGAAGAACTGTAGCCACATCGAGTTCCTTCATTGCGTCAACAATCTTCTTCTGGTAGGGAAGGGCAAACTTTTCGTAGAATTCTCCGCCAATCAGCTCATAGCTTGCTGTCGGATCAATAATGGCTATAGTATCTGCCCCGTTTTTAACCATTGCTTTTGCGTATTCTACATTGAAATCCGAGCATAAGTCCAGAAGCGCGGGGACAATATCGTCACCTGTGAATATATTCCCGAACCAATCATCTCCATTAATGTGCTGGGCAAGAGAGAAAGGACCTATCATAGACCCTATAATAGGAAGTTCTTTTCCATACTTTTCGGAAAGGATTTTAACGGCTTCAAGGATTAAGCCAACTCTACCTTCTTTCAGGTTATAGTTTTTGACTTTGTCGATATCATCCAGGTTCTTAACACTGTGTTTGATCACCGAAGGCTGCTGTTTAAGGTCGCCAGCCTTAATTCCGCAGCCAAATAGTTCTGCTTCAGCTGTAATGTCAAAAGGAACTCTCACAGCTTCAAAGCCTATTACAGTGTGCCCTGCTTCCGCAAGAGTTGCCATTTTCTCTGCATCTGCATGGGCATCTGGCCAGTAAGCTCCACAAGCTTCCATCTGTTCAACAGTTGCGGTCTGAGTGAAACAGACAGCTGGCATTCTGTCCACCTGCTGTTTCCTAAATACGCGGTATAATCTTTGTTTTGGTGTATATTCTGTCATCTATAATCCCTCTCTAAGTTATATAGACAGCATTATTCTCAAAAATTCATAGTATAAATAAATATGTATTTTTATTCATTAATTAAAGATTATATTATAAAGAATTACCAATTAAATAGTCAGAGTAAGCTGAAAATTACCTTAAAACAAGTAAATTTGTTTTACTTCTTCGCCTGGGAAGATAAATATATAAGTATTTGGCATATATAAAATTAATTTATACAAAGTTATCGCATTAAGAATTGTACTAAAATTGTACTAAGAATTGCATTAAGAATATCGAATTTAATATATTCTTATATATGTTTCTTCAATATCATTTTCTATAAAACGCTAACCTTTTAAAGTTTTGAACTTTCATATAATAGCTTGATACGTGGCAATCTTGGTGCCGGATGCCTCGTAATATTAAATTTCTGGAGGATTTAAAAAATGTATGGAGTATCACTTGACCTGGGTACCAGTGGTTTTCGAGCCCAGCTTATTGATCTTGAAAAAAAAGAGACCTTAAAGACAGTTATAACCATGGGCCACCCTCTGCCAGGGGGAAACGTTATGGATCACCTGGATTTTGCTATTACAATAGGTGAAGATGTGGCTCATGAGGTAATTATCGAAACCATAAGGAGAATGTTACTGGAATTCAACATTGACCATTCCAAAATAGAAAGGCTGGCAGTCTGTGGAAACCCTATCCAGCTATCCCTTTTTCAGAATACAGAAATACGAGACCTTGCGTACGCAGGAGAAAATAAGCAGAAAATTCTTGGAGTCCAGAATGTAAAGAGAGATGCACGTGTTTTTTCAGCCTCTGAGATTTTTGGAGATAAGGACCTGCCAAACTGTGAAATCATTGTACCTCCTGCAATCAAACACGAAATCGGAGCAGATGCCCTTGCCATGATGCTTGTAACCAATTTCCTGGCCCAGACTAAACCTTCACTTGTTACAGATTACGGAACAAACGCTGAAATGGCCTTAAAAGTAGGAGATAGAATCATCACAGCAAGCGCTGCAGCAGGTCCTGCGATTGAGGGACAGGGTATCAGTTCCGGAATGCTTGCAAGTCCGGGTGCTATATGTGATGTGAAACCTCAAGGGCAGTACTGGAAAATTATAGTCCTTGATAAAGAGATGGAGAAACGGGAAGCTTACCTGATCCATCCGGTCACAGGCGAGATAAAAGAGCATTATGGATATGAAGCGGTGGGGATTACCGGAACAGGGGTAATCTCGTTTCTTGCCCTAGCACTTAAAAGCGGGCTCATTGAAAAATCTCCAAAACTTCCGAATGGAAAGCTGATCTTAGGTCCCGGAATTGAGATTACAGAAAAAGACGTGGAAGAAGCAGGAAAGGCTATAGGAGCAATCCGGGCTGCCCATATGACCCTGATTGTCGAATCCGGAATTAAATACGAAGATCTGGAATATGCATACATGTCAGGAGCCTCGGGGGCCTATGTAGATGCCGAAGATGCCCGCAGGCTGGGAGCCGCACCAGGTTATGCAAAGAAAATTGTCCAGTTCGGAAACACCTCCCTTGCCCTTGCAAGGGAACTTGTGCTGGATAAGTCCAGACTGGACGACGTAATCGCGATTGCAAAAAAAATCACTGCCGACCATCTAATGATGGCAACCAGTGAAACATTTAATAGTTTCTACCTCTGCGAACTCGCCTATTGGACCCAGGGCATGCCCCTCGACGTATACAACCAGATGCTTGAACTCTATGGTCTGCCCTCCCTCCCGAAAACCCTCGAAAATGTCACTATTGAAAAACGCGTCCGCAAGGACATAGAACAAGTAGGAGAAGGTGGACTTTCCATCCTTAAAGAGTTAGGCATATTCCTCGAAGTTCCTGTAACCAAATGCATTGACTGCAAGCAGTGCGTGGAAGAATGCCCTGAAAACGCTCTAGAAATCATCGAAATCAATGACAAAAGAATCGCAAAGTACGACAGCCAGAAATGCCTTGGTACCAGCTGCCGCCGCTGTGTCAGCATCTGCCCCGAAAGTGCCATCAATATCACAAAACTGAAGATTAAAGCAAAATAAGTCATAGTGGGATCTTACTCCCACATTTTTGATTTTTTTCGTTGTCATCATTTAACGCTTGAGCCAAAGCAAGATTCTACGCCATAATTAGTCCACTTGAGCGAGCAAAGCAACCGAAACTGACTGCGTGCTCCCGAAGCGAAACTCGTGAAATTAGTCCGCTTGAGCGAGCAACTCGACAGAAACATGCCTCGTGCTCCCAAGCTGAATTCAGAAATTAGTCCGCTTGAGCGAGCAAAGCGAGCGAAACGGACAGCGCATCGTCGAGCCGCAACTCGACCGAAACTCGGGTTAGAGAACAGAATAAAGCATCGATGCCGTTCCTATTCCAAGAGGTTCCATTACAAGCTCTATGTTGTATTTTTTTCGAAGATCATTTGAAATTGCGCAGGGGATTCCAGGAGTGGAAATCACGCAATTCTCTGAAAGTACGGATTCAGGAATAGTGTTCTCACACGGTGTAGCCTCGAAGATCATGGAAAACTTTCTGGGGGTAGAGAGATCGAAAGGAGTGATTCCAAGATTGGAAGCGGCTTTCTCGAGAGCTACTTTATCAGCATCGTATCCGTAAACCTTAAAGCCTTTATGCACAAAATGGGCCGCTCCTGGAAAACCCACCTTCCCTAGTCCAACAACAAGTACCTCCTGTGTGTCAGCTTTCAGGTATCTGGAAGCTATTTCGGCATATATTGTACCTGTACAGAGCTGGTTGTTAGCTATTTTTCCATTTTTAAAGTTATGAGCAAGGAAAGTATTATCATCTGCCATAAGAATGATTTCGGCACCGTTCCGCACAGCCTCATAGTAGCCGCTTACATCGGGCATACAAGTAACAAAACTCTCGAATCCGAAGTATTGAGTAATTGCATTCAAAGAAGCTGAGAAGTTTCCTATAATTCCATTTCCTGAAGTTATAGGTACGATACCTATCTTTTCATCGCAAGGGGATGTACCATAGAAAGCTTTACAGACTCCTTTTATATCAAGCCCTGTTACTCTCCTGACAGCAGAGTCAGCTTCCTGAAGCTGTCTGTTAATATTAATTAGATCTTCTGGGGTCAAAAGTGCCATTTTTATCTCCATTTCCTGTTTTTGAGGTTTCTTTTGGAAAAACTTTATCCTCTTCTATCATTTCATAATTTTGAAAAATTTTATCCTTTTCTTTTTCTGTTAAATAGCCGCTCCGAAGCGGTCTTCCAGAATAGAAAGCCCTTTTCGCTTTCTTATCTCAGCTTCTTCTCTATTCTTGCCCCAGAAAACCAGGGTGAATATGGGTTTTTCCCCTTTGCAAAGTAGAATCTCAATTCCATCCTCTTCATAATAATTCCCGTAATCTCTGCCCCCGGATAGTAACTGCTCTCCTACAGGGGTGAGAGTTCCGTTTTCTCCAAGCATGAGATGCTCGTAAATACAGTATTTGTTCTCAGGAAAGGCTTTGATTCCTTCTACACCGCTGATGACTTCGACACCTTCGATAAAGGCATGGAGCAGGAGTTCTATCAGATTAATCCCCGAAGAATGGTAAACAACTGTGGGAGTCTGGCTCGGAAAACGAGCGTCAATTTCGATCACTTTGAGCCCTTTCGGGCCGGAGATTGCCTCTACATCCATAATTCCTTTTAAAGAAAGCTTCGCTGCAAGGGAATAGGATAGCTCTCTGAAAGAAGGATTAAAGGGAAGCGGAGTTACCATGTGGCAGTCGTAAGTTTTGTCTATATGGATCAGGGTCTCTTTTACCACAGCAAAATTCCTTCCATCCCCAACAACTTCAAGGGAGACAACATCCCCTTCAACGTACTCCTCAAGCAGCATGCCGGGTTCAAGGCCTTTAAGTTCTTTTTTGTCATAAATGATTCTGGCTCCCACGCTGCTGCTCTCACAAGGAGGTTTTACAAAATATGGCGGTTCCAGTGGGTTGTCCTGGGGAGTTGGGACTCCTATGGATACAAAATATTCTTTTGATTTTCTCTTATCCCTGCTGATCCGATAAGCTTCAAAATCGAAAAGGATAGGGCAGGAGAATTTCTCTTTTAAGGAGCTCAGACATTCGATACATGCCAGATTTTCATTTACCGGGAGTAAAGCATCAACTCTTTTTGAGATCTCAAGAAGCCTTTCCGGTTCCCTTGTTACATCAAAACAATGGAACTCATCGGCGTAATTCCGGATCAAGGCATGTGGATTTTTATCTACTAAAAGCACTTTCATCCCGGCTTTCTTAGAGAGATATGCAGCTTCAAAACCCTGGAGTTTTCCCCCAACAAGACATATTGTTTTCATTCAGCACCCCAGGACTACCTTAAACTCAGCTTGCTGTGCAGGTCTCATTCCCATACTCTCAAGCCTTTTAATTACGCTTTTAATGTCTCTGTCCCGCTCTTCAAGCCCGCGGTCGTAATTTGCAACGCCTTCTAACAGGGAATTGGGAGGAAGAATAGAGGTAACAATATTTGCTCCCGCATTTAAGCGGGGAACCATCCCGTCAATACCCTCCAGATCAAGAGAGGCCGGGATCAGGCACTTAGGAAACATTAACCTGAGAACTGCAATAATTTTGAGCTCCGAGAGGTTTGATTTTTCTCTGAAATTTGAAAGTGGAGTTCCTTCCTGGGGCAAGAAGGTCATAACTCTGACCATATCAGGGTCGTTTGTTTTCATTCCTTTTAAGGATAAAATGGTTGATTCTATATCGTTTCCGACTCCTGTGAGAATTCCGTCTTCTATGCAGTATCCCTGTTCTTTTGCGAAACGGCGGGCATTAACCCGATTATCGAATGATTGTTCTACCCTGAGTTTCCGGTAGAGTTCAAAGTCATACGTTTCCTGGTAAAGGGCGAAAAAGTTTGCTCCTTTGTCCCTGGCTTTAAGAAGAGTTGTGTTATCAATCACACCTGGGGAAATCATTATTGGAAGCCCAAGTTCTTCTTTTACCATCTGGACAAGCTCAACAAAACGGTCCGGGTTTTCATAGTAGTAGGGGTCTTCTCCCATGGTAAGGTCAATCATATGAAAACCTGCTCCTTTCAAGGCTCTACAGATTTCTTTTATTTCCTCCTGGGTTAGACGGTAGCGATTGATCTCGTTTTTACAGTTATAATAACAAAAAGAACACTGATTCTTACAATGGGTAGAAAAATAAATGAAACAATTAAGAAATACCCTGTTGCCAAAATAATGATCTCTTACCTTTCGAGCCGCATTGTAAAGCTTTTCCAGTTCTTCTTCGGATTCAAGAGATAAAAGAGCCTTCAAATAATCATCAGATAATTGAAAACCTTCAATAATCTTTTTCCCTAAACTATCAAGTTCATCAAGCGCCATTTTATGAATCAAAATTTTACCCTCTCTGGATACTTTCTTGTCATTTATTTCGGTCTAATTCGGGCCAAGTTGCATTTCAAACCATTTTATTCAGCGTATTACCATTCTAGTTCTGCCATTCTGTTTTCGCAGTTTTATTTTGCCATTTTATTTTGCCATTTTACTTTTTGCCATTCTGTTTTTGCCATTTTACTTTTTGCCATTATGTTTTTGCCATTTTGATGTTTTTTCGATTTTTAGGGTTATGGATTCACTTTAAAAAGAGATTCCAGCTCACAGGTTGGTAGGAATCCCGTTATAGTAAGATTCGGACCTTGACGCCCGTTTGACATTTTTAAAATTATGAATAACCTTAAGCAAACGTTCAAGCCCAAAACCTGCCCCTATCCAGGGTTTGTCAATGCCCCATTCCCGATCCAGAGGTATAGGTCCGACAACTGCTGACGAAAGTTCAAGGTTCCCGTGCATTACATCAAGGGTTTCTCCGTAGACCATACAGGAGTCTCCTACGATTTCAAAATCAATTTTCAGGTAGTCAAGGAATTCCCGAATAATGGATTCAAGATTTTCCCGGGTGCAGCCCGAACCCATCTGACAGAAATTCAGCATGGTAAACTCTTCAAGATGCTCTTTGCCATCAGATTCTTTCCTGTAACAGGGTCCTATTTCAAAGATCTTAATCGGGTCAGGCAAAACCTTATCGAATTTACGTAGATAGTTATAGAGGTTCGGGGCAAGCATCGGTCTTAAGCAGAGATTTTTATCTATTCTGAAAACCTGCTTAGAAAGCTCATTATCACTATTAATCCCCATTCTTTCGATATATTCGGCTGGAATAAGGATTGGGGATTTTATTTCCAGAAAGCCCTTATCAACAAAAAATTTCGTAATATCGCGTTCGAGTTTTCCGAGATAGTTCTCCTGTTCTTCAGCATAGATTCGCTGTAGATCACCTTTTCTTTTAGCCAGTAGTTCTGACTCAAGCTTCCCGAAAGGCAGCCCCTCATTCAAAGAAATCTTCTCTCCAGGGCTTAAGAGAGCTTCAAGCCTATCAAGCTGGCTCCGTGTAAGTGCAGAAGCAGGTGCTGGTACCTGAGAAGGCAAAGATGCAGCTGATTTTGTCGCAGCAGATACGGGTGAAGATCCTGATGTGCTTATCGATTCCTGTGCTTGCATTGGATTTTCGAGCGGTTTTGAATTTCGTGCGATGGATTTTGGCATGGCTTTGTTTACCTTTGGGGTAGAAACTACCTTCACTTTCACATTGCTTTTATTTTCGCTTACTTTTGTGAGGAAATTATCGATATCTTTGTCCGAAACCTTGCAGCGCTTGCAGGTTTTTTTATATTTATAGTGCCTGAGCGCCCTGGCTGTCCTGCTGCTCCTTGAGTTGTTCGCAACAAGTTGGTCTCCACATTTCATTTCAACATATATTTTCGTTTTTGAGACCTCATTATGCTTGATTTTGTGAAGCGTCCCTGTCCTCGACATCCAGAGCCCAGTTTCAGATATCAGATCATTTAACGGTTTTTTTTCCATAGTGTCACCCCTGGTGAATAAAGAGTCCGGATGATTTCCAAGAAATAGTATTTCAGAATCCCGGCTTACTAAGATAAGCACGGAGTCAGTAATTTGCTGACAGCTACCTGGAAAACAAAAATGTCCCTAATAACAGAAACAATTTATAGACTTTGGAAAATAGCTTCCAGATTCTATAAAAAATTCCAATAGAAGTTATTGTATATGCCATTCCAGGATTCAGAAATATGGCGGAAACCCCGGGAATCTAACCCGGCTGAATAGATTTAGAGTCCATTCGATCTACATGATCAGGTTTCCTCCTAGGTAAAATAGACTGAGTAAATTATTTTTTATAATAGCCATTATTCTATATTAGATATACTATTTAATATAAAATAATATTGTTTGATATATATATCGGTTGGGAGCTATTTTGCGTTATAATGTTGATGTTTTCATTATCAAGTTTCAAAGTCAACAAATACTTTGTTTTTGCGCTGAAGCAGGCGAGTCCTAATACCATTTAGGTATGGAAACGAAGGCTAGAAGGCAGAATTAAGATATTTTGGAAATAAAATCCACCAAATAATAGAGGAGAATCAACTGAGCAGTCCTGCTGAATTAAAAACAGCAGGGAGGTCGCTATTTTTTTAAGGAAGAACGTCCTGAGCATACCTTCAAGCCTCAATACCGTTTTTATGCTGATTTCGTCGGCATGCTCAGATTTGTCTAAGTTTTGATCTTGTTTTTCCCTGCTGCATAATATAATTCAGACTGCTATCAAGTTTATTCCATCTTTATTGGGTCTGCCTCCTGAAG
The DNA here is from genome assembly GCA_963722085.1 of uncultured Methanosarcinaceae archaeon. Lineage (GTDB taxonomy): Archaea > Halobacteriota > Methanosarcinia > Methanosarcinales > Methanosarcinaceae > Methanosarcina. The sequence goes on along the minus strand of CAVRNH010000007.1, from coordinate 19,871 downwards.
AGGTTGCAGGAGTTGATTTTTATGTCGAGCAACTTTTCGATATTCATTTTTGCGGCAATACCTTTTGCAGCGCCTGGCACAGAGGTGATTACACCAATATCAAGTTCCTCTCTGAGTTCACGCATAACGTGCTCGTCTACAAGGGATAAGGTGTCTACTCCAAGTTTCTTAGCTACGTATTCTTTTGCCTCTTTAATTCTCATGTTCTTTGAGAACTCCATTCTTGCGACAAGGTCACCTGCAGCTCTCATACCAGTCATTCCTGAAGCCATTATGTGGGAGATCGGCATACCCAGAGGGTCGCCGACCCCGACCTATATGCCGTCTACGCCTGCAATCTCGACCATCGCTTTACTGGCTCTGGTAACCGCGTCCACTGGAGGAGTCTCAAGCATTGGAATCCCACCGACACCCATACCCATATTCACATGGCAGGGAATTGGAGAAGCTGCAACAGCCGCCTTTATGAAGGTAACTGCCCTGGCCAGGTTCCAGGCTGAGGTCTTGCTTGTATTTGTGTTTACAACTGGTCCGAAGACGTTTGCCCCTGCCTTTGCAACAAGCGGAGCCTGCTGGTGCGGCCAGAGTCCGGCAAGAGTAACCCCATCATACTGAAGCCCTCCGTGCATCCCTAGCACCATTTCACCGGCCATTCCTGCTTCAATATACATTTCAGGGAATTCTTTTCTCAGAGCTTCAATTGCGTGCAGGGTCCCATACATGTCTGCGTCTCCGGCTGCAGCAGTTGTATCGAAGTTGATGCCGTCTGCTCCTGAGGCAAAAAGCTTCTGCATAACCCATACAGTGTCCCTGGTCAGGTGTTCTGCTGCATGTTCCATGGATTCCCAGGCTTCCTGAATCTTAAAAGCCTTCATAAGATCGCCCGGGTTTTCGAATGGCCCATCAGGGGTATAATAAAGCCCCATGTTGGGCATTGCACCGTAGAAAAGCGGGATAATCATATTCTGCTGGCAAACTTCCATTGCCTGGCACTCATTTGAAACAACAGGCTTCACTGGCTTGAAACTGTAATCGATGTGCCCAAGCTCCATTGTGTCTGCACCAAATGCCCTCTCATGCATCATGCAGCCAACTAAACGGCTTGAAGGAATCCCAACGCCACTGTTGCCCTGATCGCCATCGAGCCTGATTGTGCCTATATCGTGCGTCACAGGAATTTCCATACCCTGCTCGACACTGACAGCTTTTCCGGGCATCATAAGGATTTCTCCAAGCTTGTCGATTTCATCGGCGCTCAGAACAGGGATTTCACCAAAATCGGCAGCATTTGCAACACCTGCCTCAAGATCGTCCATGATTTTTTCTTTTGTCAGGAAGACACGTTTTCCGTCTCCCATACGCAAAGAATATTCGGTTGCCATTTTCTCACCATTTTTATTCTTATAATATCGAATCTAAAGAAGCTTTTATTGGGGTTCAAAATTCAGATACAAAGGTTCTGGCCTGCCATAAAGCTACTATCGCCAAAATCAGGATTAAAATTATCCACATAATAGCTGCTCCCGGTATGAAGGAATCTGCCCAGTAAGCGTTGTAAGCTTCAAGTGCCACTGCTGTTTGTGTCATTTTTTTCCCTCCATATAATCACACATTTCTAACGCAGGCATCAGAGCCCCGGATTTTCCCGAAGTCGGTTATCACATACCTATGCAGAAGGAAGCCTTTTTTGTAGATTCCGTCTTCGTCAACTTTCTGCATTAAGTCTTTCAGCATCCCTCCAGAAGCCAGTTCAATGATATCAAAGTTGATGCTGTCCCTGCCGTAGTTGTTATTCATTCCATACTCTTCTTGGATCTTTGAAACGACTTCATAGTTCCAGTGTTCTTTTCCATCCAGGAAAAGTTCCAGAATCCTGAATTTGATAGGACGGTTTCCGCTCATTTCATTCGCCTCTCAGAGTTTCAAGTGCACTTGCATCTTCGGTAAACATGACGAAACTTCCTATAATACAAAGAATTCCGCCTATGATTATGGTCCATTCCGGGACTTTTCCAAAGAAGAGGAAAATGAAGATAATTGCACAGAATCCGTATAGGTTTCCAATACCCTGACCTCTTCCAACCCCAATAAGTGGGAAAGATTTGTACCAGGTAACATAGCAGAAACCAAAGGTAATTCCTGCAAAGATTAGAACAAGCATGGTCAGAGGTTCAAATGCCTGAATTGCAAAAGAATACATTGGAAAACCGATGAGTGCAAGAATTGGCACAATAATGATCCACCAGATAATATTTTCTCCAAGGAAGCGAAGAGTCAGCCCGACATCCGGCTCAGCAATATCAAGCCCTTTGCCTGCGATTGCACCTTCAATGCCCCAGCCAGCAGCAGCCATTAATCCCCCTATATATCCGATCCAGGGGACATTGCCTGAGGAAATTTCAGTTAGAAGCCCTCCTCCATAGATCGTGATGCCTCCGAAAATGATAACTCCTATACCTATTGCTGCTCTTTTTGAGATCTTTTCTCCGTACCAGTAATAAGCAAGAATAGAACCTACTACAGGATAAAGAAGCCCGGCAACGGCTGCAAATGCTCCACCAATATAACCCATAGCAATAAAAGAACCAAGGATTGCTATCGGGCCACCAAATATAGAGGCAAGGAAGAACCACTTGGAACATGTATGAAACTCCTTTAGTGTCCTGCCCAGTTCTCCGAATTTTCCGAGAACTCCATTCCAGAGCATAAGAGCCAGCATGACGGTTAATGCATTAAAGGCAGTGATGAGCACAGCAGTCACAACAAGAGATACCCCATCACCTCTTAATTCGGAAATAGCAGCAAACATTTCATCGAATGGGTTAAGTACCCATACAACGGTTCCTGGCAGATACCAGATGCCCCAGAACACAGCACAGAAAAGGGCCCACATGTACCCTTTACTTATTTTCCTTTTACTTTCCTCTTTTTTTAACGCTTTCAGATCCACTAAAAGTCCTCCATTTTTCAGAAGTGTTGTGGAACTCTCTCAGGACAGAGATTCTTAGCTCAAATCTACAGCCTGAAAGCGCAACAAAAAATTTATTTGTAGTGTTATACTCCGGGAATATTTTCAAGTGTTACGTTTTTTAGTGTACGTTTTTTAGTAGTGCCGCGTCAACCCTCAAAGATTCAAAGACTCTGAGTAGTTGCAATCGATTTTATACGGCACTTTGCTGTTGACGTGGCAGTAGATTTTATGGAGGTTTTTGAATAGATTTTTTTAAATGGAGATCGTTTTTTATAGGCGTTTTTTAAATCCGTTTTTTAAATCTATCTTTTAGTAAATACTGTTTTTAATATTCCCGTAAGTAATTTAACCTTCAATTTCCTGCATTTTGAGCTGTGTTTACAGTAAAGCTGCCTTTACCTTGCTAACGGCATCGTTGGCGCTTTCACCGTAGATGTCTGCACCGATCTTGTCTGCCCAATCCTGGGTGACAGGAGCGCCTCCTACCATGGTTTTGACCTTATCACGGATACCTGCTTCTTTCAATTGTTCCTCTATCTGGATCTGGTGTACCATAGTAGTAGTCATAAGGGCAGAGGATGCGATTATCTGGGGTTTGATTTCCTTTGCTTTTTCAACAAAGGTTTTGATTGGGACGTCTCTTCCAAGATCAACAACACTGAAACCGGCAATGCTGAGCATGGAAGCCACAATGTCCTTTCCTATGGAGTGGATATCGCCTTCTATTGTTCCGATAACGACAGTTCCGAGACTCTTGACCTGGGACTTACGCCTCTCCATTTCTGGTTTAATTACGTTTATACCTGCAGTCATTGCCTCGGCAGCTGCAAGCATATGTGGCAGAAAAAGAGTGCCTTGGTCAAACAGTTCTCCGACTTCCTTCATACCTGCAGTAAAGCCTTTCTCAATGAGCTCCACAGGGTCGATCCCTGCGGCAAGAGCTTCACCCGCGGCTTCTGCTGCGAGTTCTTCATCAAATTCGGTGATTGCTTCTTTTGCTTTTGCAATGATTGCTTCTTTGCTTGCCATTTTTAGATCTCCTGAATATCCTGATATTAAATTACATGCCTCTGAAAGCTTTGTCAGCTTTGTCAACAATTGCCTGCATGTCCTTGAGGAGGTCTGCATCGATTGGAGTTACCTGGTGGTTCTTGAGAACATCTACGACCTTGTCATGTGCAACTGCTGCAAGATCTTTTGAGCCTGCTGCTGCCCAGTCTCCATACATGCGCCTGTCGAGAAGCATAGGGTTAGAGGGATAATTCACAAGCTGCCTGGTCTGCTTAAGGGCGAGGAAATTGTTTCCGATACCTACTTTCTGGATAGATTCAACTGCAAGAGTTTCCTCAGATACAGGGATTCCCTGCATAGCTTTCTTGACCATACCAAAGATATCATTGTCAATGACAAGCTGTTCCATTGAAAATGTCATTCCGAGCTCAAGCATCCCGGCCCCATAGATGGTGTTAGCACCAGCAAGGGCAGGCAGGAGGGTTGTCATGGTTTTTTCGTGGCCTGCCTGGTTATCCGGGACCTTGGCATCAGACTAGGAACCTGCTACATAGGAGGGAAGGCCATAGAACTGGGCAAGCTTTGCGACTGCAGCACTGATAAGGCCGAGTTCAGGAGAACCGACAGGTGCAGTACCTTTCTTCAGGTCGAAGGTGGTTGTTGAGCTTCCGTACCATACATTAGCCCCAGGCATTGCTAGCTGGGCAAGGGTGATACCAGAGAGAACTTCAGCATTGTGAGTAACAAGGGTTCCTGCAAGATAGACAGGAGAAGATCCACCGGACATTGCCATACTCAGGACATTAACTGGAATACCAAGGCGAGCGCCCTTAATTATGACCTGGCATGCGTTGACACTGAGCTCAAGAGGGCTGGTTGGGCATAGAAGCATGGAGAAAATCGGTTTCTTTCTGGGCTTCTTCTTCGTCGCCGCCGTAGTAAGCTTTTACAATGTCCCAGTAGTATTCGACATTCTCGCCTACTGGATCAATATGATGGTAGTGTTTTGAGGTGTTCGCAATGGGAGTGAGTGTCTCGTGGACGTCCTGGGCACCCTGGCCTGCAATATCCCTGGCAGAGACGGGAAGGGAGAAGTAGTCAATATTTTCGGCCCAGTCACAAAGTTTTGCAATATCTGCAATGTCCTGTTCTACGGAGTCAACAGTTACGTACTTGCCATCCTGGTACTTGCATACTTTGACACCAGTGCCGAAACAGGTCCAGTGTACCTTACCGCCACATTCCTGGACTGTGTTAAACTTTTTATCTCTGCCCCAGAGGACAAATCTGGAGGGTGCGAGCTGGAGAGCTTTTCTTACAACATATTCAGGGATCTTTACAACATTGGTTTTTTCATCAACTTCACAGCCATTTTCCTTGAAGATCTTCCTTGCCTCGGGGTCAGAAACCTGAACACCGGGGTTCATAAGAACTTCCATTGTTGCATAGTGAATTGCTTTTAATTCGTCATTTGTGAAAAGATTTAACTCTACACCGTTAAGTGCATTGAATCCTGCAACTGCATTACATTTTGCCATTTTTATACCTCCAAGAAAATAAATTATAGCAGCAGTTCTTTTGCCTTTGCAACAGCTTCGCTTGCGTTTTCAGCATAGCAATCTGCACCAATTTTGTCAGCCCATGCCTGGGTTGCAGGTGCACCGCCAACCATTACTTTTATCCTGTCCCTGAGCCCTTCTTCCTTGAGGAGTTCAATGATGTCCCTCTGGCCCTGGAGAGTGGTGGTCATAAGAGCTGATATTCCGATCATATCAGCATTGACTTCTTTTGCCTTCTGAATAAAATTCCTGGTCGGAACATCGCGACCGAGATCATATACTTCAAAACCGGCGGACTGGAGCATTGTTGATACGATTGATTTGCCAATATCATGTACATCGCCTTCTACCGTACCATTAACAATAACGCCCATTTTTGAGTCGGAAGCCCCTTCAGGCATAAGGTCCTTAAGGGCTGCAACCCCTGCATTCATTGCATCGGCAGCCATCATCACATGTGGAAGGAAGAGTTTGCCCCTCTCAAAACGGACACCCACTTCGTTCATACCTGCTGCAAGTCCTTTTTCTATTAATTCGGAGGGATCCATTTTTTGTCCCTTAGCTTTTTCAACAGCAGCGAGTACTGCATCCTTCTTGCAGGAGATTACAGCACCTGCAAGTTCCTGAAGCACTTCTTCTTTGCTAATATTGCATCCTCCATTTTAGTTTTTGACAATGGAGACTTCTCGATGGAGACTTCTAATCCCTGATAATCATGAATAATCATGAAATACAGGGTACAAGCAACATGGCTTTGAATAAAAGCTATGGTGCATCGAGAAAGACCCTACGGTAATCATATATGTAAAACCATGATCACCAAAGGTGAAGTGGTGAAACCATGAGAAAGTTCACGATTTTTCCTTTTTGGGTTCATGAGTATTTTAGCTGGGGAGTGTTTTTGGTGCCATTTTAATCCCGGCTATTAACCCATCTTACAGATGTCTCCAATTAATAATTAAATCACTTACATATTTATATATTTTTGTGAGTTTTTTAGCTGGGGAATTTTTTGTGCCATTTTAAATCCCGGCTATTAACCCATCTTCACAGATGTCTCCAATTAATAATTAATCACTCACGTATATATATTTTTTTAAATAAATCGGACCGAAAACGAGTGAATTATATATATTTTTCGGTTAACAATTTTTGGAGGGATTCAAAAAACAGGAAAAATCAACTCGTGATGTAATACTTGATAATAATATATGTTTAGATCGATATATTGACTTTATAGAAAAACAAGTATTAAATTTGAACAAGGAATAATGTATTTAGGGGCAGATGATAGTATTTTTCAAGAAATAAATAAGGGTTAATAAATTATCTAAGGCTTAATTTTGCCCAATTTAACTTGTATAAGAGGAAGTTAATTAGCCAATGAGGATGAAATTGAATTTAAATTCAAAAAAAAGCTATTAAAGTGTGTGGATTTACGAATTAAAGATGGATTTAGGAATTAAATATGAATATTAAGAGATCAAATGGGCTTAGGTCTTGTAAAATACCGGTCACAAACTATATATAGCAGGAATCTGTGACCAAAAAATATTTATTTTAGTGGTTATTTGTTGCCAATTATAGCAAAAAAATTAAATATATGTAATTTATACATAATTTATTGTAAAAAGTTATATTAACGGAAGAAAATGTCTAAAGCGGCAGAAAACGATATTAACGGAGAAAAAATGTCTAGAACGGCTTCGAATTCGGCTAAGAATGGGAATAACAGCAGGCAAAAATCCTGTAAAGATATGGACGAAATAACTTTATGCAGTGCTCTTGAGATGGCAAAGGAGCTGGTTTCAGTAATAAATAAAGTTCCTGCTACTATTTTTTTGTGGAGACCCGAAAAGTACTGGCCTGCAGATTTCGTATCCGAGAACATAAAGCAGTTTGGGTATACAGTAGAAGAATTCATATCTGGACAACTTCTATATGGCAACATCGTGCATCCCGAAGACTTAGAAAGAGTTGAAAGAGAACTGGCCAGAAAGATTGAGGAAGATTGCACTGACTTTACCCAGGAATACCGAATACTGACAAAATCAGGGGAAGTGCGCTGGGTTGAGGAGAGAACTTTTATTGAAGCTGATGATACTGGTGTTGTAAAGTATCTTAAAGGAATAATTCTGGATATCAGCGAACGAAAAAGTAAAGAAAAACTGCTTTATATCCAAAGGGATCTGGGTATAGCTCTCAGCACTTCCAACAGCCTGAGCGAAACTCTTGAGAGATTGCTAGATTCCTGCCTTCAGATAGATGAAATCGACGCTGGAGGTATATATCTCGTCGATGAAGGGACTGGTGATATGATACTTGCCATTCATCGTGGACTTTCACCTACTTTTGTCAAATACGCCTCCCATTTTAGTGTAAATTCTCCAAATGCCAAACTTGTCATGATAGGACATCCCGTATACAAACAACACGTAGATCTTCTTCTCACTTCCCGAGATGAAGCAATCAGGTATGAAAATCTCAGGGCCATAGCAATTATTCCAGTAAAATCAGGCAAGAAGATCATTGCAGCCTTTTACCTTGCCTCGAGTCTCGAGTATGAGCTTTCGGACAGTGTGCGTACAGTAATTGAAACTATTGCGACCCAGTTCGGAGTGTTCATTTCCCGGATCAGCATAGAAGAAAAATTGAAAGAATGCATAAAAAGTAAGAATAAAAAATGAGCTCATCTTGCTTCTTATATCGTTTTTGATAAAACCAGGCATGAACCTCTTGCCTATATACAGTTATATTATGGATAAAAAAGGTAGCTACTCCAGAGGTCTGGAGTACACACAGATTAATTTTCCTTGACCTGAACTTGAACTTCAGTCATAAGTTCTTCTTCGGAAACTTCTGCAGGGTCGTTAAAATACAATTCCCTGCTAGGACCGAAATGTTCCAGATTGTTCTCTTTAGCAAATGTAAAGATTCGGTTGTATCCGGCTTCAACTCCATGATAAGGACCTCTGTATACAGCAGAAACAGCCCTAATAGCTGGCAGGGTCTTAATCTCCATTCTCGGATCTTCTACTGAAATCCTGCCCGAAACCGGAAGTACAATCTCGATATCGGCATCAGTTTCTTTGTATTCCTCATCATGGCAAAGAAACATGATAGGACCAGTGATTTTCACTCGGTTCCGCTGGTTCTCAGGGCTGTCGACACATGTGCAGATTTCGCCTATGAGATTTCCGATAGTTACAGCATAAGTTCCTTTTTCACGCTTACTTATTACTCTCATCTCGGGTATCTCTTTAATAACGGGTTCTGTAACGGACATCTTGAATAACTCCATAATTTTTCCATTATGTTTGCAGGCGCCCTGCAAGATACCTTCGATCTTTTGCAGCTGCCCGATCTCTAATCGAATTTTCTCAAGCTTTTTCCTGAAACACGCCTCTATATGCTCGTAATTTCCATTGTTTTCCGCATCCAGAAGCATAGAAACCTCCTCCAGGGAGAAACCGAAGAAGGTTAAGGTTTTAATTTTCATTCCTTTTTCCAGCTGGGAAACGGTGTAGTAACGATATCCGGTAAAAGAGTCCTTTGCTTCCGGAACAAGCAACCCTTTCCGGTCATAGAGCCTGAGAGCTTTTTGCGAGAGGCGGGTCATGAAAGAAAACTTACCGATTGGGATCTGATCGACTAAAAACATCTTGCTCAAGCAATTAATTGTCCTAAAGTTAAATAAACTGTCTGACTTTTCCCTGGGGAAGACCTCATGTAAGAACAGAAAATCGTGCATGACTACGTGATATCTGATAACGGAAAAGGAATCAAGAAAGAAATCGATATTGAAAACTTGGATTATCTCGGGCTTCAGCTCGTAACTTTCCTTGTCGACCAGATAGATGGCGAGGGTGAACTGAAAAGGAACAATGGAACAGAGTTCATTTTAGGTTCACAGTACAGAAAAAGATAATCTGGCTCAAGCAGGCTTAAAATCACGAGAAAATGGATATAAGGTTTGGTGCGAGAGGTGCGATTCGTACTCACGAACTCCTACGAGTTTTGACCTGGCTAAGCAACTCTCTCTATCTAAGGATCAAATTAATATATTCAGAAAGTATACTTATAACCAATGGCTAGGCTTTAAGAAAACCTCAAGATTCCATTTAGTTTATTGAGCTCATGGTTTTAACTATGCCCATTAAGAGAAGGGCTGAAGATCAACTTAGAATATAAGGGAGAGTCTTATTAATGGCAGATAAAGAGGAAACATTTTACGCAGTTTATCAATACGGCTATGCAATACACGGAGTAGGGAAGACCAAAGAAGAGACAATCGAGAACGCTAAAGAGTGGGTTGATAATCAGGATACCCTAGAGGAAGACCTTAAAGATCGCCCTAATGACGGCGACCTGACAATGATCACAATCTCTGAGGCAGTCAAAGTCGAAGTGGACGAATACGGCGGCGACGTTGCTATCCAGGAAGACGAAGACGGCATTTACAGGCTACCCAGGGAGTCTGATGTCGGCGGTCTTCCCGAAGACGTTCAGCGATTAATGGATGCGTTGGACAAGTCCGGAATGGACGGCTTTAAACAACTCGAAAAGGACGGAAAAGTTGTCGAAGTGCGAAACAAGGAAGAATTTGAGCATTTCATCCGAAGCGTCATGCCTAAAATTGACGAGGCAGTTGAAAGGGAGAGAGCGAATCCGAAGGACGCTGAAAATACTGTATACGAGACTCTCAACCTCCGGATTAACAGGAAATGATGCAGTCGAAGCTTATATCCATCGAAAAACGATGAGTAAAAAGAACATCGGGAACGACTCGGTATTGGTTGATTACGGGCTGTTCAAGTTTAAGAACACTGACACTATTACAGTGAAGTCTCAATGGGTTGCCCATGGTAGTTTATACGGATCATCAAAAAAACTCTATGCATACTTGATATGTGAGCTGTTTGACTGGGAGCAGATTGAGAAGTTCACTGACATCAATTATGACGGGCTTAGTCCGGATAAACGAGAGGAAGCTATGAACTTCGACAGGCAGATCATAAACAGCTTTGCACTAGATGAAATACCGTGCCGTATTTACATGGACGGCATACCTTACACTATCACATATAAACTAATATGGGAGTGAATATATGTGTTATAATAATTGTTATGATGATGGGGAACTCTCGCATATTTAAGGACAGATTAAAGGAATCCTCGAAGAGTCAACCTATAACCAACAATTAGGCTTTAAGAGAGGTTAGAATTCAATTTACCTCACTTGATGTATGCTTTAACTATAAGGGCTTAAAATATGTCACTGAAAAAAGATTGATGCGCAAGGTGAGATTCGAACGCGCTAATCCCTCATAAAATAGACTCTGAATATGGTGCCTTTGACCTGGCTGGACAATCTTGGCAAATTGATAAAAATATTTCACTTTCATTTTTATCATTCAGTAAAATATTATCATGTATGTTAGACTCTGCAAAAAAGTAATATTTTTATATAAGGTACTACATTTTTTAATCACTCATGAATTTATAAAGTATGTATATTATTTATGACTAGATTTTGGTCCATTTAAAAAGATATCTTAATGTTACAAATCGCTGGCTGACAACTTACTTTCCATCTTCTCATTTTCTGCTGCTGCCAACCATCTCTCTTTAATTCGCTTCAGCAATATACTTCGTATTTCTGTATATTCATCTTCACCATGAATTTTTCTTGCAATTCCCTGTATGATCAGATTGTAGTTGGTCAGGTTGTGTCTGATGTAATTGTGCCTTATTTTCTGCTGGAATCTTCTAGCCGACCTGCCGGATGCCCACTCGAAGGTTTTTCGTTTTTCTATATGCCATGTGTTATAATCGGCGAGCGCCATCTTTGTTAACATAGGTTCTGGTACGTATTCTACTTTGATTTCAATGTTTTCTACTTCTTTGAGCAGCCTTTCTTTTCTGTACTTATCCTCTTTTAATGCCCCTTTCTTTTTTGATTTGTCTGCCTTTACCAGCACCTTGAATTCGTCGGTTAATTCGCAATTCTCAACGAGCGTTCGGTTATATATTTTAATTGTCGCTGCGCTACATTCAGGATTTGGGATTGTACCGCATGCTGTTAGGTTGAGTTTTTTTATTATTCTCTCAGTCCAACTCCGCTCTCTTAATTCAGCAGCTGTAAAATAATCAGTTATCATTCGACCATTAAGCTATTATGAATTCACCTTTATAAATATAATTATCTGTTGTTCGATTAGAACACATGAATTAATACTAAAAGACCGAGTTAAGGAATTATCGGGGATACAAATGTGACCGAGTACAGGCTTTAAGAAAAGCTTATAGCTCAACTTCTTTTACTGAATGCATGTTTACCCTTATGGAAGTTGAGAAATGATTTAACGGGTTTAGAATGGTTTTTATTTTAGACACTTATTTTGGGAGTTAAGAGAAAAGAAGGAGTAAAGCTTATTTTTTATTGGCCAAAAATATCTCATTTCAAATCAAAGTGACATATTGCCCAAAAGCTATAAATATCGACTGATAGTGCTTGAATATTCCTGCCAAAGTATCTAGCTCATGCACAATTTTATGCATAAAAGAGTTAGAACAAAGACAGGCAGAATCTATAAGACTCGCCATTGGTTTTCTGTTTACAATTTTATATTAGAGTTACAATACTAAAACTTCATTAAAGTGTTAGATTATGTTGAGATAATAAAGCATTTTATTGGCCATTTGAGTACTGTCATTTTTAGCATACATCCAAAAGTTAAATATTACCTTTTAACATGAAATATTATGGAAAGTCAGTAAGAATAGAAGGAGGTAACTGCAGGATGCCAGGAGGGGACGGTAGTGGTCCAGAAGGCAAAGGACCCGGAGTAGATAGAACCAAGGGAGGCAGAAGACGATGCGTGAACAGAGGGGTAGGTTCCGGAGGTCCCAAAGGGACATGCATATGTCCTGAGTGCGGGCACGAGGTGCCCCACAAGTCGGGTTTGTCCTGCGTTGAGGTGAATTGTGAAAAATGCGGTGCTTCAATGGTCAGGAAATGACTACTGACACTGATGATCTTAATAACCAATAACTGCTAGCAGATTGAGTAAAAGTGTGAAAATCTGCATAACAGTAAGCGGTGAAGTGATAAATTCATAAATATACAAAATGTAGATGTAAGAAATAACATCTATGATTTTTTTAAGTCATAATAAAAACTTTAATTTTCAATAGTTTTTGATTACTTTTTTAGAAAATGAGTTTAAGAACCAAACACAAATAACTGACATCTAATAAGTTATTTATATTACCTCTCATATGTGTAATTTAATGGTCAATAGAGTTAAGCGCAGGGTATCATGCTTCCCAAAGGCCACCTATTTCAAACCCAGAGAAATCCCTCTTTGCGATCTAGAAGTTATTAACTTATCCATAGAAGAGCTTGAAGCTATTCGTCTTTGTGACCTTCTCCAGGTAGAGCAGAACGAAGCTGCTGACAGGATGGGAATTTCCCGGAAAACTTTCTGGAACGATCTTCAAAAGGCTCGACAGAAGGTAGTTGATGCCCTGGTCAACGGAAAAGCAATCGAGATCTCAGGAGGAGAGTACGTAAATAGCGGCGAGTGCAAGGTTGATTTTCTCTGCAAAGATTGCGAATATGAGTGGGAGATCACAGTGCATTCAAGGACGTCCCTTAAGCTGTCCGAAGTGCGAATCCGGAAGTATTTACCGAATCGGCGGCGACGGAAGAGGAAAAAGGTTAATTGAGAACGATTACTGCTGTCCAAAAAAGAGAGAAAAAGTAGCGTAGATACAAAGTAGGAAGTGTAAAAAGTGACAAAAATAGCTATACCATCGATGAGTGATATTGGACTGGAATCTGACGTATGTGCTCATTTTGGCTCATGTGAATATTTTACCATCGTAGATGTGCAGGACAAATCTATTGCGGAAATTAGAGCAATAAGCAACATGTCCCCTGATGGCGAGCACAACTGTACTGCTCCTTCGATAATCCTGAAATCACAAAATGTCGAAACAGTACTCGTCTCAGGCATCGGCGGAAGACCATTAATGTCACTGGCGGAAAAGAAAATAAAGGTATTTGCAGGAGCGGCGGGTAAGGTTTCCGATGCTATTCAGGACTATAACAATGGGATACTCTATGAATTATCTACTAATGGTACCTGCAACTGTTCTCATCATTGAAGAGATAATGGTCAAACTGATTGAAAAATCCTGAAATTCCTTCAAAAATCGCAAAAATTGTAGAAACACTATAATTTTAAAAACTCTCTTTAACTGACATCGAAGGTAATGTGATGCTTAAAAATGTGATTCAACTAAGTAATGAAAATAGATTGATAACAAACCCTTTAAGGAGTTTTTTGAAATTTTTATTAAATGTTTTAAATAATATGGAGATTAACAAGCCCCTATATAGCTTCACTCTACCTGGTTTAATTCTTGGGACTATTGGATTATATATGAGCATTAATTCTGTGCGGGATCTTTATCTTGATGGAAGCTTCTTTGACCTTGAGAGTACAGTTTTGATGACCTTGCTTACTCTAGTCGGGACCATTATGGCTTTTATGGGGTTTTTGCTTCATTCTATAGCTGGTTTGATCAAATATAAAGCAACTGGGTTTTAAACAATTTCTTTGTAACTATTTGAAGGTTTAAATGATCCTTTTGTATCAAGTGACGATGTGGAATTTAATTTTCTAAAAATTTTAAAACCGGAGTTAAAAGTATGGACATAAAAGAGATAAACAGTTATGGACAGGAACTAGTGAAATGCCTTAAACTCACGACATCTCCTGTTGCAGTAAAGCTGATTCCGAAAGGAGGAGAAATTCCTGAAGGAATCAAAAAGGTAGATGAGGCTATGAGGCACTGCCAGCTGGTTGACAGGGTAAGAAGAACAGGCGAGGAGTTCTATACTCTGGGCGAAGATCAAATGTGCAAAGGTGGAGCTGGTGCAATGGGTCTTGGAGAGATGCCTGCAAAAGTAGTCAGTGGAGAATTCTATTATAAAGGACTAAAACAGTTCAGCACGCAGGGTGCTGCAAGGCGTACCATTGATAAAGTTACTAAGCTCCCTCCCAACTCAACAGAGGCTGTCCTGTACTCTCCTCTGGAAAAAACCTCTTTTACTCCGGATGTTGTTGTGGTCATCTGCAATCCTAAGCAAGTTATGTTACTTACGCAGGCTTTTGTGTACAAGATCGGAGGCAGGCTTGAAACTAGTTTTGCAGGAAAGCAGAGTTTATGTTCTGATGGCGTTGTGCAGGTATATAAAGAAGGCAAAATCGGAGTCACGGTAGGTTGCAGCGGCAGCAGGTCTTACACCAAAATTGCCGACGAAGAGATGATTATGGGAATCCCTGTTGAACTTTTGGCTGATGTAGTTTCTGGCCTCAAAGAAATCTGTCCTAAATGAAATCTAAAACCTTGAATTTCTCTTTCGAGGCTCTCACATGCCAAGCAGGCAACAACTAGACATTAGAATGTTCATTCTAGCTCATGATTTCGGAGGAAAATTCATGCCAGCGTTTATTGAAATCAAGAATTTAACCGTAGATTTCGACGGTCTTAAGGCACTGAAAAATGTAAATTTAAGTATCAATGAAGGGGAAATTGTCGGAGTTCTGGGAAAAAGCGGATCAGGAAAAACTATCCTGATGCACGTGCTGCGCGGGACCGAGTCTTTTGAAAATATCTCAGGTGAAGTTATCTATCATCTTGCTCGTTGTGAGAAATGCGGATATATAGATCGTCCCAGCAAGGCAGAAGTCCAGAATTGTCCTGTCTGTGGAGAGACGCTCGAAGCTTTTGAAGCTGATTTCGTAAAACTTTCCCTTTACGACCCTATGAGGAAAGATATTGCCAAAAGAATTGCGATCATGCTGCAGCGTACCTTTGCCCTTTATGGGGACGAAAGAGTTATCGTAAATGTCATAAACTCCCTAAATGAAATTGGGTATAAGGGACAGGACTCCATGAGAAAGGCGATTGAGCTGCTGGACGAGGTTAACCTGAATCACCGCATGATGCATGTTGCAAGAGAACTTTCAGGTGGAGAAAAACAGAGAGTTGTACTTGCAAGACAACTTGTAAGAAATCCCCTGCTTCTTTTAGCTGACGAGCCCACCGGTACCCTTGATCCCATGACTGCAAAACTGGTCCATGATGCTATGACTAAGGCAGTGAGAAATCATAATATGAGTATGATTCTTACTTCCCATTGGACTGAAGTTATTGAGCAGCTGGCTGATAAGGCAATTTTACTTGAAAACGGAGAAATAGTTCAGGAAGGAAATCCACTTGAAGTTTCTGCAGCCTTTATGCATAGTGCGTCCATGGTTAGGCAGGAAAAAAGTTCCATGGTCGGAGAACCTATAATCCGGAGTAAGAGACCTTTCGAAGCGTTATATCTCAGTAGACCGTGGAGTAGTAAGAGCTGTAGATAAGATCTCTTTTGATGTAAATGAAGGAGAGATCTTCGGGCTAGTTGGAGTTAGCGGAGCAGGCAAGACCACCACTTCAAAGATTCTTATGGGAATTTTACCCCCCACATCCGGAGAAGTTGAGGTTAGAGTTGGAGACGAGTGGGTTGATATGACACAGTATGGAGTGGAGAATAAAGGACGAGCAACCAAGTACATGGGATTTCCTGCACCAGGAATACGGTCTTTATACTCACAGTTCCGTAATAGATAACCTCACTGAATCTATCAGTCTTGATTTACCTTTTGAACTTGGTGTCCGAAAAGCAATAATAACTCTTAAGGCTGCAGGTTTTGAAGAGGATAAAGCAAAAGCTATTTTATCCAAAATGACTGATGAAATGAGTGAAGGGGAGCGGCATAGGGTTGCACTTGCACAGGTCCTTATAAAAGAGCCGAGAATTGTCATAATGGATGAACCAACAGGGACAATGGATCCGATTACCAAGTTATCGGTAACGAATTCCATTCTTAAAGCCAGAGAAGAAATAGGGGAGACTTTTGTTATAGTTTCTCATGACATGGATTTTGTAAATGAAATCTGTGACCGTGTTGCACTTATGCGTGACGGGAAGATTGTAGATATTGGTAAACCTAAGAACGTACTCTCCCAGCTCACTGAAGAAGAAAGGATCGAAGCTGATTCAGTTAAAACTCATGCACCTGAGGAGCAAAATAAAGCAATTTCAGGTTCGTTATGATTTTTGAGATAAATTGGGATTTATCCTTTTTTATTCAATATTTCATCGATTCCAAAATAGACGCCTTTTAGGAAGATAATTAATCTCTTCAACGCAAATTAAAGAATTTATCTGTTGAAAACTTGGAATTGATTCGTTATATCCTCAGTTTATCTGTTCAATGTAATACAAAGCACTCTCTAAGCAGTGAAACGGCGAATGAAATTATAAGATTTTCAAATTGTTTGTAAAACTTAATTTTTAAGGAGGCGGAAAGTTGACAGAAAAAATGATATGGATCAAAAGGTAAAAGAATTGGCTGCGCAAATTCCGGGAGTGATAGAGATCTCTGGCTGGGCTCCATTCTGAAGTTGTTAAAGATGGAGCTTTAAGCGCAAAAACGAAAGAACTCATGATGGTGGGGATTGCAGTAGCCCTTCTTGTGAATATTGTCTATGGAAAGACATTCTGAAGTACAAAATTGGGAGCAACGCGTGATGAAATTCTGGAAACTGTAGTACTGCCATAGTGCTGGCTGATGGACCTGCAGCAGCTTACGGGTCGGTAGTTGTACTTAAAATTCTGGATGAATTGGGCATTTGAGCAAATGAGGTGATATAAGTTGACCGAAGGAAAAACCAGTCGCTGTAAATGTGATATCTGCGGGTGCGAACTGGAAAGGGAAGATGTTATTGAAGAAGAAGGCAAGACTCTCTGTGAGGACTGTTTTATAGAAGGTCATCATAGAATTCAGGCTTGTAACCCCTGGGCTGTACGATCTAAAAAAATATTCAGGGAAGAAGCCGGGCTTGAAGGAACTGAAGGCTTGACTGAGCTGCAAAAAGCTATTTATGAGTTCATTGTCTCCAGTGGCGGAGTAAAAAAGGAAGAAATCGCAAAAAAATTTGGGATATCTCTACTGGAAGCAGAGAATCAGTTTGCTCTCCTGAGGCACTGTGAGCTTGTAAAAGGACAGAAAAGGGCAGATGGAGTGTACCTTGTGCCTTTTTGAATTAAGTAAAATATCTAAAAAGTTCATATCATTTCTGATTATGATGCTGACAAAAGGTTCAGTAAGACAAAACACTTTTCAGATAAGCTCTTTGTAGGAAAATCACTATATTAGTATTTGAAACGGTGCATAAAATTTGTTAACTGATGACAAATAATGATCAACTAAAAACAAATGAGTGTACCCTTTTGCAGTTTACTTTATTTTTTACTACTTGGGAGCGCGGAGGGTCACGAATGCCCAGACTTTTAAGTCTGGGATGAAGTGAACCCTCGCAGGTTTTTCGACATGCACCTTAAAAATCGAAAATCGTCACTTTTTTAATATAATGTTTTTTTGACACCATAGCCACAGGCGGTAGCAGCCACCTATGGCTAGGATGTGATAAGCATTGGAATTGCGTAGTTTTAGCCATGGCTATGGTCAGATCACCTACCACATCGTATTGGCGCCTAAATACAGATACAAAATATTCTACAACAAGAGAGTTAAAAAGGATTGCGAATCAATCATCAAAGACATTTGTGCTGAGAAAGGCTATAGAATACATGCCATGGAAGTGGTAGAAGATCATGTGCACTTGTTTCTGGAATTCCATCCAAGCACCTCCCTATCCAAGGTAATTCAACACCTAAAAGGAGGAAGTTCTTACAGATTGTTCAAGCTTCATCCTGAATTAAGGGAAAAATATTGGGGTGGAAGTCTATGGTCAAGTGGCAAGTTCTATAGATCAATTGGAAATGTAACTGCTGACACAATCAAGCATTATATTAACGATTCACAAGGGAAACCAAAAAAAGAGTTTAGATCAAGTAGAATAAAGAAATATGGACAATTGGGACTAAACGATTTCTAACTTCCCGAGAAATCGGCGGACGGCCCGAAGCATACCCTGCCTTTTACAGGCTGTCCGATAATTACTGTAGATAATTTGACTATATGCAGTATAATAATAATAATAATAAATAATAATAATAATAATAATAATAATAATAATAATAATATTTTTATAATTATATTGATATATTTTATTTTATGGTTTTCATTAAATCTTTAAGAAATCAAGTGTGGACATTACCTCCAGATATTCGAGATCTTATTCCTTCAGATCACATTTGCTATTTGGTCGAATCTTTTGTTGATGAGATGGATTTTAGTGAATTCGAAATCAGATATGATGGCTCTGGACACCCTGCCTATCATCCGCGCATAATATTTAAGATTCTGATTCAATCGATGCTTGATAGAGTTCGACCATCGCGATCGATAGCTCGCAATGTTCGAGAAAATATAGTTTACATGTATTTGGCTGAAAAACTACAACCTGATTTTCGAACGATCAGTGATTTCAGAAAAGAAAATGAAGATTTGATCGTAGAAGTATTTAAAAATACAGTTAAGGCGGCTAAAGATCTTGGAGTAATAGGTCTTGAGCAATTAAGCATTGATGGATCCAAAGTAAAAGCCTCTGCGTCAAAAAACAGTGTAGTTGTGAAAGACGTTTTGGAAGTTATTGGAGAATATGTTAAGAATGAATTAAAAAAAGGCATTGAAATAGACAAAGTTGAGGATGAGCACTTTGGAAACTGCCGCGGCTACGATCAGTTGAATGAAAGTGAAAAACATAAAGTAAAAGCTGTAGTTGCGAAGTACATAAAGCAAGTAAACAAAGATAAATCTGATACTAGAAAAAAAGAGATCGAAGACACAGTTAAGGAAGCACTTGACGAATTTGAAAAAGACAGCATTGAGAAAGTGAGCTTGACTGATCAGGAATCTCGGTTTATGAAAAACAAAAAGGGAACGTTTGATCTGGCATATAATACTCAAATAACAGTGGATCATAAACTGGGAATTATTATTGCAAACGATGTATGTCAAGACAGAATTGATATGTTTCAATTGAAGCCACAGATTGAACTGGTGGAAGAAAATTGTGGTTTTTTAAAAGAAGGCACTAAAATATGTGCAGATAATGGGTATTATTGTGGAAACAACATCCATTATTTAAATCAAAAGAAATTGGATCCGTACATACCAAAGCAGAAGAAGTAATCAAAACAGCAACAAAAAACGTTGAAGATATTAGATTCTATATTAGTAATTTTGAGTATAATGAAGAAAATGATGAATTCATTTGCCCTGAAAATCAAAAATTGAAGT
>CAVRNH010000006.1:0-179805 GCA_963722085.1 uncultured Methanosarcinaceae archaeon | reverse complement strand
TGAGGATTTACTGATCTGATTATTAAATATTGATGCGTGAATTATTGTTGAAAAGGAAACAAGAAATACTTTTACTTCAATATTTTGCCTGAAATGCGTAAAATTAAGTATAAGTGACTTAATTTACAGATAATTGTCAATGAGAAGGGTGAGTGGGACTTAAAATTCATTATAATAATTTTTATTTTAGGTTTGCTGGTTCAGGGAAGTTATGCGTTTGAACCAAAAAACGAAACCGATTCAGGTCCAATGCACGAGAACTGACGCAACAAATAACATATCAGATAGTACACAAATACTTCGATGGATTCTCTTATTACCAATTTTTTTGGGAGCTTCTTTTTTAATTTGGGTGTCTCGATTTTTTGACAAAATGAAACTCTACTTGCTATTATTTTACTTGTGGCACCGTTAGTACTGATTCGTCATTTCTCTCTACATCGGAAAAAACTTCCTCTGGCAATATCCTTTCATTAATAGTAATTAATCAGCACCATTATTCCTAACTTATTTTTCTGCTACACTCAATGCTGATAATTTTCATATTGATTATCATAAAATCTTAGCTCGTGTTTCTCTTGAAGTGTGAAGATATTTTAGTTTTCTGTCATTCGAACCCTGAGATCATCACTGACCACATAACAAGTCTTAATGAACATATTTCAGGTCTCAATAAACATATAGAAGGTCTCAATGAACATATAGCGGGTCTCAATGAACATATAGCGGGTCTCAATGAACATATAGCGGGCCTCAATAAACATGTTGAGAGTCTTGAGTCCGAATTGAATGATGCCAAAGAAGAAATTCGAAATCTAAAGGCTCTTTTGAATCAGAACAGTCAAAATAGCAATAAACCACCTTCTACTGATTCTTTTGTCAAGAAGAAGACTAAGAATGATGAACAGAAGAGTGATAGACTTCCGGGAGGTCAGAAAGGACATCCTGGCTCTACACTAAAGGTTTTTGATTCCCCTCATGAAATCGTTAATCACTGCCTCTGTAACTGTAAGTATTGCGGTCATAGCTTATTTCAGACTGAAGTAAAATATTATGAGAAACGGCAGGTAGTTGACATTCCTGCCCTAAATTACATAGTTATTGAGCATCGCAGTGAGATCAAGAAATGCCCTTACTGCGGTCTTATAAACAAGGCTAATTTTCCAGACAATATAACGAAACCAGTTCAATATGGTCCGAGAGCTTTCTCAGTTGCTGTTTATCTGCGGAATTTTCAATTAATACCTTATGGGCGAATCTCAAGAGCTTTCAAGGACCTTTTTGGATTGACAATGAGCCCAGCTACGGTTAAGAGTGCAGAAAACAAGTGTTTTCATAATATAAAGGAAGTAACGGATCAAATAAAGAAGCGATTGATCAAAGAAGATGTCATCCATTGTGATGAAACAGGAATGAGAGTGGATGTACATAATGATTGGTGTCATGTTGCTTCAACGGATAAATTGACCTACTATTTCCATCATAGAAGTAGAGGATCAGAAGCCATGAATGATGAAATATTACCAGAATATAGGGGGATAGTTGTTCATGACTTCTGGAGTTCCTACTTCAAATATCCAATGTGTAAACACGCGATGTGCAACGCACATCTTAGAAGAGAACTTAAAGGAGTCCATGAAAACTTAAAACAAGATTGGGCTCAAGAAATGAGTGAATTTCTTGCAGAATCTAAAAAATATATAGATGAGGTAAAGAAACAGGGAAATGAAATAAAGGAAGAGGACGTTGAAGCACTAAAAAAAAGATATGATAGAATCATAATGAAAGGGATTATGGAAAATCCTCCACCATTAATGCCGGGAAGTCGAAAAGGAAAGAGAGGAAGACCTAAACAAAGTAAAGCAAAGAATCTACTAGACAGATTCATAAAATTCAAAGAGGAAATTTTGAGGTTTACTACTGACTTGAGAGTGCCTTTCGAAAACAATCAAGCGGAAAGAGATCTGAGGATGGTAAGGGTTCAACAAAAGATCTCGGGAACTTTTAGAACACCACAAGGAGCGGATGCTTTCTGTAGGAACAGGGGATACATCTCTACAATAATGAAAAATATGATGTCTGTGATAGACTCGCTTTTTGCAGCGCTTAAAGGTGAGCCACCAATACCTGACTGATTACTTTTTTTTAGATATACGCTGAATTTTTACCAAAAAAGAATGATCACCTTTTTTTGCTCCTATAATATACTTCATATTATGCTTCTCTGATCCACGAATATGTGGAGCATTTGAATGTAATGAGTCCTCCACTACAATAAGACGTAAATAAGGATGCGTTTTCCTCAATTTCTCTAAATAACGTTTGCTTGCATTGCGTTCGATGTCATTCTTTTTCTCTCCATCCTGTTTGATGATCTGGCTCCGTGCAAAAGGTATTACCTCCTTGAAATCAGGATGCCAACTATTGCTCCACTCAACATTTGGTGATAGAGGTAACTTCACCCGTTTTCGAGTTCGTTTTTGTACAACAAGATTTACAATGAATCTTATTCGAAGAGAAATAGCCTGTGCCATCTATGGAAAAAAGGTAATAATCATCCATATAAACCATTTTTTCCAGGCACTTTCCTCGTTGTAACAGGTGGAAAATATCACTGAATAAAGGCTCAATGCTAGCAGGGTCTTGTTCATCTAAGATTTTGCGCATTTGAGTGTCGCAAGGTACTTTATTTACCTTGTAGATTGTCTTCAAGTTTGTATCTGATCGCCTCTCCTCAAAGCGAGCAAAGAAGGGTCTTTGAGTGAAAACAACGCAAAAGCAGACATATAAGCATCAGCTAGAGGAATCTGAGCCTTTTCTGATCCATGATCTTTTAAACTCTCAAAACTCGAACGAATTAAACTGTATAATGTATCAGCATTCAGATCTTTTCGTTGTTTTAATATCATATCTCTGCGGGATTCCATCTTTTTTTATCCTAATTTTGTGAATAATTCTTACAAATTACATAAAATATTATTTGCTACAATATATCTTGACTATGTCACATTTCCTATCTCATCGATCACAAACTTATTTTTATAATAATAAATATTTATTATGAAACAAATTACCGGAGGCTTTATCCAGTCAAATATGATGTCCATACGCAAACAATTCTCAAAAAATAATCTTGATTCTTATTTTAAAACGAAAACTCGATCTGCTGTTCCAATATGCATTGATTACCTTAATGGTTTAATTCTCCTTCCTTCTAGGAAAAATTTGAAAAAAATGGCAGTTAGGTGTTGTAAATGCTCAAACAACCAATCATTAAGCCATTTTCTCTCAAATTCTCCTTGGTCTCCTTCAAACCTCCTCAAATACGTTCGAACAAAAACCATTGGAACCATAGGCAAAAACGGTGCACTTATACTTGACGATACAGGCATGAAAAAATCGGGGAATTGTTCTGTCGGAGCTTCTCATCAGTATTTCGGCAACCAGGGAAAAAAAGAAAATTGCCAGGTTGGTGTCTTCCTTGCATATGTTAAAGAAGATAAAAGGATGTTGATTGACGAGCGACTATACCTTCCTAAGAAATGGATTGCTGACAAAGGACGCTGTTTAAAGGCTAAAGTACCTCTGGAAGAAATCCGTTTCCGAACCAAGCATGAACTTGGACTGGAAATGATTGATAATGCCATAAACGAAGGAATTCCTTTCTCTTTTGTTGCAATGGATGGATTCTATGGAGGAAGTCCGGAATTATTGACCAATCTTGAAAACAGGGGCTTATGTTTTGTTGCGGACATACCCTCTAATACTCAGGTTTATCTCACAGAACCAGTAGTAGGAATACCTGCACGAAAGGGAAACAAAGGAAGGAAACCTACTATTCCTAAAGTTTTGAATACAACACCTGTAAGAGTAAGTCCACTTTCCAGTGAGGTTGAAGGATGGAAATTTATCAGAGTTAGAAATACTGAAAGAGGGTACAAGGAAGTCTATTTTAGGGCTATAAGAGTTTGGAGACGTCAGAATGGCTTGCCTACTGAAAAGCCACTGTGGCTTCTCATTAGCAAAGATATAGAATCAAATGAAATAAAATACTCGTTCTGTAATGCTTCTGAGGATACGTCATTCGATAAACTTGCAAAAATGCAGAATTCAAGGTATTGGATTGAGAGAGCATTTGAGGATGCAAAAGGGTATTGTGGAATGGCAGAATACATGGTGAGAAATTGGAATGCATGGCATCATCATATGGCATTAGTAATGCTTGCAATGCTCATTTTATTGTCGTACTACAAAGAATTAAATGAAATGTTTAAGGTTTCACTTAAAGGGATAATATTGATACTGTTGCACCATAATCCATTGAAAAACCTAGATGCTTGGGAGATTGCCAGTATTATAAATCAAGATAATGAGTTGAGAATGAGGGCAAGAAAAAGCAGGTTGAAAAGTTCATAATAATTTTTTGATCGAAAACTAAACTTACATTAGGGTTACTGGTAAGTATCTTAATTTTACATGAAATTATCACAGTGATTCAAAAATGGAGGTATGAATTGAGGAAAAAATAGAAGAGATAAATATCACATGATGGAAATTCTCAAAATAGTTTGGATTTTGAGTGAAAAAAGATTATGGGACATGAAAAATTGAGTTAATGTGACATAGTCAAGTTAAGATCCTCACTTTAATTATATACTCACTTTAATCTAAGATCCTCACTTTAATTATATACTCACTTTAATTATATACTCACTTTACTTTAAGCTCCCCTATTTTTAGGATTACATTTTTAATTTTCAAATTCTGTAATTTTCCGAACCTAATTTTGTATTTCGGTTTGCAGAGCCTGAGCTCTCATCGGGCGCGAAGCAGCGAAGACATTCTCTTAAAGAATAAATAATTAGAAAATTGGCTAGCAGCCTTGAGAAACTCCAAACAATAGGTCTGAATTATCAGATGGTATTAAAGACTAAGCTATAAGAATTGGGTGAAAGCCGGGACTAATTGCTCTCTACTGTTTTAACAATTTAGCTTGAAAGAAAAATTACTCAAGCATCCATTTCCACACTGGTTTAACCATAATTTTTTTCGTCCCATCTTTGCCTTCAATCTTCAGGACTTCTTCGTCGTCCATAGTTAGAATAAATCCCTCTTCGAGTCCGTGTTCTTCCATAGCTTCCATAAGCCCGAGAAGCTCTCTCTCCCTTACTGCCGGGCTCCCGAAGTGAATTGAAGCCTGAATTGCAGCCGAAACCTTCTGGCTGTCTTTTTCCTTAATAAGGAAATCACATTCTCTCTTATTCTGGAAATAGAATACCTGCTTTTCCTGCCTGACCAATTCAAGAAGTACAAGATTCTCAAACCTCAGTCCAAAACTGTCAGGGTAATTGGGATATACTGCCTTGAAGAAACCCGTATCGCCTGTGTATACTTTACAGGGAGTGTCTATTTTTTCTTCGCTGTCAGGGAGATAATTGAGTTTTGGGACTCGATACAGCAAAAAGCTGTCCTCAAGATAATCCAGACAACGGCGTATAGTCTCTTCATTCTCAATTCCGCTCACTTTTTTCAGAGTATCGAGGGAGTATTCACAGGCCATATTTGAAATCAAGAATATGGCAAGTTTTTTTAATGCGTTTAGATCCTGAATACCATTTCCTGCCGTAACGCCCTTTTGAAGAATTTCTTCAAAATATTTCTGACAGAGCCTTACATTTCCTGTTTTGATTACATCCGGAAAGCCGCCGTTTTCAAAATATTGCAGAAACATGCAAAGCATTTCATCACTTCGAGAAGGTGTGAGAAAGTTGGGCCTGGGTATTCGGGAGCCTTTCATGAGCAGGTATTCTTTAAATGAGAATGGAAAAAGCTTTAAAATATTAATTCTGCCTGCAAATCTAGACGAAAACTCCTGTTCTGTCAAGCTTGAGTTAGAGGAAGTTGCAAAAATTCCTGCCCCTTGCCTGTTAAGTCTGTCAGCCCAGATATCCCATCCTGGCACATTACAAACTTCGTCGAGAAAATAGTAAATTTTCCCTGAGTCGTTACTTTCGGATTCGTTCTCGTAAATTTCGGCTGCAGTTTCCTCAATAGCTTGAAAACTTTCTGATCCTAATTCCTGAAGCCTGCTGTCTTCAAAATCGATATAGACTTTTACGCCCTGCAGGTTACTGGCAATCTGCCTGAGAAGGGAAGTTTTGCCTACATGGAGAGGACCTGAAATAAATGCAATTCCATTTCCTTCCTGCCAGGAAAAGGAGATGCGGGGAATTAAATCTGAGGAATTCTGGAAAATGGATTGATGGCTAAGTATTAAGGGTTTACTTTCAGATTCTTGCATATTACCAAAATATCTTGTAAGTCGCACTATATAGTATTATCCGGTATGAGTAATTATTTTTAAACAGGTATTAAATTCGGGAAACAACTAAAAAAGGAAAGTACCTTGCAGTCGTATAAGCTTGCAGATTTGATAATGGGAAAGCTTAGTTTATAAGCTCCTGTATAGTTTAAATATCAAAAAGGTAAGGTTGAAAAAATTATTAGAAACATATAAATAAAAGAGTGAAAATAAACTCTTGAAACCAAACTACTTATAATTAGTCTTCTGATGTTTTAGCAAAATTATTTCTAGTAGAATATTTTCTAGCAAAATTTTGTTCCAATAAAATTTTTCAAGTGAAATTCATTCTTTTTTTGGTTCATAAACTGTCTTTGTTTTCCCACATCGAGTGCATACAAAGTATTTTTCCTTAACGTTTGAAGAATAGACATTCAAACCGCCGCTTCTTTTCCATTTATGAAATCCTATTAAGCATAAAATGTTTTTTCCTTTAGGTTTTCCAGAAATCTGAGATGGAGCCCTGTAACCCAAAAATTTCACCTTTGTCTATTGAGGCCCTTTTGCCCACATGTTATTTTAGTGTTTCTAAGCTCAAAGACCCCTGATTCCTAAAAGGTTTTTGTTTCATAATAATTAAATTATTTTTGAAAATAATATTTTCGTTTATTTTAGAAAGAATTTGAAATGGTTTTATGATTAGAGACAAACATTAAGATTAATCCTACATTCCGCAGTATTTTTTGAAAATCACTATTTTTCCCGATAATGTTTTTGAGACATATTAAAATAATCAAAATCCAAATGGAACTCAATGAAAATTGAATGCTATCGTTTTTTGGAATTTAAATTCACATATATTCACCTTTAATTCCTCCACAAAAGTCCAATAAATTTACGTTAAATTGGAAATAGATAGCAGTAAAAATTGTGAAAATATGAAATTTTGCTGCGGAAAGTGGGATCTGTAATTTTTTAGAGTAAAAAATATAATGAAATAATTTAAGCAAATTTACCTAATCTATTTATTTGTCTAATAAAGTCTCCAGGGGGAGTTGACAGGCAATGTTCTGCCTTTAGATTACAGGGATTAGCCCTTCGGGCTCCTAAAACAATGTTATAAGCAAAATCTGACAGAATATTCCTTGTAATATGGCAGGTTGAGACTGCTTATTTCAACTGGATACTGAAAATCGCCCTCGGAAAATGAGATTTCTGCAGGGTAAGAGAAAACAGGGAATTCCATTAATTTTTCCTGCGGGTGGGCTGAGCAGGTAACTGTTAATTGTTGTGAAAACAATCTAATTGATAGGTTTGTGATATTATATCTGACTAATAAAACGTCTGAGAACTTATTCAAACTTCAAAAATTCTTACTTTATCCTGTATCTGGAGCTGAAGAAAAAAAACCGGAGTTAAAC
This sequence comes from uncultured Methanosarcinaceae archaeon, assembly GCA_963722085.1. Lineage (GTDB taxonomy): Archaea > Halobacteriota > Methanosarcinia > Methanosarcinales > Methanosarcinaceae > Methanosarcina. Next base: position 172,083 of record CAVRNH010000006.1, on the reverse strand, counting down.
CTGTTAATTCCAGCTTCGAAAGTTGAGCTTAAAACCCTTTGAGGAGTGGGGAAAGTGAAATACTATCAGGAAGAACCGGCAACACTGCAAAGTAAAGAGACAAATAAGCTGAAAGCTCCGAATGATGCATTATGCAGCCAGGACCCATCACATTATAATGAATGTCCAGCGATTAAAGGGCAATTTTCATTTTATTAAAAAAATACTCGATACTATGGTAAATCCTGTTTCATACAAGGATAGGAAAGGAATTTACCGGGAAGTAAATGAAGCTTATGTAAGGAAAATAGCTGGTATTCCGAGAGAAGAAATTATAGGAGATACACTCTTTGGGATCAGCAAAAAAATTTCCAATATATTTCCTAAAAGGATTGCTGTAGAAGAAAAAAGTCTTCTTGAGAGCTGTAATGAATGGACTCAGCAAGATATGGAAGTCATGGAGACCGGTAGGACGAGAACTGACGAACAGGAACTAATAGTTGCAGATGGCACAAAAAAGACTTTTATTGTAAACAAATCAGCATTGAGTGACGAGAAAGGGGAGATTATCGGAATTGTCACCGTAATGCAAGATGTCACTGAACTCAGGAAGATAGAGAAGGCCCTTAAGGAGAACCTGGATTATAAGGACAAACTGAATGATCAACTTGAAAGAAGTGAAGAACGATATCACATAGTCACAGAGAAGACAGGACAGATCGTATACGACTACGATATGGAGAAGGATAGAACTACCTGGACAGGTGCTATGGAAAAGCTTACAGGATACTCCCCTGATTATTTTCAGAATTCAAGTGAAGTTCTCTGGATCAGCCATCTCCACCCTGAAGACCGGGAAAGGATTCTGGAAATATATCACGAACATTTAGAAAAAGGAGAAGACTTTCAGATAGAATACCGTTTTAGAAAAAGGGATGGAAGCTACATCTATATTGAAGATAACAGTACTTTTCTGATAAACGAGAACGGTAAAGTAGTCCGAAATCTCGGAGTAATGAAAGATATTACCGAGAGAAAACTTGCCCGCCAACAACTTGGAAAAAGTGAAGAAAAATATCTAACTGCAGCTGAACAAACAGGGCAGGTAATATTTGATTTCAAGTTCAAAACAGGTGAGATCGAGTGGGCAGGCGCCATCAAAGAAGTAACAGGATATGATCCTGAAGAATTTAAGGGTTTTAATAAGTCAGTCTGGCTGGAAAATGTGCATCCGGAAGACAGGCCCAAAATGCTTGAGATGCTGATGAAGTCATTTGAGAAAAGAGAAAAGTTCCAGATGAATTTCAGGTTCAGAAAAAAAGACGGGAGCTATACATACATCGAAGAGCGCGGAGTCTGGCTAAAGGGCGAAGAAGGAAATGGGCACAGGGCCATAGGAGTAATGAAAGATATCTCGGAATGGAAACGTGCAATGGAAAAGGTTGAAGCGAGTGAGAAAAAATACCGCTCCTTTATACAGAATTTCCAGGGGATTGCTTTCCAGGCGGATGAAAATTTTGGTATTTTATTTGTGCATGGAGCTGTTGAAAAGATCACAGGATACACCGAAGAAGAGTTTATGTCTCGGATAAATTGGAAAGACATAATCTATCCCGATGACCTGCCTCTCATTTTCAAAGAAGAAAATATTCAGAGTTCACTCAATGACTACGGGAAAATTGACTTCCGAATTATACGCAAAGATGGGAAAATTATATGGGTGAGTGTAATTTACCAGAAATTTTGGGAAAAGGATGGAAAGCCAAATTATTATCAGGGTATAATTTATGATGTAACCGAAAGGAAAGAAACAGAGAAATTCCTTGCGAATATAGAAATTGCCCGCCAGAAGGAAATTCATCACCGCATTAAAAACAATTTGCAGGTAATCTCGTCCTTGCTGGATCTTCAGGCTGAGATATTCAGCAGTATGGAGAGTATTAAGATTTCAGAGGTTCTTGATGCTTTTAAGGAAAGCCAGGACAGAGTTGCATCTATTGCCTTGATCCACGAAGAGCTGTATGAAGGTGAAGGAGCCGAGACTCTTAATTTTTCTCAGTACCTTGAGAAACTCGTTGAGAATCTTTTTCAGACTTACAGATTTGGAAGTACTGACGTCAGGTTAAAAATGGATCTGGAAGAGAATATTTTATTCGATATGGACACTGCAGTTCCTTTGGGCATAATCGTTAATGAACTTGTTTCTAATTCCCTCAAGCATGCGTTTTTTGGCAGAAAAACAGGAGAAATCAAAATCAAACTTTGCAGAAAAGAATTTGAGGGGTATAGAATCAGTAGGGAAGAAGAAGGCTTTGAAGGTAAAAGTACAGATTTTATTTTGACAGTTTCTGACAACGGGATAGGTATCCCTAAAACTGTAGATTTTGAAAATCCTGAGACGCTTGGTCTGCAGCTGGTTAGTATTCTGGCAGATCAATTAGATGGTAGGATTGAACTGAGGAGAGAAGCTGGAACAAAATATGTCTTGGGATTCAATGTAAAAAACAAATTCTAAGTCAGCTCTGGCTCAAAAGGAGCAACTACCAGTATTCATAGGCCTCGTTCTGAAGAATTAACTCTTTTACAGGCTGGAAATAAGCGCCTCTGACAAGGTTAACTTTAATATCAGATATGCTGTTAAAAAGCAACGTGTAGAGCCTACAGCTACGAAACCCAGGATATTGCAGTATCTTTGTACGGATGAAGGTCACTACGTATGAAGGCCATGATTTATCAAATATACAAAAAAAATTATAACAGGAAACTTAGTTCAGGAAATCGTATTCCTATGCTTCTATAATTGACAAGACTAACCTTATTGATAACAAGATAAGTACCTGGGTATGGGGAGTAAAGATGAAAATAAGTGCACGCAACGTCCTGAAAGGCAAAGTCAAAAGAGTAGTCCATGGATCTGTCAACTCTGAAGTTATAGTCGAACTTCCTGGTGGTGTGGAAATTACTTCCATTATCACAAAAAATTCGGCCGAAAATATGGATTTAAAAGAAGGGCATGAGGTATATGCAGTAATTAAAGCAACAAGCGTTATGCTAGCATCTGACTGATGCTAGTTTCTGACTGATCTGTCGATTTTGGGACTATAAAAAAGAAACACGGACTAAAACGAATATTATTTCCTAAAAACAAGCTTTTGATCACTTAATCCTTAACAAAACGGTTTTGCAGCGTTAATTCATAAAAAAGCAAATCTCTAAGAATGAAAATTATCCTGAAAGTGATATCACTGCTAGAGGAGGAGTTATTTTGCAAGAGGAAGACAAAGAACCATCGTTTCAGCCTGAGCCGATACCCGAGCCGGAGCCACATCCGGTTCCTTCACCTGAGCCAATACCTGAGCCGGAGCCAGAGCCAGAATATGAACACAAATCAAAGAAAATAAAGTAACTGTATGTAAATATACGCAAGTATGATCTCAAAAGTTTACATAGCTCATTGCGAGCAGGATGAACCTTTTGCCCAGGAACTGAGTCGTACGCTCTGGGCCGTGGAACTGGAGAGTTTTTCTTCCCTGTACAGGAAAGCTCTAAGCCTTTCCCTCCCCGAGAGGATACGTTTTGGTATCCGTCAGTCAGACTGTTTTATCCCAATTCTCACACAGGAAGGTGCAAAGTCTCCGGGAGTAAATCAAGAAATCGGCCTGGCAATCGGAGTCGACCAGTTTATAATTCCGCTGGTAGAAACTGGAGTTGAACTGCCTATCTTGATATGTCATCTCCAACCTATACGCTTTTCTCCTGATGCCTACCAGGATGCTCTGGGTAAATTAATACAAAATATAAGGCAGCTTACCAAGCTTGACTGGCTGAAGATAAAATGCCCATACTGTGGAGAAGAAATGACCCAGTACACCTCGCCTGAGGAAGAAGTAGAAAGAGCTCTTCTTTCAGGCAAGCACCTTGAGACAAAATGCAGTTACTGCCAAAAAAAGATATATCTGGATCCGAGAACCTTCAGGCCAATGCTCTGATCCTTAATTACATATGGGGTTGAGAACAAAGAGAAAAGAGGTTGAGCTGATGGAAAGAAGAACAACAAACGAAGTAAAAGACGAGCTCGGAGAGCCAATGGTAGCTAAATCCAAAATGGGTGAAGCTACAGTAAGTGAGTTAGAAGTGAAAGGAATAGAAGATCTCACCCAGGTGGAAAAGAAACACCTGCTTTTGCAACTTTCCCGCGATAGAGTTAAAAGCCCGTCTGCAGGCCCATGGGAGATAACTGATATCAGGAGGGAAGAGTGGAGAAGTGTTCAAACCACGTTAACTCAACCAATAGAAATTGAAGTGAAAGATATAGGAAGGAACGCTCTCTTCGAGGTATTGCTGGATATAACACAACTAGAAAGAGAACTTGAAACAGAAAAGATCGAAGCCAAGGACCTCGAGGCAGAGAAGCGTAAAACTGTGCCAAGAGAGTAATTCAGAAAAAAGCAATTCAGAAAAAACGAATTCTAAAAACTCGTTCTAAAAACTATTCAAAACTATTCAAAAATTATTCAAAAATTATTCAAAAACTATTCAAAAACTTATTCAAAAACTATTCAAAAACTTATTCTGAAATATGGTAATTATGGGAAGTAGAAGTTAATATGAGGAGTCATTAGAATAAATTATAAATTTACATTAAAAAAATAAAATGTATGTTAAAATGGTACAGATGAGAACCTCAGAGATAGATCATTCACAAATTACTGTTAGGTAAAGATCACTGACATTATCTCTGGGATTGGATATATGAAAGTTATATCCTGAAGTGAGTTTTCCTTTTGCTTGACTGAATTATCTATTTAGAAATTTCTACTTTTCCTTTTCGCATAACACTCCCTACAATAGACAGGCCTCTCAGGGTCCGGTTTAAAGGGTACTTCTGTTTCCATATCACATTCCGAACACTTTGCTTTGTACATCGTTTTTGGCTCTCCGCCTGAATCCCTTTCTCTGCTACCTCGATCTCTGCTTTGGCCTTTTCGCTCCATTATATTTTCCCCTATATAGTTTCCCCTTAGATTTCATATTCTAAGGCACCAAATAATTCAAAAAGAGCCTCACTAATGAATGATAGTTCCATGATAGGCCTCAATGAATTAATTGATGATTAATATCGATCATGATAATATATATCGTTATTTATTTTTATAACTTATTTACTGCTGCTCGCGCTTAACAATTTTAGCCCTTAAGCCAGTTTTGTAATCAATCATAGGCTGACACTACCTTTCTATTTGCTAAAACCGGGTCTCAGTAGAATAGTTCAGTTATGAGTTGTATTTCTAAAAGAGGAAGTGAAGGATTCCGGTAAAGTTTCTTACTATATATGCTTCTTACTATATTTCGCCTCATCGTAATATATTGTTCAGCTCATAGAGATCTGAGCTGAATATATGAAACTATAAAAGAAATATTTAGAAAATCCAGCAAAAAAGTTCCTGAAAATTTAGGAGGTTTATTAGCCTCCTGATTTCTATGTCAAATGGGAGCTTGCAATATTTTTTATACTTTACTCATCCCCTGAAAAAAGTCTCAAAGGGAATTAATAAATTTTTCCGGCTGAACAAACCTCTTTTGAAATATTTATCAAGCTATCCTATCTTGAAGGACAACATATATCTTAAAATTCCGGAGCCAGCAGGATCTACTTTTAATATTTATCTCCCATTTGACAGTTGATTTGCTTTAGAGCAAGTTCATTTGCCTTTAAATTCTTTACTGACATCTGCAGCGTTGGTATATTCCTTGTCTGAAAGATTTTCAAGATCTCGTAATACATCCTCGCTTGCACCATGTTTATTAGCATGTTCAATAAGATCCTGATTTTTTACAGGATTATATCTTTAGAGTTTTTTGAACTTCAACTGGACTGGTTTGTACAAATTCTTCCAGTTAACTCCAGTTTAGTTTCCTTTAAACTCCTTGCTAACATCTGCAGCATTGGTGTATTCCTTTTCAGGAAGATTTTCAAGGTCCTGCATAACCTCACTGCTGGCATCACGACCCTTAGCATGCTTAATAAGATCTTCCTTTTTTGCAGGGTAATTCATACTTTTTAGAGCTTTCTGAACTTCAATAGGGCTTGTATGCACAAATTTTCCCCCTTTACTCCGTTTTCTCTCCTTTTATCCATGTGAGATCTGCAGCGTTCGTATATATCTTGTCCTTATTGTGATTCTCACTTCAGATGTTTTCCACTGAATTCCTGAGCGACATCTGCAGCGTTTGTATATGTCCTATCTGGAAGTTCCTGCAAGTCAGCAACTATGTCTTGGCTAGCATTTTGACTCTGAGCATAACGTCCAACTATGTCTTGGCTAGCATTTTGACTCTGAGCATAACTAACAATTTCATTCTTATTTTTTGGAAAATCGATACCTTTCAGTGCATGTTGAACATCAGCCATACTTGCTTTCATAATTTTTTTCCCCCTTTACTCCAATTTAGTCTCTTTTAAATTCCTGAAAAATCTGCAGCTTCGTATATCTGCAGCATTCGTATATATTTGTCCTTATCTTGACACTCACTTCATATGTTTTCCTTTAAATTCCTGAGCGACATCTGCAGCGTTGTTATATGTCCTATCTGGAAGTTCCTGAATGTCAGCAATTATGTCCTGGCTAGCATTTTGTTTCTGAGCATACTGAATGATTTCATTCTTATTTTTAGGAAAATCAATACCTTTCAGTGCATGTTCAACATCAGCCATACTTGCTTTCATAAATTTTATCCCCCTTTACTCCAATTTAGTCTCTATTAAATTCCTGAAAAATCTGCAACGTTCGTATATCTGCATCGTTTGTATATGTCTTGTCTTTATCTTGACTCACCCTTCAGATGTTTTCCACTAAATTCCTGAGCGACATCTGCAGCGTTTGTGTATGTCCTATCTGAAAGTTCCTGCAAGTCAGCAACTATGTCCTGGCTAGCATTTTGTTTCTGAGCATACTGAATGATTTCATTCTTATTTTTTGGAAAATCGATACCTTTCAGTGCATGTTCAACATCAGCCATACTTGCTTTCATAAATTTTCCCCCATATTTGCTTATTTGTTTTCTAATTCTTTATTAACGTCTGAGGTGCTGGTGTAGACTTTGTCCGGAAGATTTTTGATGTCATCCAGTACATCCCTGCTTGCACCATGCAGCCTTGCATGCTCAACAAGATCCCTCTTCTCTGCAGGATATTCTGTATCTTTTAAAGCCTCCTTAACAGAAGCCAGACTTGTTTGCATGAAATTCCCTTCTTTACTTCCAGTTTAGTCTTCTTTCTGAACAGATGCCAGACTAGTCCGAGTTAATTTTCTCCCCGATTTTATGATTTTACTTTCCAGAGAATTCCTTACTAACATCTGCAGCGTTGGTATATTCCTTATCAGGAAGACTTTCAAGAACCTGCATTACCTCATTGCTGGCATTATGCTTTTTGGCATGGTCAATAAGGCCCTGCTTTTTTACAGGATAATCTATATTCTTCAAAGCTTTTTGAACTTCAATTGGACTGGTTTGCATAAATTTCCCCCCTATTTTAGTTATTTTCTAAAATTCCGCGCTGATATGGTGGTCAGTACTTGAATACTCTCTCAGAAGATCTTGTATGAACTTCTGTTGCCTGAATTCTGGCCTTACCCTCGAGCGAATTTACTTCAAAAATATATTCCGTAAATTCAGTCCTCTTTTGGTTTGGGTGGCCTAATACGTTCATTTTCCAGACGTTCAATTTCTCTGGTTACATCATCAGGGGTGTTATACTCGATTTCAGATATCCCCCTTAGAAGATCCAGAACATCGCTGTTTACCTGTTTTCCATCAGCAAACTTAATGAGGTCATCTCTGCTTGCCGGATAACCTATGCCCCTGCCGGTTATAAACTCCTTAACCTCGCGTGGATCTCTTTTGAGAGTTCTCACCTCCCTAGATTCAGGTAGCTTTTACCGTTCCCATTTAGTTGCCCACCCTCCACTCAGTATTATGTAATATATTATATAAAAAAGAATTCAAACCAAACGTTTGTCAGAAGATGACTTTTTCACGCTAGCAGCTCTTTATTTTTTGTTAGGATTAGAAACTGAAGATACCTGAAAAACAAGATTTTGAGCTAACTCAGATCGAAACCATTGTCTCAGGTTAGTTTGGTTCAAGACAGAAATAATTCAAGGAAAACACTTCATAATAAATATTTAATAAGAAAGTTCACTCCATCAGGAAATAAGTTAACCACATATACAGAAAAACGTTCTTGAAAACAACTGAGCCTTAGAGTTCACAAAGTAAAAAAAAGATGTGTATCGAGTTTTGGTTATGAATTATAAATCTGACGCTTAACCTATTGCACAACGCCTGATCTATTACGCAACACTTAATCGATTACCTATACTTAACCTATTGAATTAACTTAACCTACTGCATTAACTTAACCTATTGAATTAACTTAACCTTTTGAATTAACTTAACCTATTGCATTAACTTAACCTATTGCATTAACTTAACCTATTGCATCTTCATTCACTACTCCTACTAACCAGGCTGCAGGCATACCAAGACCTGTACCAGAAAAAGCAGAAACAACAAACCATAATGAAGTTAAAACCTCATATTTTAGAGAGAGCCGATAATGACCATTAGTATACCTGAGAATAAGGGAATTAAGAAATTATCGTTAAGGAAGAACTTGTATATCATCTGAGAATTAAATTCCCTGATTGTCTGTAAATCTATAACACTTTCTAGCAGCATTCCACCTACAGATCCAACAAGGGCCTGAACAGGACTTACAAAAAATGAAGATGCTAAAAACGCTGCTATGATGCCAGAAACTGTTCCTTCTACGGTTTTTTGTTTTGAATAAGGTAGCTTATGAGTACCAATCAGGACACCTACTGCTGTTGCTACGGAATCGCCGAATGCAACTATTGCAATTGAGGCATACACAATTTCTTCTGGAAATAATATGAAGGAAAGAGTTATTCCGCAAAGAAGCAGGATAGTTCCTTTAAGTGGAACATTCTGCTTCGATGGCCTTCCCCATCTGCACAGAAAAGTGGATAGTGACAGTGGAAGCTTATCCATTATAATTACGGCGGAAATCAGCACATAAAAAGCAAGCAAAAACAGTAGGAGAGTTAATGCCATGTCCCCGGCTGTTCGAATTAAAAGGATTAAAGTGATACCTGTGAACAGGTGTATTAGCTGCCGCTGAACTTCACCTTTAAGAGAAGCCCGTCTGTCGATATACTCACATTTTAATTTTTCTTTGTATCTGTTTAACATGAAACCGCTTTTCATGATTCCACACTTGTTTAAGCCCAAAACTAGCTGAAATTTTAAAATTTAAAAAACAAAAGCTTTGAAAGTAATCCTTATTTTCGCAATTCTGCCCTAGTAAAAATTATTTTATAAAATATATAAATGTATGCAGAATAAATTTACAAGAATTAAGACCAAATAAATAATATTGGATCAAATAGGTAACCCCATCTTTTAATTTTGATTAAGATTTCTATTAAGCAAGCATACGCACTAATAATCTAAAATAAAGCCCATCCTTCGCCCCAATTCCAACCAATACCTGTTAATGGCCTTTCCACCTCAAAAACTAAATTCTTTAAAACTCATTATTTCTGGGGAATAAGATGCCAACAATTGTTCATTTTGATATCCCGGCAGATGATCCTGAACGGGCAAAGAGTTTTTACGCCAAACTTTTCGGCTGGAAGTTTGAAAGACCAATGGAAGCAATGGAATACTATCTGATAGATACCGAAGACCTTGAAGGAAAACCCGGGCCTGGAGGAGGTCTGGGAAAAAGAGGGTCAGCAAACCAGAGAATAACGAATTATATAGGTGTCAGCTCGGTTGACGAGTACCTGCTGAAAGTCGAAGAACTCGGAGGCAAAATTCTGATGCAAAAAACTGCTGTCCCAGGATTCGGGTTTCTTGCAATCTGTATGGATACAGAGAATAACACTTTTGGACTCTGGGAGGACGACGAGAAAGCGAAGTGATCTAGGATATTAATTCCGATGTAACTATTTCCAACCTTAACTCCTATTTCCAACTTTAATTCCTAACCGAGGGAATTATTATAGGATTTACGAACTTGGGATAGTGGTAGCTACAGCCCGACTCTAATATAGTAATATGTTTTTCTTTTTTGAGGTTTTATTAATTCTCTTGGATCGTAGGGGTTCTAAAAGTACAATAAATTAGTCCTATGGTCCTAAAAGTTTTGCTATATGATAGGATAGCACGATAGAAAGTGTTGTATTCCCATTATTTTCCATCATATTCATCACATGCCTTCATATGCCCCCGTATGTCTTCATATGTTATTATCTTATATGCAATTGATTTTTGACCTCAATGGTAAAACAGTGAAGAATTCAGTATTTTCAGGAGAAAGATAGAAAAGGAAAATGGTACGATAAGGCAGTAAATCCTCGGGCAGTAAATGCTCGACTACTTACTGGAAGTTGAAAGCAAAATATTCCAAAAAGATGTTTCAGGCTGTAAGTCTCAAGCTTTAGGTCCCAAGCTGTAGATATCATGTAACCTGAAAGTTGAGAAATGAGTACTCATGGAAATAGGCGCTCATATTTGATAAAGGCCGAGACCTGAGACTTGAAAAATAAATATAACTTTCAGAAACAAGAACCCATTTTTCTTAAGTACAACCTACTATCAGGGCCACAAAGTTTTCCCTATGGTTCTTGATCTCTTCGTTTGTTGCATCTTTCAACCACTTTTTTCCCCCGTGGATTGCATGGTCTCCGCAGATGAAGAAAATAGTGCCTTTTTCTGCATTCCGGAATATCTCACCCAAATTTTCATCCACCGCTTTTGCAGCTCTTTTCAGTTCATCCCAGCTTTTTGCCCTATGGGAAAAACGGTCAAGAGTTCTCAGATGCACGGCCAGAATGTCAGGCTTTTCCTTGAGGGCTTGTACGGCATACTTAGTAATCTGCCTATCATAATCGAGGATGTCATCAGATTCTCGAACTCCATAAAAGCTTTTTAACCTTCCCCTGAAACTCTCTGCGCCTTCTGATTCGATCACTGCCGACGCTTTCAGGCCTGCCCTGCAAGCCCATTCCATAATGCTTCTCAGTTTTGGGTTTCCAGAATTTTTTGCTGATTCGGTATAAATGTCAGCTGTCGAATAGATATTGTGCTCTTCTGGAAGGTACCCTGTAAATATTGATGCAATAGCAGGAGATGTTATTGTTGCCGGAGATTTGCATTTAAACACGAGCCCTTTCTCAGCAAACTCGTTTAAATTCGTCATTAATGGAGAAAAGTACCAGTAAAGAGAGTAACCAAGGCTGTCAATTACGATAATTGCTGCTCTTTTGCAGCCTTTATCCTTTGCATAGTTCCCGACCTCAGGAATTGGCCTGCCTGAAGGCGAAACCATAGGAACCTTTAGCAATTTTGAAATAGTTGGGGCAATGTCTATGGTGCTACACTCTAAAATTTTCATATATTCTCCATATATTATATTGAAAACCAGTTTATAGATATTTCCCAGATTAATTGTTTTTTAAGTATTGTGGATTATTTTTAAGCAGCCTTTAGAGAAATAATCCCCAGGTCTATAAGTATATATGCATTTTATATATTGGCCTATATGAAACAGTCTCTTTTTTTCAAGTAATTGCTTTAAAATTAAAGTAAGAGAGATCCAGCTTTGTCCCAATAGTCTTATTTTGCTTTTTAGATTCTCTCGATTGCGATTCTAAAACTGCTTAATTAAGACTACTTATATATATATTAATAGAAGATAAATCAAAGTAAAATGCAATAGTTCATATAGATTGACTTATAAAATAATAGTAAATGGGGGTATCAATCAATGAGCATTCTATCTATGTTATTACATGCTAAATGCAAGTACCGCACCACTTGTATTCAATTCCAGCTAAAGGGAAAATATTGTGAGGGATTGAATTATCCTAAGTGTGGGCTCTTTTTGAAAAGGGAGCGAGGAATATAACTTATATTGTAAGTTCTGAGACCCTAAATTGTTATAACTTAATTGTCATTCAAGGGTCTAAATAATTTAAACTAATGGAGTGGATACTTTATTATTTTTTTAGCACTCTGTGGAAATTCCATTGCTATCTAAAAAGAATCAAAGTGAATTTTACTTTTTCTAATTTTATTTATAGCCTTGTACATTATGACGCATTGATTATGCATAGATTGTGCATGAAGATAGATTACGGTGCCCAGGCAATGCTACATAGAGAATGTTCATCTTTTTCCTATCGCGGTCCAGCAAAAATCAAAGTAGATTTAATACTTTTATGATATCAAATTAAGTTTCTGTAATTAATTATTATGATAAATTTATATTTGCCTATCTCTACCCTCTTTTAGTGAAATGGATTTCCGGTCTATTCTAGACCTGAAAAAAGGTCATTAAAAGGGGAGTTTTATGGTAATGAGTAACTTCAGTGAACTCGTCCGAGGAGATAGAGTACGGGCTAATACACCTCCTGAGATTAACCAGGCAATTGATACGGAGATAGCTGCAACGGTCAGGTTTTATGCAGGCAAAACCGACTATGAAATTGGCAAAAGAATTGAAGAGCTTAATATGGAGTGGGATATCGAGCGTTATCTTGAAGCCAATGCAGCTATATTTTCGTTCGTTGGAGCCATACTTGGCTTAAAGTGGCACAGGGACTGGTTTATTCTACCTATAATAGTTGCAATTTTTCTGTTTCAACATGCAGTACAGGGCTGGTGTCCTCCTCTATCCGTATTCCGAAGGCTTGGAATACGTACAAGACGGGAAATCGAGGTGGAAAAATACGCATTAAAAGCTTTGCGCGGGGATTTTGACATATTTTCAGATCAGGATAGCAATATAAATCGCGCAAGAGAAGCTGTAAGTCAGAGTGGAAATATATAAATTTGAGATATATAAAATGAAATACGTAATGTAAAAATATATACCAATTACAGCAAAACGACTACTTTCAATACTATTTTCAATTTTTGTAACTTGATTTCTGCAGTTTGATTCATGCAGATTGATTTCAAAGTTTTTTAACTGCTTCCTTCAAGCAGCTAAAGCCTGATTCTTCCTGCACCTATAATATAAATGTAAAATCCTTAGCTTTAAGCTCAGAGAGCATAGTATCAACTTAACTTGATTCCTGCAGCAGGCTCCATAAAAAATTAAGTTTGCACACTTAATCATTATGATAAGCTTATATGGATGCACCTCTACCCTCTTTTCGCAAGAGGTAGTTTCGGTCTTATAAAGATCTGAAAAAAGCCCATTAAAAGGGGGAGCTGGTAATGAGCAATTATAGTGAATTCGTTCGAGGAGATAAAGTAAGGGCTAATTCGACTCCTAAAATTAACCAGGCAATTGATACGGAAATAGCTGCAATGGTCAGGTTTTACGCTGACAAAACCGATTATGAGATAGGAAAAAGGATTGAAGAGCTTGATAAGGAGTGGGATATAGGAAGTATTTTTGAAGTCCGTGTAGCTACGTCTTCTTTGATGGGAATAATATTTGGCCTAAAAAAGAGTAAGATATGGCTTATTCTACCCGCAATAACTTCATTCTTCCTGCTTCAATATGCAATTCAGGGCTGGTGCCCTCCCGTATCTATACTCAGAAGATTTGGCTTCCGAACGAGACAGGAAATAGATCTGGAAAAGTATGCACTTAAAGCTCTACACGGAGATTTTGAGAAAGTCTCGTCTCAATTTGGCAGTACAGACCGAGCAAAGGAAGCTGTAAGTCAGATTAAAGCGTATAAAATTCCAGTACAGTAACTGAGATAGGTATAGGTTGAGGGCCTACTTTTGTAGGAATTCGTGCGTTCGAATCGCACCCTAGCACTAAATTTTTCTTGATTCCGACTATGGAGGAACAAGCAGCAGAAGAAATTATCGATAGACCCTCAAACCACTAATTTTTTTCTAGAGCAAATAGGTCCAATCAGAAAGCAAAGTTATATTATAGAGGAACGAAGTTTCCAGGCAAAAAAGCTAGTATGCACATAAATCTTAAAATTATAGTCAATTCCCTAATTTCTTTCACTAATGCAAACTAATTGATAAACCGCGGAAAACGCGGAAAACGCGGAAAAAAACTTTGCCCTTGTAGCCTACTTCCGCGTTTTCCGCGGTTTAGAGTTTTGAGTGAACCTTTTCATGCCCTTTATAGTAAGGGGACTTTAATTTTATGGAGCCTGTAGATTTATTCACAGAATATAATAAGTGTAAATATTTACGGCAAAAATATAATTCAAATAACTAATTAGAGCATTCTTGCATGCTTTTTCACCAATAAATGTGATAAAATATTATGTCGTCCATGCCAAGAAATTTGCCTAATTCTTCATTCGATATCTCTTGATTACCAAATACTGCTTCTCTGAATCCACCATCACCATTCTTATTGGGCGTGGCTTCAACAAACATGAACCTTCCATCTTCCAATGCAAAAACATTAATTGCGTGACAAAATAAATTGCGATGCCATATCAAAACATATCCACAACGCAAACCCACTGCTTCAGCATTGTTGTGAACTCTCGTTGCAGCATCTGCACAAACAAAATGAGATTTGTCGTACTTTATTTTGTATGTACCATCTTGAGAAAGGAATCTATTAATCTCAGCTATCGACCCTTTTTTCGAAGTAGCGTTGTTAATTAACTTAGTTACATTATGATTCTGAGCGCTCGAAATGTCATTATATACATAATGTCCTGGATAAACTATTGAATAAACGACATTGGGATCTGTATCAATCAAAGACGCACCAAAACATAGTGCGCGTGGGTCAATTACACAACGCCAGGCACAGCCATACAGCAACACCATCAATAATAATATTGACACTGTTATATTTATCCGTTTTGCGTAGGTCATACTGAACCTTCAGTTAATTCAATTACTTCGACCAATAGCTGGTTAGAGTTCTTTTTAACTTACATGAAGAACAAGAACGCTACTGCCCCCGGTATTATTGCCGCGACAGCTAATATCGTATAACCGCTATTTGTGCCTCTTTCAACAGCATGCCCAGCTTTTATACAGAGCAGCCTGTTTACTTGGTTGTTCTAACCGCAGCGATTTACCGTCGCTGGTTTTCATCGTAGACATCTGATCCACCCCATTAAAGTTGAAATTTCCACCTGGATAACTGTTAATAATATATTAATAAAGTAATTAGTGTGTCCAACTTATTAAATTTTTCTACATTTATATATGCAAGAAAAATATAATTCCAACAATAGTGCTTAAATTGACATTAAATGGACAAAAATAATATCAAAAGCCGAAAATATGGATAAAAGCTATTTTTACCTTAATTTTATATACATAATTAAAATATATTCTAAAAGTTAATTTTTTTGAAAAGTTAATCCCATTTTTTCTTGTATTATTAAGGGTTTGATAATTCTAACAAGAAAAAGTATGCTTGAAAAGAAACTTCCTCAGATCTGTTTTCAGACAAAATAAGGAAAATTTGTTAGTGTCCGAATGCAACCCGTGAAAAATAGGGGATAACAACAATTCTAGATATGTTGATTGTTATCCTTTAAAATAAGGTTGAAAAAGACCCGTATTTAGATTGGTCGAAACCTGCCCGAAAATTAAGATAATTGAGGTTTTGCCATTTTTCCTTAGATCTCTTCTTTTTCTCAAATAATTCTTAAAAAAACGTTATAAAATTTATTAAAGATGGAAAAATAAGTCAAAATTTGGATAATCATGTACTTTTCCGACGCTCCCCGAATAGAAGAAATCAGTATAAAATAAAATGATTACGAAATATTAAAATATTTAACCTTCGTCTGCATGTATTTTTGTTCAAAACGGGAATTGCTGTGAAGATACAAGGATCATTATCATTTTCAAAAGAATGGATAAAAATTTAAATCAACAAATAAAAGTTTAATAATTCAAACATGGACTATAAGTTACAAAAAGATATTTTTCCTATCTTCTGCTTGCGGGCTTTGTTGTTAAATAAGCGGCAGGAATCAAACCCCCTAATGCACCAAGAAATAAAGCCAGCACCCCAGAAAGTAAGGCTATTAAAATAAAGCCAAAATTTCCGAGTAGATTCTTTTCTTTGAGAATCAAAAAGGAAATCCCGAGCGAAATAACAATAGCAACAATATTACCAACGACTAATCCATAACCATAAGCATCATAAGTATCATTTTGCAGTGTCGAACCAAGTCCGAGTGCTAAAAGTGTTCCAAGAACTATTATCAGAAGTAAGTAAACTATGTAAAATCCAATAGCTTCTGTTGTACTTCTCTGATAACTGAAATCTGTTAAGTTATTAAAAATATTGTCACATCCTTTCACATTTTTAAGTATATTTGTTAATTCCTTACAATATATTGACTTATACAATATTTTATATCCCTTATTTGATATCTTTGAGCTTTTGGGCCATTGGATAGCCAAAAATATATTATATATGGGTTTTTGGGTCGTAACCGCTAGTTACTGAAAATAACAAGCACAAAATCTCTAAGTCACAAAATAAATTCTCCAACGTCCTTATTTCTAGGTTTGAATGTATAGTTCCATTCTCCGTGAAACTCGTCGTGAATGATTTCTAATACTTCAACTTCCTCTTTCTTTATTTTTATCCCTTTTGGATATTCATTCTCATCTAACATGCACTTAACTTTAAGCCCTTTAGTTGTAGTTGTTGCCGCAATCAGATTCACAATTACTTCGTAGCTTGTTAGTGGTTTACCTCTCCAATTTAAAGTTATGTGGGAAAATAGTCTATGTTCGATTTTGTTCCATTTGCTTGTGCCTGGCGGAATGTGAGACAGTGAAATTTCGAGCCCAATTTCATCAGATAACTTTTGCAGCTCTGTCTTCCATAGACGCTTGCGATTTGCATTGCTTCCACCACCATCGGCAGTAATCATGAGATTTTTTGCTTCGGAATATGATTCACGTCCAATATTGTACCACCAACGACGAATAGTTTCCACTGCGAATGCAGCGGTGTCATGATCGATGCCGACGTAGACCCATCCTTTATTCCTTGTAAGATCATAGACTCCATATGGAATCGCTTTACCCAGTTTTTTATCCTTAAAATCATACACTTTTACATGTGTTGGATAGTTTTTTGCGCGTAGCTCCTTGCCACCGTTTTTATAGTTTCCTACCAGCTCTTTCTTTTTTGTATCAACAGAAATTACAGGTTGATTTTCTTCTTGAAACTCCTTACATTTCTCATTTATATGGTTGAACTGCTGGTCACGATCCGGATGAGAAGTTCCTTCTATTGTCTTCCTATTTGCCTGTAAACTGTAACCAAGCAGGTGGAGTATATCTGCAACTCTTGCATGAGTTACCTTGTGACCCATTTTCTTTAATTCTTCAGCCAACTTGCGAGAACTTTTAGAGGTCCAGCGTAAGAGGAACTCAGGATCACCACGGGTTGTAGGCTCAATAAGATTTTCAAGATCAGATATAAGTGTAGGATCCTATTTTATCAATACTCTTTTTGCGACCTCCACCAGGAGCTCGAATGTTGCCGTTAGGGACAGATGTTCCAATTTCTCCAGTTGTTCCACTTTCAAGCTCCTTACAACCTTTTGAAATGGTTTCACGATTGATGCCTGTTGCACGAGAAACTATGCTGATTCCACCTTCACCGAGGCTAATAGCTTCTGCAGCAGCAAATAAACGTTTTTTTTGTTCATCAAAAAAAGGTTTTAGTAATTCATACTTTTCAGAGATAATTTGCTCAAGTCGGTTGTTCATATAAGTTAATAGTAGTAACTTATATAAAAAAATGTCGATTTTATTTTGTTACAGATACTAAGTACAATACTCTTCTGCATTTCCTCAAATAAGGTAATAGGACTTGCTTTTTCAGAATTGATCAATAACTGCGGGCACTACCAAGTTTTGTTTACCTAGCCAATTTAAGACATTTATATACAACTAATATAATAAAATCGCTAGAGGGACTTTAGTTAGAAACTATTTTCTCGGTTGTAAAAATCATATTCTACAAGCAGATCTTAAAACATGGGAATTATACTGTGCCTATATTTGAGCTTTCAAATTTAGAAAAGCAGATCGCACTTTTGTTCGACTCAGGATATTTGATTCTTTTATTTTAAAATAATATTAACAAATTATAATAATTTAATAAAATTAAAAATCAGGGGCATAGGGATATGAAGGCTGAAGAGCTCGATCATGAACAAGATGGAGAAGAAAAGCATCTGATCCATAAACAGCCTGAAGAAATGAAGAGCGAACAGCATACGGAAAAGAAACCCCATGGCCACGAGCAGCATGAGGGAATGAAACATGAGCAACACGAAGGGGTGAGACATAAGGGCAACGAACAGCCTGAAGAAATGAGACATGAGGGACACGAGCTGCATGAGGAAATGAAACATCAGGGGCAGAGCAGCACGAAGAAATGAAACACGAGCAGCATGAGGGAGATGAAACATGAAGGCCATGGGCCCTCAGGGGGGAAAGATCACGGCAATCACCATACCCACATGCTTCAGGATTTCAGAAGAAGATTTATTGTTTCACTTATACTGACCATTCCGGTTTTGCTTCTTTCTCCTATGATCCAGGATTTTTTCGGCTTTGAGTTTCTTGTTCCTGGTGCGGATTTAATTATCTTTCTACTCTCCTCGGTCAGTTTATTTCTACGGCGGTTATCCGTTTCTTAGGGGGATAAAAGACGAGCTTTCCGAAAAATCACCTGGTATGATGACTCTAATAGCGATTGCCATTAGTGTGGCTTATTTTTACAGTTCGGCTGTGGTTTTTGGGCTTCCGGGAGGTGTCTTTTTTTGGGAACTGGTGACCCTTATCGATGTAATGCTTCTTGGGCACTGGCTGGAGATGCGTTCGGTGATGGGGGCTTCAAGAGCTCTTGAGGAACTGGTAAAGATTATGCCGTCGGTTGCTCACCTGAAGAAAAACGGTGAAGTTGTTGACGTGGGAGTTGACCAGTTAAAAATCGAGGATAAGGTTCTGGTTAAGCCAGGAGAAAAAGTGCCTGTGGATGGAACTGTTGTCGAAGGAACAAGCAGTGTCAATGAATCAATGCTTACGGGAGAGTCAAAACCTGTCACAAAGAAGCCTGGAAATGGAGTTATCGGTGGTTCCATCAACGGGGAAGCGGCTTTTGTAGTGAAGGTAGAAAAAATCGGGAGGGACACCTATCTTAATCAGGTTGTCGAGCTCGTCAGAGCAGCCCAGGAAAGCAAATCAAAAACCCAGGACCTGGCAAACAGAGCTGCAATGTACCTTACAATCATAGCTTTGACTGTAGGAAGTCTCACTTTTATTTTCTGGATTCTTTTCGGCCAGCAACTTGTCTTTGCCCTTGAAAGGGCAGTTACTGTAATGGTTATTACCTGTCCGCATGCACTTGGGCTTGCAATTCCTCTCGTGGTTGCAGTTTCGACATCCATTGCGGCAAAATCCGGGCTTCTTATAAGGGATCGGCAGGCATTTGAGAGAGCACGGAATCTTCAAGCCCTTATTTTTGACAAAACAGGTACCCTAACAGAAGGAAGGTTTGGGGTTACGGATATAATTTCTCTTTCTGGGGAGAAAAACGAAAATGAAAAGATCCTGAGCCTCGCAGCCTCCCTGGAATCCAGTTCTGAGCACCCTATTGCAGCAGGGATTCTTGGAAGTGCCAGAGAAAAAGGATTGGAAACTCAGGCGGTAGAAGAATTCAGTTCAATTCCTGGGAAGGGTGTAGAAGGATTGATAGAAGGAAAGAAGTATCTTGTTGTGAGTCCTGGGTATCTTGAAGAAAAGGGAATAGCCCTGGAAAATGAAAAAATTGAAGAGATTAAAGGACAGGGAAAAACCGTTGTTTTCCTGCTTGAAGGAGAGAAGGTACTTGGAGCGCTAGCACTTGCCGATATTGTCCGGAAGGAATCCAGGGAAGCAATTTCAAAGCTTAAAGGTATGGGAATAAAGTGCCTAATGCTCACAGGGGATAATCATTATGTGGCTGCCTGGGTATCCAGAGAACTGGAGCTTGATGATTATTTCGCAGAAGTTCTTCCTCATGAGAAGGCGGAGAAGGTTAAAGAGGTTCAAAAGAAATATACCACAGGCATGGTCGGGGACGGAGTCAATGATGCGCCTGCCCTGGCCCAGGCCGATGTAGGGATCGCTATTGGAGCAGGTACGGATGTTGCTATCGAAACCGCTGATATAGTCCTGGTTAAAAACGATCCTAGAGATGTATTGAATATAATCAGGCTTTCCAGGAGTACTTACTCCAAAATGTATCAAAATCTTCTCTGGGCAACCTGGTACAATGTTTTTGCAATTCCTCTTGCAGCAGGGGTGCTCTATGGATACGGAATTTTACTGAGCCCTGCTATGGGTGCAGTTTTCATGAGTTTAAGTACTGTAATTGTAGCTATAAATGCAAGGACCTTAAAGATGGGGTGAGATTTATGCTTGGAATTCGTAGTCTGAGAAAAATATTGGCGCTACTCGCACTGGCTTCTGCGGGAATTAGATTCCTTTCAAGACATACGAGAAAGAAAAGGAGAAAGTGAGCTGAAAAGCCATAGTTTAACGATTTTCCTATTTTATCGATTTTTCCTATTTTATCAATTTTTTCTATTTTATCGATTTTTCCTACTTTATTGTTTTCTAATCTCTATCTAGCTCTACATTCCAAATTCCACAATCCTTTTAGGTCGCCGGACGATATAGTAGAGAGACGCCCCTATAAGAGAGGTTATAATAATCACTATAGCCCATACAAAGCGTGTGCTGCCGTTATCGGTCTCATACTTCAAACAATCAATAAGGGTCCATGTCCAAAGTGTAAAGGAAATTGTATAGATGAATAAGAGAGTAATGAAAAGAGGAGAAAAGCCAATCATTTTAGATCCCTTAACTTTAGATGTATTTTGCTTTGTACCATATTTGGTTTGAATTTTTAAATTTTTTTAATCGTTCTGAAGGCTTTGAAAATAACCATTTCGGTTTTTCGTTCATTCCATTTAGTGTTATGAGTTATCTAAATAAATTCATATTTGTTTTTTATAAAACTTTCTGAGCTTTTATACGCTTTATTTGCCTCAGAATTTTACATATGGCTCTTTATTAAGGAACATTAATTCTATTTAAAATTAATTCCCTATTTAAACTATTATCTTTTCCTCAAAGTTTCTGAGCCTGAAATTAAGCAAAAAGGCGGTATAGATTACGAGGGCTGCAATCAAAAAAGCACTTCCTTCAAGCAATTCATATAAAAGGCCGCCAAGGATCAGCCCGAAAATACTGGCCAGACTCCCGGAACTGCTGGTAAACCCCTGTACTGTACCCTGGTATCTTCCCCCTGCAATTTTTGATAAAAGGGATAGAAATGAAGGCGACATAAGCCCGTCTCCAAGTGCGAAAAAAACTGTTGCAAGATAGGCAAGGAAGAGGTTTCCAGAGATTAGCAGCAAAAAATTAGTACCCAGCATCAAGCTTCCGAAGATTATAAGGGTTGCATCCGAATACCTTTTTGAAGCCCACGAGAGCACAGGACCCTGTACTATTACTATAAAGCCGCATAGCACCGTGAAATAAAGACTCATCTGTACAATGTTCCAGTTCAGGACTGCTATTGCGTGCAAGGGGAAAGCAGTATAGAAAATGTTGAACCCAAGCTCTATCAGAAAGTTAAGGCCCAGCATGTAGGCGATATTAGGAAGTTTCAAAACTTCTCTAAGGGCAGGTCTCGCTGTCTCCGGTGTTGTGATTCTGCATTTTTTAAGCTCGTGGCCAAAAAATTTTCGAGATTTTTCAGCATTCGAAGGCTCTTTAAGGGAACACTGTTTGCTTTCGGGAATATAGAATACGATAAGCATGGTTCCGATAAATGAAATAATTATTGCACCCAGTACAGGAGCTGTATCCCCATACTGAGTTACGCTCAAAATCCCGGCAAGTGCAGGACCGATTATGAACCCAAGATTTAAGGAAATGGACATCTTCCCAAAGTTACGGTTCCTATCCTTCTCTGCGGTAATGTCTGCCAGATAGGCATTCGCTACAGAAATCTCTCCCCCGGTCAGCCCATCAAAAGCCCTGGCAAAGAAAATAAACGCAAGGGGTAGGGTAAATGTAAAAGCTCCCAGGATCTTCGAATCAACTTTAAACAAAGTTATAAGCGGAAGATATAGAGCCCCAAGGAAGGTAAACCATGAGATCAGAGCTCCTAATTGGCATAAGAGAAGAATTTTTTTACGCCCATATATGTCTGACAATCTGCCAAGAATGGGGGCGCCTATTAGCTGGAAGACTGAATACATAGAGCTTGCCAGTCCGTAAATAAAAGCATTGCCACCCAACCTGGTAACCAGAAACACCAGAAAGGGAAGTACAATACTGAATCCGACTATTCCTATGAAATTGACAACAAGAAGAGGAAAAAGGGAAACGTTTTCCCCTTTCGGGAACTCGGGACTATTTTGCTGCCCTATTCCTATATTTTCAGGTTTATTCCCGGAAATCTTTTCATTTTCGTATTCGGGAACATCAGCCTTCCCCTCTTTCATAAAAAGTATTATTCTGCTCCACAAATAACGGTTACTCTTTGGTTCAGTTTACTTTTGGGAAGTATCTTTGGTAAAAGTATCGTTGGTAAAAACTTCTTTATAGTAATTTATTCTTTGACTCTCAGGATCTCAACCCAGTACCTTTTCCTGCATTTCGGACACTTCACGTATTTCTTGTTTACGCCATTAGGGCTAATGAGGTCCTCGATAGTTGAAATATCAAAGACTTCGCCACATCTTGGGCAGCGGTAAGAAAAATTTTTGGCATGCCATGCCACAAGTAGTGATAATTCTGCTGCCATTATCAAGAGCCAGAAATACCAGTAGTCCGGAGGCAGAAGAATAGAGAAAAGACCCACTGTTGTGATAAATATAAGAAGTAAGAAGGCCGTCTGAAGCCAGTCTTTTTTCGTAGTTTCCCGATACTTTTCTCGGTTCATATCTGCTCTTTTACCCCCCATACCGGCCTTTCTTCTTCGGTTTGAAAATTTGTGCCGAAAATTAAGATTTGAGGCTATTTAAGAGTATTTTCTTTCCCGAGCTTTTTAGTAACAGATAAAGAAGCCTCCCCTGAAGGAAGGTCTTTTTTAAAGATTAAGATAGTGAAGGATAAGACAACGATGACTAAAAGATAAAGATTAAGATAATAGAGACTAAAAAATAATGACTAAAAGATAATGACTAAAAGATAATGACTAAAAGATAATGACTAAAAGATAATGACTAAAAGATAATGACTAAGAGATAAAGATTAAGATAATAGAGACTAAAAAATAATGACTAAAAGATAATGACTAAAAGATAATGACTAAAAGATAATGACTAAAAGATAATGACTAAAAGATAATGACTAAAAGATAATGACTAAAAGATAATGACTAAGAGATAAAGATTAAGATAATAGAGACTAAAAAATAATGACTAAAAAATAATGACTAAAAGATAATGACTAAAAGATAATGACTAAAAGATAATGACTAAAAGATAATGACTAAAAGATAATGACTAAAAGATAATGACTAAAAGATAATGACTAAAAGATAATGATTAAGATAGAAAGATTAAAAACAAATATTAAAAAGTAAAGACTGAAATAAATCGCTTGAATAAAAAGCAACGAAAAAATGAAAGTAATTTTTACCTTAAATATGACCGATTAAAAAAGAGAAGAATCGCCTGTGATTTGAACAGGCAGATTTTAGCTTTGATTTGGGGGCAGGTTGTCAACCTGCATAGATTCCAAACAATATATTATGCAGGTCAGCTTTCAGTTCTTAGATTCTGCAGACTTCGCTCTTTCTTAGCCAGTCAATGTCGGATTGATAGAGGACTCTCAAGTCTTTAAGTCCCAATTTCAGCATGGCAAGCCTGCTGACTCCAAGTCCCCAGGCAAGAACTGGTTCTTTGATTCCGAATGGTTCAGTAACCTCCTTTCTGAAAACCCCTGCGCCTCCAAGTTCAACCCACCCGAGCCCGTCTACATAAACCTCAGGTTCCACGCTCGGTTCGGTATATGGGAAGTATCCGGGGCGGAATCGAATCTCTTTGAATCCCATCCTGTGATAGAACTCTGCTAGCAACCCTAACAGGTCTGCAAAAGACATGTTTTTATCCATAACAACCCCTTCAAGCTGCTCGAATTCGGGAGTATGGGTAGGGTCAATTGTTTCCCTGCGGTAAGCCCTATCAATGCAGAAGGCTTTTACAGGAGGTCTCGGATTGTCAGCAAGATACTTGATAGTGACTGCGGTTGTATGGGTTCTCAGCACATTGCGTCTGGCAAGTTCCCTGTCCCACATTCCTCCCCACCCGCAGGAATCAATTTCTCCTCCGGACTCATGCATTGCAGCTACTTTTTCTGAATATTCATCCGGAAGCATACAGACGCTGTCCAGGTGGAAGGTATCCTGCATATCCCTGGCAGGGTGATCCTGGGGCTGGAAAAGAGCATCAAAATTCCAGAAAGAACTCTGAACGATCCCGCCTTTAATTTCGGTAAAGCCCATTTCCAGGAAAATCTGGCGCATTTGTTCGATAAGGCGCCTGTAGGGATGGATTTTGGCCCCGTAAAGGGGTTTAGGAGTAATATCAAGCCGATAGGGCCTGAATTTTTTTCCTTTCCAGGCTCCACTCTTAAGCAAATCGGATGTTATCTGAGCAATTTCTTCTTCAAGGACAAGTCCCTGTCCTGCAAGAGCTCTTCCTGCATCGGTTATAGAAACAGTCCTGAATTTCTCTTCGTGCTTTACGACAAGTTTGCGCTTGAGAAGGTACTTTATTGTTCCTTCGCTAACTGCAAGCTCTTCAAGGGTCATTGCTTTGCCTGAAAAAGCTGCAAGGGCTTCTTCGTCTTTTCCTGCATCCGCTTTTCCGGAAGGAACCATTACTCCGTTTTCAACTTTTGCCCATCCTTTTTTAACGAGCCAGCCAGTTGCAATACCTACCATCTGCGGAGAAAAACCGCTCCTTAATTCCTCAAGGGAGATAGGAGTTTTTAGAGAATCAATGATCTGGCGCTCTGGCAGCCCACTTTTTGTGTATTCCTCTCCTTCTTTTGTAAGGGAATAACGTTCAAGCACCTTTTCTGAAACTGAAGCAAACCCTTTTTCCGCAAGCATGAAAGCTGCCTGCATTGCCGCATCTACCTGCAGTCCGGATTTTTCCTCCAGTTTTTCGGGGGCTGCAGACCCCATTTCCTCAAGGGCAAGCAAGACCTTTTTTTCGTTGATTGTAAGGTTTTCCTGAACACTCATGTGTGATCCATCCTAGTATCCTGAAGAGGTTAAATGTTTGATAAGTTAGGTGTTATAAGTTAGGTGTTGATAAGTTAGGTGTTTGATAAGTTAAATGTTTGATAAGTCAAATGTTTGATAGGTTAGGTTTTTGAGGTTAAGTGTTTGATAGGTTAAGTTTAGAGATTACGAGTTTGACAAATTGGGAACGATTTAATCTTTGCAAATGAGTTGATTTTTATAATGAGTTGATCTACGTAAATGAGTTAAACTACGTAAATGAATTAATCTTTATAAACTATGTTATATTCATTGAGGTGTTCCCGCGCAAGTTCCCGTTTCTCCTGATGGTCTTTTAAGAACTCATACATTTTCTCAGCTGCAAGCTGTTTACATGAACCGCACATCCTGGTTCCTGAGACACATTCCTGCCTGATCTCCAGCAATTCCTGATCGTCCTCAAGCAGGTGGAAGAGCATGAGTTCGAAAACCGAGCATTCCTCAGGTTTTCCACCCAGCTTTTTCTGCTCTTCAAGAGTCACACAGCCTCCTGTCTTTGCTTTCTTTACCTTTTTTGCCCCTTCCTTCGGGTCATCAGTAAGAGCGATATAGCTGTCAGGGATGCTGCTTGACATTTTACCTCCCTGGAGTCCGCTCATGAAACGGTGGTAAGTGGACGCAGGAGGAATGAAAGCATAGCCTCCGAATTCGGCAGCTACTTCACTGACAATTTCGTCTAATATCCTTCGAAGAGGTTTCCGTATTTGTTTATTAACCAGGTGTTTTTCGTAGTAAATGAAGGTTTGGGGGCGGATTTCGTCAATAAATTTCCTGACATCTTCAATTCTGGATAAGTAATATTTTCTTTTCTCGGGATCTCTTACTTCCAGCCCAAGCCTTTCGAGGAATGGAAATTCAGAAGGCTCGAGTACATCCAGATGTTCTTCATAGAGCTTTACTTTTCCCGGAATGCGTTTCTTGAGTTCCTTTAGAGCCTCTTTCGGGGCGCCTTTTCCCCGGATGCTCAGATATTTCTCCCCCGTCTTTGCATCTTCCCTTTCCTCTACCCTGAACATACTCATCTTGCCCGCAAGCCCTCGCGTTAGCCGAAGGTGAGGGTCCTGATCAGGCCCTACAGGGACTACAACGGGTTTTATACCTCCGAATTCTTCTAACTGGGGCTGGAGGATATCTGCAGCCTGGGTTGCCACGCTTACCATATGGGAGAGATTTGTTTCTCCTGAGAAGCCGTAAATTGCGCCCAGTTCCGAGAAATTTACTTTGACCCCTAGTTCAAATGCCAGGTCCTTAACGCTTTTGCAGCCTGACTGGAAGTAAATAAGCCCGTCTGGCTTGAAACCGAGGGCAATAAGGCTCAGTATGTATTCTTCTACTCCAATTTCCCTGCATTTCTGCCAGGAAAAACCACGCACTGAAAATGCTTCTCTGTCCGCGATTCCAACAAAGGCACTCGCACCCTTTTCCTGGTGCCAGATAATCTGATCCATAACCATTTTGTGCCCAAGGTGGACCTTCCCGGAGGGCATAAAACCGTCCATGACTGAAAATGGGGCACCTTTCCGCATGGCCTCTGAAATTTGTTCGTAATCACGGTGCCCGAAGATAACTCTCCTCCGCATGTACTTGCTCGGGCATGGGATCTCCGGAAGCAAGTTGTCAAAAGGAGAAATCCCGAATTCTTCGAATAACTTGGAATAATCAGTAATGTCGCTTGAACTCCACGGGTCAAGTTTATTAGTCATGAAATCCCTCATCGCTGCCGTTTCCTGAAGAAAAACCTTCGGAGGGCAGCATTTTATTGATAAACATAATTGAGGATGTAAATGTCATCTCAGCTAAATCGCTCTTTAAAAATACCTGCTCATATGTAAATGTTTATCTTCGAGCAGCCAGTTTCAGAAATTAACCCCAAAGATAAATATTCAAAAGCTTAATTGTAGTAAGATGGATAAGAGCTCATTCTTAGCAGATATAGGCATGATTATAGCCGGATTGAAAGAGGTAGATGTAGCCTATATCTTCGGTTCATTCCTTGAGAAAGATGAATTTAACGATATCGATGTAGCTTTGCTTTTGTCCGAAGAATTATGCCTGGACCCCTATAAAAGTCTCAAGTTCTCTTTGAGAGTAGCAGGTGAACTGGAGAGACAAATAAAGCCCAGGTTTGAGTTCGATGTCAGGATACTGAACAGTCGCCCCTGTAGAATTTCAATTTGAGGTTATCAAAAAGGGATGCGTTATCTTTTCCAGAGATGAATCCAGGAGGATAGATCTTACTCTAGGCAGGTCGACATTAAATTTTGAGGATTTTTACTGATGGCGCTTTTGATACGGTGTGCCACAATTATGCGTAGTTAGTAGGTTAACATTAGCAGGACATTCGTCCTTCATGCTAAATTTTCTCGCAAAAATGTTTCATTGCTTATATATGTCGTGGGAGTTAAACCGCACGTTAACCAGCCTTAAATGTAATGTACATTTATTGAATGTTCAAAAAACGATATCATGAAAATTAATCTAGCCTCTAATGTCGACCTGCCGAAAGTAGGATAGATTACGAATTAGAGGTGATTTCGACATATCTGGACCTGAAGTATATGTATGATTTTTTGGATAAAAAGTTCCTGGCGAGGACCTGAAATGAGAAATTACTCTGAGATAAAAAAGAAATCAATAATAGATTATCTTCTGTAAACTTCCTCAAAAGGATATGGCAATCTTGCTCCTATAGGGATCCTGTCAACGAATTCAAGGAACTCGGGGTCATGCATCGGAGTCAAGCTTTTATGCTTCTGGAAATAGGGATAACTCCTTATTTTCTGCCAGATTTCTTTTAAGGGCTCTTCTTTTACGTTCCCAAAGCTGAAAGGAGGATAAGGACTGGGTTTTACGTCGCCGTCTGCTGTTACATGCATCCAGCGCCTGCCTGCCATCGCGCCCAGCATCTGCCCCTCAAAATAAGTGTTTGCAAACATTCGAGGGCCGACTGGGTTGGAATTTATCCTGTGGTACATCTCAAGAATACTTTTCCGACCCTCATCGGTAATTACAGGGTCTTTCCTGGTTTTTGGCATGGCTTCCCATACTGAGAATTCATGTACCCCCAGTTCCGATGCAAGGGCATAGAGAGCAGGGAGTTGATGTATGTTTGAAGGAGATACGTGTGTTGTCATTACAACCACAAGCCTTGCTTCAAGAGCCAGTTTTATTGCTTCTATTGCTCTTTCATATGCTCCCTCAGAATTTCGGATTGCATCGTGTTTTGCAGGGTCAGTTGAGTAGATGCCTACCATAAGGGAATGAAGCCCTGCCTTTTTTAGATTGAGGGCAGTTTCTTTTGAAAAATCCGTGCCCCATGTGGAACAGTTTACTATAGCGCTTTTTTTGTCCACATATTCTATAAGTTCGAAGACCTCTTCCCGCAGTAGTGGATCATTTTCTGTAAATGTGATAATGAAAGTACCAAGCTCAAGGGCTTCGTCTATTATTCTTTTAATAGTATCTGTTTCCAGCTCGTTTGCAGTTGCTCCAGGCGGGTATCTCGAACTGTTCTGGCGGGTAAGTTCGATAGATACTGTTTCCGGAATGTACTTTCCCAGGGCTATCTGCATCTCTGCAAAAATGAGACGTTTAAAAACCGGGCTCGGGATTGGGGGAAGCCAGGCAGAGGCAATAACTCTGTCTTCCTGCACAAGGGCTGGCTTTTCTTCTTGCAGGCGAGAGTTAATCTTCTTCAGGATAGGGTTACACGCTGCTTTCAGAGTTCCGCTTGCTGCAAGCTCCAGGGTATCTCCAGCATGCCTGAGGTTCACAGATAGTCCGGGCACGGAGAGAATTTCTATGTTGTGTTCCTGTAATGGAGAACCTTTCGACTGGGCGTTCTTTGCTGGAGCGTCTGGTACATCCTCTTTTTCATGAGTCATTTTTCCTCACAGGTTCCTGATTTGCTTGAATTAACTGGCAGATATTCATAATCGCTCCTGGGTTTTTCTGGAGGCTGAACTGCAGTAAGTTATCGAGTCATAAAAATCGTGGGGCGATAGTATCTGAAAACTTCAAAAAAAGGAAATGTTGATACAAGATTTAGTCTTTGAATAGAAGGTAATCTCTGAAAATAAGGATTTAAGCTGCCCGGGTGCGAAAACCGAATAAAAAAGTAGTCGGCCCGGGCTGCATTAATTATACCAAAAATCTGAACCTCAGACCACCTTTTCTGAGAAGGCAAGGTTTCCGCTGATTTTCTTTATTTTTACCTTTGTCACGTCGCCTTTTGCGGCTCCGGGCACGAAAACCGTATACTTATCTATTTTTGCTATCCCGTCACCTTTGGATCCCACGGCATCGATCCTGATTTCATAGATTCCGCCTTCCTCGATGGCGTCCCTGACAACAACATTGGATACTTTTCTCTTTTTGACAGGTCTGTGAGCTCCACAGGCAGAACATCTCAGGATAAGTACCCTTTCCACCCTGACAAGCTGGGTATCCGGGCGTTTGCACTCCGAACACATGACGTACTCGTCCACATAAGCCTGAATGTTATCAGAGATCTGAGCTCTCGTAAACCTTCCCTGGAAGACTGCACGTGTGCCTTCTATCTTCCCTGCAGTCCCAAGCTCCCTGGTGAGATATTTCATCAGGTGGTCAGGGTCCCGGTTAAGGATATCTGCAATATTTCCGAAGTTATCAAGAATTGTGGTCTTGCCTTCGGAAAAAATTCTGGGCTCAGGGATTACGAATCGAGCGTCCGTAGTCTCGGTATCAGGCATCTTTGCCATTGCGCGGTCCAAAAGCTCTTCGTAATCGTACATTATTATACTCCTTTTGATGTTAACAGTTAAACTGGTTACTGTACCAGTTCTGCCCCTTGATCGATAACAACTCTGCAAGGGGTAGGCAGTTTCTGTCCTGCATGCCAGAGAGCTTTCTTTGCGGCCTCAAAGTTTTGCTTTTCAACAGCCACAGTGAAGATCTTCTGCATTGAGTCTACCCTTGCTGCTGTACCTACGTTCTTTCCATAAGCCCTGCGCATTCCACTGGATACACGGTCAGCACCTGCGCCGGTTGCCTGCTTGTTTTCCCTGAGTACCTCGTGAGGGTAGACACGGAGTTTCATAGAAAAGCCCATTTTCCCGGCATCTGAAGTCAGGTGCCTGTTTGCTGTGATACGGGCTGCTTCAAGAGCAACGTGCCTTATCTGGCATCTTTCTTCTACAATCAGGGAAACTTTAATTGGAAAAGAGGTATTTGCTTTATCCCCCATGTCATAGTGAATAACCTGACTGCCTGGAACACCGCCCATGTATTTTCTTCTGGTGAATGAGCGCTGCCTTACGTTTCTGTACATACTTCCTGGCTTTCGTACCATAAGCTTGATTCTCCTGAAAAATAATAATTTTGATTAGATTTAAATTAAATTTGGATTAGGATTTGTGTAACGGATTTGTTTCCGTATATAAATGTTTGCATCACGTTCGCAAAAAACCGTTTAGCAAACCATTCAGTATGAGATATGTGCATATAGAGATACCTGCTTATATTTACATTTATCTGTAAACCTGCCATAGCGAGTTTTAGCACGTAACTCTTGCATTCCCGAGTCCTCGGAAAGGAATTCTGGAATTGAGGTTTATATTCCCTGAAAAATTATATATTCCGGGCTTAGGTAACTTACTCCCTACTACTTAGTAGTTTATAAGTTTTATCCCATAAGGCTGTAAGACCCCTTCCTCAGGAGAACCTGTAATATTTGTAGTGGGGTTTCATAATCTCCGAATTAACTTTAGATATTAGGGAATGGAAATGTCCTGATTGTAATACTATTCATGATCGAGACATTAATGCCGCAATTAATATCAAAAATTTTGCACTCATGGAACATGAGGTAGAGCCTGTGGACTCGTTGACAAGAGTCAGGGGCATAAAGCAGGAAGTTTCTCCCTCAAAAACTTGAACCGCCAGGTTAGAGTTTTAGGAGAGGTAGTTCACTGATGGATCAGGGTATTTTTCAAAGAACCCTGCAAGAAGACCGAAACAACCTGAAAGCATCATGCTCCCGAAAGGTGTCGCGAAATGTAACTTTTTTAAAATATCTGTTCGGATCTCTCTGTCCGAAAGTTTTTCAAGCATTTCCCTTTTAGGGCCTGTAACCATTATAGAACGAATTTGCTCAAAACCTGGAGCTTCCTTTATGAAGGCCCCGTGTCCTCCATCTGCAAAGACCTCATCAAAACCAAGTTCCCCGTCGGCAAGCCTTATAATATAATCCTGAAGTTTTTCAGAATTCATAAGAGAAGTATGGTGCTCAAAAAGTGCTGTGATCTTATTTTCAAGCACAAGTGCTCCCAAAGTATGTCCATTTCCAATATTAACCACGATTGAAGGCTGCAAGGCAGCAGGATCCGTAAGAGCTCCGAAAACAGCTGCAGGGCCCGTATCCATGAAAACCGATCTGGTCTTCGAGTCCCCGATAGCTTTGAGAAGGGAATCGGCCTGGGCTTTCATTCGGGAAAAAGCTTCCGGGATTTCCTCTGGCCTGTACACAAAATTTTCAAGTTTTCCCCCCCTTTCAATGAGTTCTCTGAGGAGTTCAAAACGGTATACCCTGTTACTTTTCCCAGGGGCATTCCCATGATCCTGTACAGCTACCGCATAGTTTTCCGGCATACGAACCTCAAAAATTGAAAGTGCGGACGAAATTGCTTCCGGATCGAAGTCTCGCATAATGATATTGAGTGCGTTTTCCTCGGATGCCAATTTTTTTGCTTCCTCTTCGGAGACAATCTGAATTCCAAAAGCCTTCACTTTTTCTATATCATCATGAATAGTCAAAGCAGCCTGCTCAGTAGCATACACCGGAAAACCTGCCTCAAGATGAGTTTTAATAGCAAAAGCCGAAGGGCCTCCACCCATAATGTTCCCTGTAAGCACTATTGCCTTCTCTTTTCTGGTAGCGTTCCGAATCTTTTCCGCAATAACCTGAGTGGGAGCAGGCATGACCATGAGAAGGCTGTTTTCCACCTCTTTCTCCGAGTCAAAGAGCAGGATATCCTGTGTACCTGTTCCTACATCCGCTGCAAGTATGAGCATACCTGAGGATTGGTTGATAAGCTATTAAAATCTAGACTTCCACGAAGAATTGCTTTTATAATATAGTAGCCTTCTAGTTCCTCTCCAGTTGTTATAATTTCATACGAATTATTGTTTAAAACGTCAGGTGAAGATGACTCTTTACTTTCGTTTGAACTGGAGGCATGCACGTATTCCTTAGAATTAGAGGAAAGTAAGTCTTCATTCATAGCGAATTTCAATCTATCGTTGATTCTATCGTTGATGAATTGATTGAGAGCGTTTTTCGTAATAATTGTAAATTTTTCACGGAGGCTTTGGGTAAAAGGGGCACTGTTTACTTTTTTAGCAAAAAATTTTACGAATTCTTCAGAAGGAGTATTGATTTCATTAGCAAGAATTAACTTAATTTCTTTAATCTTACTTTTTAGTTCATTCGAAATTTTCATACTATCCTTGCACGTTTTTGTGCAGAAATTACTTGCTTTTAAGACAGATTCGTGATTCTATCGTGAATAGTTTTCAGATATATGCTTAAACCATTTTACTTTTACAAATTTGTTTGAGAAATAGAAAAGAATTAAAAACTACAGTATTGTTTTTATTTATTAACATATCTAAAATTAAAAAAATAAAGGATGAAAGATAAATGAAAAATAAGAAAATATTATATTCGATAGCTGCTGTTTTATTTTTAATTCTTGTTTCATCTACTGCTTCAGCCGCTACTCTTCATGTTGGCAGTAAACTCCATTATAAAACTATTCAATCGGCTATAGATGAGGCTCATGATGGCGATACTATAAAAGTTTCATCGGGAATCTATAAAGAAAATCTCCAGATCACGAATAAAAATTTGACAATAACAGGTACAAACTATCCTACAATCTACGGTGCTAGAATGTGGGGGGGTGTTTCAGGCATGTTATACGGGTTCTCCATTACAAAAAATGGAGCAATCCTAAGTGATGGAGTAAACGTGACGATTAGAAATTGCGCTTTCTCAAATTGCGGGATTGACATAATAGGGCAGAATTGTATAGGGAACACTCTTCTTAATAACAAAATAATAAACGGTGAAATTTCTCTATATGAATCTAGGGATACTTCCATTATTGGGAATCATATTTACAAATGTGACATAGGTCTAAATATCAAAGGCTGGACAACCTGTAAATCCATAACAAAAAATAAATTCTCAAATTGTAAGGTTGCAGTCGAGCTAGACTCAAAAGATATGCTGCCTATAATGACAGGGAATATATATACTAAAAATAAAGTAAATATAAAACTGGTACCATCTGTGTACTAAATTAAAAAAGTGGTGGGTTATTAATCAAGTTCAGTAGTTCACTATTTTTTTCTTTCCTTTAAACAATGTCTTCCGATATGTATATATGGTGAAAACGCCGCCATATATCTTTTTTACCATATAAATCTGGATATGACCCTAAAATTGAATTAAAGTCAAATAATGTATTGATTTAGTAATAAAAGCTCTCAAAACAGGTAAAAGTCATGAATTCTTCATTGATCTTACCGATGATCCTTATTGTGGAAAAGTAGATTCACCTGATTAGAATATGTAATAAGTTGACAGGCTAAGAGGTCAACAAACTCTTTTTATTCATACATCTCCTCTACATTACTAACAAGAATGAAAGGCTTACTGCATCTGTTCTTCCTGTAGAAAAGAACAAAACTTGAATACCTCTCTTACTTTATTGCCCTCATCCAAAAAAAGTTAAGGTTAAATTAGTGGTAGAGTGAATACGGAAAAATAAATCGGGGAAAAAATAGAAGAGGAATTTTTAGCAAAGTAGCGAACTTTGTTTTTACTGCTTAACCGGTTTTACCTTTCACAATATTATTCACGATAGTCACTGTAATGAGTGCCTGAAACGCGGTCAACATAGATTCGGGGAGAATACGAACCGGTAATATCGTTATTCTTAATTGTGATCCCGTTACCACAATTTGTGATTGCTATGCCTCCATTTCGGCTAACTCCTTCGTTTTCATATCCACTGTCATGTATAACATTATTATATAAATTGACATTTGATTCATCTTTTAAACAGTCAAGCCAAATGCCATTGACTCCCGACATAATATTACAGTTACGGATAATGATATTTGAAGTATCTGACCAAGAAGCTGTATTACATATTTGTATACCTGCATCGGACACCGCATAGCCTTTTGAATTCTTTATATATGTCGTGATACCGGAGTATGGTGATATTTTTTCATTTTCTATTATAATGTTCTGACAGTTATCCAATCTATCGGCCGCAGACGCACAATGGTGGGCAACGTTGTTGCGTATTTCTCCGGTACTGACACGAGAGTACATTACACAAGTGTGCTGTAAGTTGCTTCCAACATTGTTATAATAATATATGTTTTCCCCAAATATACATCTAAATCCCTCGCCTTTCGCGTCATGCAAATTCATATTGTACACTCTAATATTAGATACCGGCAAGTCGCTTGATCCCTGGAAAAAAATTACTCTATACAGATCTTTTCCTCCAGCTCCAGATTGAGCACCTTCGTTACCATCTATTTCAAAGCCGTGTATTTTTATGTCATGAACCGGGGATCCTTTGCCTCCAATCTGACCTATGATTGGAGTTGCTGCACCTGTCTTTGTCCATCCAACATAATCTGCTAATCTGAGAACTGCACTAGAGTCGCCTGTAAGTTCCGTATTTGATCCGATTAAGCAAGAGCTTCTTATATCATAAACAAATGGCCCTTTGAGGTAAACTGTTGTACCTGGATTATTTGCTGCATATTTAAGCGCTTGGTTAATCTCTACTTGATCATTTATCCCATCGCAATTATAGGTACCTGTGCCATCTCCTGCGACATAAATCATTGGTGACGTGTTACATAATGCAACAGGCGTACTTGCTAATACATAAAGGCACATAAGCATGAATATTTTCTGTTTTTGGTTTCTCATCTCCCCCACTCCCAAATATTGTTACATTTCACAACTGCTGAGCTGCAGTCATTTGAGTCGTTGGCACTACATGCTACGCTTACTTTTGCGACTGTCAATATTGCTACAAAAAAAACTGCCAGCAAAATCGTTAGTACTTTTTTCACTTCATTTAACTGTTTTACCATTTACTTCACTCCTTTCTATTGTTTAAATTAACACAATTTGAGGGGTGTTGTTTGT
The DNA here is from genome assembly GCA_963722085.1 of uncultured Methanosarcinaceae archaeon. GTDB lineage: Archaea > Halobacteriota > Methanosarcinia > Methanosarcinales > Methanosarcinaceae > Methanosarcina. Next base: position 136,504 of record CAVRNH010000006.1, on the reverse strand, counting down.
CGATTCAAACTTTTTAGCGACAAATGAACTATGAGCTTAGTTAAACCGTGTAAATTCTATGACGCTAAACTTTCTTGTTGGCTAATTAATGTTTGACAGTTGAAAAGTTACATTAAGTTAAATAAAACTATACTTATTTTAATCCAAAAATTGATCATATCTTTTAAAAATAAAATGATATTAAATTTCAATATGCGTATGTAACATTCATTTGGCTTAATTGAGAACTAATTTTAAAAATATGCAATGGAAATTCAAAAAAGGAAACAGCAATCTTAATTGATAAAAGGTAGCTCTCTTGCGTTAAAGTGCCAAAAATGTTCTTAAAAATGCAGGTTTTGCGGTAAAATTGAAAGTATTCAGGATCAAAGGAATGATACCTGCGCAGAAGACTAGCCGTTTTTGATCTAATAAGTTTATGTTGACAGAAGCTGGTCGCTCTTATGCTTCTACAACTAACTTTGCCTCTCATGATTGTTTTACTGGTGTTCTACAAAAGCAAACTTCAGACACAGAACCTTTATGGAATGAAGTAAGGAAATTCATTAAGCTTAGAGAAGGGTTTCTGATCGTTGACACACAACATTGGACAAACCCTTGTCAGAAAAGATTAGTTTTGCTTCGTTATCAGTGGAGTGAGAAGCGTCACCGTCACAGTAAAGGAAAAAGGACTTGGAACGATGCTGTGGAGAGATGGACCATCAAGATAAAACCTGTCGATTTCTGCATCTATAACACCTAGTAAGAAGAAAAAACCAAAATGACCCTTTCCGCGCTATGTATGATAGAGCCAAAGAGCGAGCCCTTGAACCAAAGTATGTCATGATCCGATATATGGTTTACAAGACATAAAGAAGCTCAAATCTATCAAGAAGAAACAATGGCAATTTTTAACAGGATTGATATCTAAACGTTCAGTGACTAACAATAATTCCATAAAAAGAAGAGCAAGTAAAATCATCAATATAGATTCGCTAACTTCGGGAGAGGGAAGGACGGGAGAGACCGGCCCGCCCTTAATTGGATAGTAGACAAGGTTGAAGCAGTAAGACCTGTCCGCTATTTTATACTTGTGCAAGTCTATATTGAAGTTGAAAATGTTTGCATTATATTGCAGTGTTGAAGATAGGAATATCTCACTGAAAAACGAAACTTCAAAAATTAATATTAATAAGGCTGGCTAAGTCAAACAGTTTTCAGAGAGTTAAATAAAAAGGATAAAATTTCGTTTAAAATCTTGAAAATCGGAAAATCAGAATTAACTTTTTTTAATAGATGGGCTTACAAATAAGTTAATATACTAAAATATAGGCAAGCAAGTAAAAGTAAATAGAACTCTGAAGAGCAGGAACCTTATGCGAAATTAGGCAGAATACTATAAGTTAGAGCTCGTAATGATAGTAATGGCAGCTTAGTTACATACCCAAGCCCGTGGATCCCATGCCAAAGGATATTTTGGCTCTTCGCTGTTTTGTGTGGGTTATAAATAATTTATCAGTTAAGATGCGATCGTTCCAAATAAATAAACATCGAACATGAACTTGGTTTTTCACAAATACTCTTTTCAAGATTACTTATGTTGCACCTACATTTAGAAAGTAAATGTATAATTACCCACTTGAAATAGCGAAGAGCCGATATTTTCACTGCATTTTTAACTTTCAAAGTAGGGTTATACAAGCCCTTTTTAAGACTTAATTCCAAGTACATCCTCTACTATACAAGCAATCCTCCTCAGGACTTACCAGTTGGACAAAGAAATTATTAACACAAAATATTAAACTATCTAAAAATGTGTCACTTTCTACAAATATAAATTAGAATTACAAGAATCAAAAACAGGATTTATGGAATTACAACTTAAAAGATATCGTTCTTGAAGTCGTATACGGCATTTGAATAGAGTTGCATATTACTCCGTAGATGCCTTGATTAAATATATCTAATGGTGTTAAAGCACCCGATTTTGAACTTTTAGTTACTACCATGTGTGCTACCATTTGCTTTCCACCAGGTTGTATTTTTTGTGGATCTGGCCAAACCATTGGTTCTTTTTTAAGACGCGCGACAGTATCTTTAGGAAGCACTTTCAGTGATCCAGGATAAACTTTTTCCATAAATTCTGCAGTTGTTATATTTGTTCCCCAGACCTGAGCTAAAACCGTACTGTTATTTGAGGAAAAACGGTATGATTTTGAAAGCATATATGGTTTAATTTCTGCAGAGATGCGTGCAGGTATTGTCTCGCCCTTAGCATTTACGTGCACATCGGATGTTTGTTTGAAATCAACATCCATTCCGAGTTTATGAATCTGATCCACGATTAGATTTATCTGATCTGTGCATTTTGTAACATCATCCCATGACGAGTTTTTGTTTACCACTACTTGGTTGTAATTTTCAACAGCTTTTTGCAACTCACCATTTAAGCTTTCCTTTGCAGATACATTGATATTTTCATTTGCTGACGCTAGTGGAATAAACAGTAAACAGAAAAGAACAATCGACGTAGCAAATATTTTTGCTTGTTTCATATATATACGCCTATTGTATTATCTAATATCTTTAATGAGTATTTTTTAATAATTTTCTTAATGAATTTCAAATTAAGGTTCAAATATGATATTGATTTATTAAAGATAAAGTTTTTTTCTAAAAAAATTATCTATGTACAAATAGTTTCAACATAAATTAATTTTTCCAAAGAATGAGCTTGTGAAATAAGTATTCGTAATTGTACGTCTTAATAAGCATTAAATAATTTTTACCGAATATTGGGAAACTAACTCGAAACTGCAAAATCACAGAAAGTATTTCACTGTTTTCAACCTTCAAAAAATAGCATGTGTTCTGTTGCTACAAGCTCTGCCGTTACAATACCTACTAGATTAACAATACCAAGAGGTTTACTCATTGTAGTTTTTATGTATTGATAATCTATATTTTCTAGAACTTACGCAGTTGAACTGAAAAATCAATAGCATTAAACCTTTAACTGTCTGAAATGTAAGTTTAAACCACAATGCTACTGTACTTGGTTCGTATCTCAAGTGCGTAAGTCCTACCTTTTTTAAGGCTTGATCCCAATTACATCCTCTACTATACTCTACTATACAAGCAATTCCTCTTTCAAGGCTTGATCCCGAGTACATCCTCTACATATGCCCTTAGAATTTCTGCAACGCTCCAGGCCTGGGCGATAGTGCCCCCAGGAGAATGAGGGTAGTCACCATCAAATACTTCCGAAATGCTGCCAAGGCCTGCAGTTTCGAGATGAGCATCAAAGCCCTGAAGAAGAGCCCGCATTTTCTCACGGCTATCTTCCGAATAATTATTGACCTTCCTGTAGGCTTTCACATAAGATCCAAGGAGCCAGGGCCAAACTGTCCCATTATGGTAGGCTGTATCTCTGTTTATTGCATCTCCATGATATTGTCCTTTATACAAGGGATGATCTATCGAGAGAGTTCTGAGCCCAAAAGGAGTTAGAAGTTCTTTTTCAACTTTGTCTACGATCGCTTTTTCTTTCTCAGGAGAAAGCATAGTGTAAGGGAGCGATACAGCAAAGATCTGATTAGGGCGGATAGCAGGGTCTTTAACCTCGTTTCCTGCTTCGTCATGATATATCAGGTCAAAGAGACAGTTAGTTTCCGGGTTCCAGAATGCGTTCTCATAATTCGAAGCTACTCCGGCTGCAAGAGTCTCGTATGTGGAAACATCTTCGCCGAGAAGAGTGCCAAGGTAAGAAGCAGTTTTCAGGGCGCTATACCAGAGAGCACTTATCTCACAGGCTTTACCTGCTCTTGGTGTCACTGCCCATTCTCCGATTTTGGCATCCATCCAGGTTAATTGAGGGCCCTGCCGAATAAGATAATCAGAGTCCATGCAAATTTCATAATCTGTGCCTTTATAATAGTTGTCTATAATGGTACCTACAGTGTCCCAGATATCCGAGAGGAAAAGGAAATCCTGTGTATATGCGAAATAGCGGCTAAGGGAATGAATAAACCAGAGAGAAGCGTCCACTGTATTGTAAATTGGCTCTCCTCCGAAAGCCGGGAAAGTGTTGGGGATTAAGCCTCTCCGACAGTATCTGGCAAAATAGTCAAGGGCAGACCTGGCTTCCTTAAAACGATAAGGGACTAAAAGCAAGCCAGGCAGAGAAATCATTGTGTCCCTTCCCCAGTCAGAGTACCAGTGATATCCTGCAATTATCGTATTTTCTCCTGCAGCGTGGCTTTTCACTACAAAAATATCAGTTGCCTTGACAAGCTTAAGAGCAAAGGGGTCAGTAAGCTTTGAATCGAGAACAAGAAGATTCTGCCGGTTTGCTTCTCTTATATAGAATTTATCAACTTGCTTGAGAGTAAAAGAAGATATATCCCTTGTTGAAGCAGCAATAAAGAATCGAGAGGTCCCTAACTTGAGTTTAGTTTCGAAATAACCGGGATTAAAGCTATCTTCCTGAAAGTTAAGTCCACGTTCCTTCTCGGCATCATACTCTAAGTTATAATACCATTTGGGATCAGAATGATACTCAAGATTGGATGAAAGCGAGAAAGTAAAGCCATTAGAGCTTGCCAATCCTACTCCATTAGGAGTAGCTTCCTGGCTAAAGGAAAGGTATCCAGAACGAGCTGTGAGATTAAAGTCTCTTGAAGTTACCTGAGGAAAAATCCTTAGCAAAGCTTCCTCTTTTCTAGATTCTATGTCATAGAGAACGCAGGTTGTATTACTATTATGGACCATAAAGACTCTTTTCTTTATGGTAAAATCGCCTGGCTGGTAAACCCAAAGAGGAAATGGGGTCCGAATGAATTCGGTAAGGTAATTGGGACCAGCTGGAGAAACTGTACCAGGATACTTATGGATATATAGCTCATAAACTTCTTCATCAGTATAAATTTCCTCGTCAAGGCAAGCAAGCATTAAATATCTTCCTGGATAATTATGTGGAGCCGCTACAAGCAGCCCATGGTAAGTCCTTGTTCTTGCATCAATAACTGTAGCGGACGCAAATCCTCCAAGCCCGTTTGCTACAATCCACTCTTTTTTTATACCTTCCTCATATGTTGAAAATAAATCTGTCCCTTCCCTGATCTCACTCATATATACTAAATTAGGTTGATTTATTAAATAGCTGTCATTTGGAAAAATGTAATGTGCGTCTGTTAACGTTATGAGAGGGCATAGTACAAGTCTTGAACTTAAGCAACTGAGAACAGAATAAAGCATAAAGGATTTTATTTCGCAAGCTTCAGTTGAGACGTACAGGCCCTATTTAACTTATATGGACACCGGAAAGTAAATCAAAACCTACAAAAGTACAAGCTTCAGCCGTCAATTTTATAATGCAAACATTTTTAAACAAATTTCTTATTAGTTAGCATTAATTTAATATTGAACTTAATCAACGTCTGTAAATAGAAAGTTGATATATTCCAGGCTAAAAGCAATATTACAGTTAAAAGTTATTATTTATAAAATCCAGAACTAAAGAGGCAGAAGCCATTGGGGTAAGGCATCTGCGTATTTGGAGGATGGGGTATAAAACTGTGGGCTGAGGTTTACAGCAGAAAACAACCATCTTAGACGCTTTAATTATATAATAAAGATTATATAAAATAACAATATACTATTCTTTGTTACTTATTTGTTAACTCCGATTGTAACAAGAAGGAGTAAATGGGTCTATGAAAAAATTTAGAATAGGAATGTTTTCCTGGGAAAGCTTGTATTCGATACGTATAGGAGGGATTGCACCCCACGTATCTGAACTCTCCGAGGCTCTTGCAGGAGAGGGACATGAGGTTCATCTCTTTACGCGAGGCCGTGGAAACAGTGATGAGATAATAAATGGCGTCCATTATCACAGAATCACCTGTGGTCAAAATGGGGGGATAGTGGAACAGATGGACAGGATGTGCGACGATATGTACATCCGGTTCCTGGATGTTAGGGAAAAAGTAGGGAAGTTCGATGTCCTGCATGGGCACGACTGGCATCCTGTAAATGTTCTCTGTAGAATAAAAGCTCAATTCGGGCTGCCCTTTGTGCTGACTTTTCACAGCACAGAATGGGGGCGTAACGGAAATCGTCACGGAGACTGGTGGGAGGCAAAAGAAATATCTCACAGGGAGTGGCTCGGAGGGTATGAATCCTCTGATGTGATCGCAACCTCGACAATATTGAAGGAAGAAGTTCAGCAGATTTACCAAATTCCCGATTATAAGCTCTGGGAAATTCCTAACGGAATAAATGTGGGAAAGATTAAGAGAGAAATTGACCCGGGAAACGTAAAAAGGCAGTATGGGATCCATCCATTCCTTCCAGTTGTGCTTTTTACTGGAAGGATGGCGTATCAGAAAGGGCCTGACCTGCTGGTGGAAGCTGCGGCAAAAGTCCTGAGAAAAAGGGATGCCAGGTTTGTACTTATCGGAGATGGGGGAATGCGCTCTCAGTGTGAGTATCAGGCTCAAAAACTCGGCATTGGCAACTCCTGCAACTTCCTAGGATATGCTCCGGATAACACTGTAATAGACTGGTTTAATGCCTGTGACCTTGTGTGCGTACCTAGCCGGAACGAACCCTTTGGGATGGTTGTGCTTGAAGCCTGGGATGCAAGTAAGCCTGTAGTTGCAAGTGATGCAGTCGCCCTTGTGGAGAACTTCAAAACAGGCGTTATTGCTCATAAAGAACCCTCTTCCATAGCCTGGGGCTTAAATTACGTCCTTGAAGGGCTTGACCGTAACAGAATGGGTAAAAAAGGGCATGATCTTCTCAAAAAGAAATACAACTGGAAGATAATAGCGGAAAAAACCCTTGAAGTATATGAAAAAGTGATTGAAAAATGACTCCATCATAAAACTATATGAGAAAAAGAGAACAACTCGACCGAATAAAACTTCACCTAAAAGAATCAACAACTTATAACTACTGAATAATGGCTCCGTAAAAGTCCTAGTTTAGTTCTATAAAGTCTTAGGGGAATTGGAGTTTTTCCAGCAAGCTTTGAAGTATATTTGAAGCTATACAATATTCAGTCTCTGAGGACTTTACAGAATCCCTTTTAGGTGGTTTTCATGAAAGAACTTACACCAGAAATTCACAAAAAAGCCGCTAAAAAATCTTTTTCTTTTGCCCTAATTACAATTTCGACCTCAAGGTATGAAAAATACGGAGATTCCACATTACCTGAAGAAGCTGATGACCTTTCAGGCAAGAATATGAAGGACCTGCTTGAAGTTACTGGCTATAAAGTTCCTTTCTACAGGCTCGTTCCCGATGAAAAAAATTTAATTGTAAATGCAGTCCTTACAGCCCTTGATAGCCCCGCAGATATTGTAATTACCAGCGGGGGTACCGGGCTTGCTCCGAAAGACGTTACAATCGAGTCCGTAATCCCTCTTTTTGAGAAGGAAATCCCGGGGTTCGGGGAGCTTTTCAGGCACATGAGCCTAGAGGAAATAGGAACGTCAGTAATCCTGACAAGAGCTGCAGCAGGCGTGATTAAAGGAAAGGCAGTGTTTTGTCTCCCTGGATCACCAAATGCCGTTAAACTGGCCCTTTCAAAGATAATTATTCCTGAAGCCGGCCACATTGTCAGGCATGTGCGGGAATAATTTGAGTCTCTTGATCCAGTTTACTTAGAGCATGTCTTAAAATATATAATCCTTGATTTACTAATTGTTCGTTCATGCGAGAACAAAATAAAAGAACCCCTTATCATGTAATTTATCTAATAAACAATGGGAAATAAGTAAGCGTCATCTCCCAAGTCCTAGCACGAATCGAGGTAGAAAGCGCGTTCATTCTTATAGAGAAATATTTAATGCCTTTATATGACCCTGGAAAACACAGAATGGCACGAGAAGCTCAATCCAGACCCTATAACCACGGAAAGCACGGAAAACACGGAAATAAAGGAAACAAGGGCACAGTTCTTCCGTGTTTTCTGTGGTTTAACTTTTCGTTTTTTAAACGATTTAAGGCCTCTTTATTTCGAAACATTGATGCATTATTGAATTAAATTGATTTCTAATTATTTTAAGCAAACTTTTTTACAAAATAAGCTTCATTATTGAATATTATTTGGAAATAATGAATTTAATGGGAAATTGCAAAACCTCAATTAATAAAATTTCTCGAATTAGAGTAAAAATATATCATTCGCCAACAGTTGAAGGAAATCAACATAATAAAATTTGCCAATTGAATCTTAACAAAGCTGGCTTTCAATATTATTTTACTCAGGCAAAATATTATAAAAATTCATTTATCAAGCTTTTTCAAAACTAAATTTGATTCCACAATTGGGATAATCCTACGTTCCGCTTTTTTAGGCGCATAAGTTTCTCATGATATCGAAGTAAGTGCTTAAACTTAAGCACATGAACATCAAGCTCCAATTTCAAAATCACAATCATCTTACCCATCAGACATGGATTTAGGCTTATGCGCTTAATATTTTGGAACTCAGGGATAATATAACCCACTTTAAGGTTGATTTATACCCGAAGTTTGGAATAATTTTCCACCTGAGTTTAAAGTCAACCGACATTCCTTAGATGTCCTCAAGAAAATAACATTTCGCTTGCTATCGTTTTTGGATATTTGCTCAAAAGTTTGAAATTCTTGTCTCAACTGAAGCTTCCGGAAACATAGGTTAAAAGCTTTCATTTAAAGGCAATGACCGTAAAGTGTGAGATATTTCTCAAAATATATGTTTGAATACTCAGAGCAATCATCAGAAAAAATCGATAGCCGAAAACTCCTGTAATTTTACGAACATCTGCGTAATTCAGTCAATATTGCAATTATCTAATTGTAGAAATTGCTTGAGTTTTGAGACAACCTGTTTTCACGTTTTTAATAAACTGAGCCCACGACCGAAAAATGAAACAAAAAATAAAACGAAGATTTTAATCTTCACACTTTATCTTTATCCCCCCCCCCCCCCCCATATTTTTTGTATACTTTTCTTACTTTCCCTTATGAAAAAGTACAGCAAGCAGGCAAACAACCCCGTAAATAATTTCGAAGCCAGGAGCTTTTATGCTTTCACTCCCCGAAGTGTTTGAGCCAGAGTTCTGCTCAGGTGTCTGTTCCACATTTGCTGCTCTAGTTCTATTTGTTTGTTCAACGCCCTTAATGTTGTTTTCATTCCCTGAAATGTTGTTTTTAATTGAATCACTGGTGGCACTATTGTTTTGTTCGTTGCTGGCAATTGGATTTATTAACTTCCCGATAACAATTTCGCTCGGACCAATTCCCACATTCGTAGTGAGTATAACAGTGTTGGTGGCTGTATCAATAACAGAAGTGGTATTATCGTCGTAATTTGCCACATATAACTTTTTTCCATCGGGACTAACTGCAATTCCAGCAGGACTGCTACCTACATCTACATTAGTTGTGACAGTATTTGTAGCTGGATCAATTACAGAGACCGTATCGTTGTCCTGATTCGCCACGTATACCTTTGTTCCATCAGGAGCAACTGCAATTCCTGCGGGACCAATTACTCCATTTATTGTGGCTGTAATTTTATTTGTTGCTGTGGCGATTACAGAGGTAGTGTTACTGTCATAGTTATTCACATAAATCTTTGTTCCATCAGGACTAACTGCAACTCCATCAGGACTGATGCCAACATTCACTGTGGCTATAACTTCATTTGTTGCTGTATCAATAACAGAAGTGGTTTTATCGTCGTAATTTGCCACATATAACTTTTTTCCATCAGGACTAATTGCAATTCCAGAAGGACTGATACCTACATCTACACTAATTTTTACAGTGTTTGTAGCTGGATCGATTACAGAGACCGTATCATTGTACTGATCCGCCACATATACTTTTTTTCCATCAGGAGCGACTACAATTCCTGCGGGACCAATTACTCCATTTATTGTAGCTGTAACTTTATTTGTTGCTGTATCAATTACAGAAGTAGTGTTACCGTCATAGTTATCCACATAAATCTTTGTTCCATCAGGACTGATTGCCATTCCTTCAGGACCAGCGCCCACAGGAATTGTGGTGATAACTTTATTCGTTGATGTATCAATAACAGAGGTGGTGTTATCATCGTAATTCGTGACATATACAAATTGCGATGCTCCTGCTATACTAATTAACATTGTAGACGCAAGTGCAAAGACTCCTAAAATTGTTATGAGGGCATGCACCCTGCGTGTTTTATCACATAACATTTCTTTCACTTTAAGCCCCCCTTACATAAGGTCTTACCCTTATAATGAAAAACAAATATGTAGAACAAATAAATAAACATTGACATTATAAAGATAAGTTGCCCAATTTAAAGCCTTATTATAATTTAACACTCCTGTTTTGTAATATATTCAGTTATTTATTACCATCCAAAATCAGATACAAATTAAGAATCCAGAATGTTGAGTTAGGCTACGTGTATATAATCAGAGTTTCTCCAATAGAAGTATACTTCAAAACTCAAAATTTAAAATAAAGTGATCCCAAAACTCAAAACAGCGTATCTGAGTTCTCAAATTCAGTAGTTCGCTAAAATCTCTGTCCTTCTTTTTATTTCCATTTACCTCAAACACCTTACTACTTTCCTAACCCTTAATTTCCGTTTAAGCCGTTCCTCAACGAGAAGTATAAACTTATCAAATCTGAACTTGTCTTCATCTACGACCTGAGGACCTCTTTTTATAATCGTAAAATGTTTTTTCTGAAAGTATAGCCATATGTAGCAGGAAAGATATCAGCATATAAAAGTATCTGATATCTCATGATCAGGAACTCTACTGGTGATATTAAATCGAGCTTAGAAGGAGCAACTTTTAGTTTTGGAATCCTCTCTTATAATAAAAAAGATATTGGTCTACTTTTTTACATGAGTTTTCAGGATTTAAAGGATAAAATATTCTCAATATTTTTAGGAGGGAAGTAGGAATCTTAGATAAAAGCCCCCAAACAGAATTAAAATATTTATTAATTAGTTGAAGAAAATATAACTATATTTTTAATGATTTAAAAATGGTATGAGGCCCTAAATAGCTTAAGCCCTTCAATTTAGCATTTAACATCGTATACACTTTTATCTTTATTTTAAAGTAAACCCTGCATACTGTAGATATAAATTTATACAATAATAACATTAAAAGTCTTACATATTATTTACAGAGAATATATTCCAACATATTCTCACTATATAAGATTTATTTAGACTATTAAAAAATTTTCGAATATTATATTTTAGTCTGAATAGGAGTAATCCCCGTGAAAAAATTAATTAATTCCTTTAAAAGGCGAAAAGAAATAGCTATAATAACCGCTTCCCTATCGATTCTGATTTTATTGTCGGTTTCTTCAGCAGCTGCATCTGTTAGTGGCTGGGAGTTTTTCCCCCAAAAACTTGTTTCTGGAGATACCGTTTATATAAAAGGGAATGCATCTCCTGGCGAGAAGATTAACATATTTGCAAATTTTGAGAAAACTGTTCCTGTTTCAGAGGGAAAGTTTGAATATATTCTTGAAGACGTAAAAATTCCAGAAGGTTCTAACAACTGTTTTGCGGTCGATGCAAAAGGAGTTGAAAACCTCAACGTAAGGGCTAAGATGTTAATCTGGTTAACAAAAAGTTCTGAGGCTTCAGGTAATACTGCAATTGTCTCTCAGTCAAGAGTTCCCCCAGGGACCTATACAATAAAGATAGATGGTGATGCAGGAGAAGGAGTCTCAGAAGTGAACCTGAGGATTACGGCTTCTCAAAGAATAGGAGCTGACTCTAATGGGAATTTCTGTTATTCCTATAACACAACAGCAATTCCTCCAGGGAACTTCGAGATAAATGTAGGGGGCATCACGAAAGAGATAAACGTTCAGCCTAAGGAAACCTCAGGCTCAACAAACACGGAATTTAGCAGTATATATTTTACTGATAGAACTGTTTATATTCCTGACCATACCAGCGACCCATTAGAAGGGAACTGGATCACAATGGGAAGCCCGGATGAAGAGAACAGAATCCAGCTTCCTCAGCCAATAACAATTGCGTACTCAGGTCCAAGATCCGGGAACTATGAAGGGATTTCCTGGAACCTATCCTCTAATAATGATCAAAATTACACGATAAACTACCCTTCGACTCCTTCCTATGCTACACATCCCGTTTACCTGCCTGGTGAAAACGTGGATATGTCTTTCTTTGGGACTTCAGCTTTGGAAGGAGAAGTGGACATCTACGTCTTTAATTTGACTGCCAAATCCGCTTATGGAATTATTGAGGCTTTCAATCAGGGAGACATAGGGAACCTGGAAAATCTTTTCCACAAAAACATGGACGGAAATTACAAGAACAGCTCTGCTGTTCTCGGGGAGAATGGAGACCTACTAAATTACGATTTGGGACTGTTTGATCCAGGACAGTATTGTGTAGTTATGGTCCAGAAAAATGAAGCCGATAGCCTGACAGTTCTTTCCACAACCGCCTTTGTGGTTGCGGAATATAAACTAAAAACTTCGGCTCCTACAAAAATAGAAGAAGGCAAGAATCTTGATATTAGTATGGAGCTTGAAGATGCTCCTGAAAACAAAAATTATACGTATGGCGCTGTACTGGTCAACGAACAGGTTTACAAAGCAAATGTAGAGATCAATTCAAATGGTACAATTAACGGGACTTCAGTACTGGTAAACGGAGAAAACCTTGCCGGCAAATTTGACGAAGAATCCTCAGATTATAATTCAAATCTAACAAGAAATAATCTCCAGAAGGGAATCCAAACCTTGCTGGGAGGAGAAAACGGATCCATAGCAATAGGTGAGATGGGACAGAAAAACCTGTCACTTACTACTTCTGAACTACCTGAGGGCCACTATTACCTCTTTGCAGGAGCATATGACCCGAAGAATAAGATTGCAGGGCTTACCCAGCAAGAAGTTGAAATTGCACCATTACAGGCACCAAGCTCCCCTACTGCAGATTTCACGAGCAGCATCAGTACCGGGAATGCCCCTCTCTCTGTCCAGTTTACTGACAGTTCCGAAAATGCAAATGCAATAAGCTGGGACTTTGGAGACGGAGTTACTTCAATTGAGCAGAATCCACTGCATACTTACTCTGCAGCAGGAAACTACACTGTAAACCTGACAGCAGCAAATGCAAACGGTACAGATTCAAAGCTTACTACAATAACGGTATTAGAGCAAGAGCAATCTGTAGCAGTGATTCCTGTGGCTAATTTCACCGTCAATGTTACCAGCGGGAATTTCCCTCTTACTGTGCAGTTTACAGATCTATCTGAAAACGCAGAATCACGGAACTGGGACTTTGGAGATGGAGGAAATTCAACTGAACAAAACCCTGTACACACATATTCCTCAGCAGGGAACTACAGAGTAGCTCTTGTTGTAAGCAATGGAAACGGTACGGCTGCAAAGACAAGTGAGATAAATGTTAAAAGTGCTTCACCCACTGGGCCATATGCATACATTACAGGTTACTACAGCAACACTGTCTCTGTAATTGACACAGCTATAAACCAGGTTATAGACACAATGGATGTAGGAAGCAAACCTTTTGGAGTTGCAGTCAGTCCGGATGGAACAAGAATATATGTGACAAACGGAGGCAGCAACACTATCTCTGTAATTGACGCAACAAACAATAATGTTATAGCCACTGTGAATGTAGAAAAATGGCCTTATGGAATTGCAGTCAACCAGGATGGAACAAAGGTATACGTGGCAAATGAAAACAGCAATACTGTTTCCGTAATTGACACCGCAACAAATACTGTTACAGCCACTGTGGAGGTAGGTAACTATCCTTCCGGAGTTGCAATCAGTCCGGATGGGACAATGGTATATGTTGTGAATCAGGAAGGAACCGTTTCAGTAATAGACACTGCTACAAACACTGTTACCGCCACGTTGAGTGTAGGAAGTAACCCAATTGGAGTTGCAATCAGTCCGGATGGAACAAATGTATATGTGACGAACTATGATGGCAATACTGTCTCTGTAATTGACACAGCAACCAGTACTGTTACAGCCACAGTGGATGTAGGATCCCATCCAGGAGGAATTGCAGTCGGTCTGGATGGAACAAAGGTATATGTGGCAAACGAATTCAGCAATACTGTCTCTATAATTGACACAGCCACAAACAGTATTATAGACACTGTGGGTGTAGGAACCAGTCCCTGGGGAGTTGCAGTAACTCAGGATGGAACAAAGGTGTATGTGGTAAATGAGGCTGGAACTGTCTCTGTAATTAACACCTCAGATAATACTGTTACAGCTACAGTTGAGGTAGAAAAAGGGCCTATTGCCTTCGGGAAGTTTATAGGTTCTGTCTCCGTACCCATGCCTGCCTGTAATACCTCAACAATCTACGGCTACAGCTTTGATGACTCAAACAAGAACAAAAAGAGGAGTGCTAAAGAAGCCGGGCTTTCCAACATCACGATAAACCTGAATGGTTATGATTCATGCAAAGGAAAGCTGATCAGCAAGATAACGAAAACGAATGAAGCAGGATACTTCGAATTAAAAGGCGTTGATGCTGGAGTTTATGTGGTGTCTGAGAGCTTTACATTTGGATGGCTGCCAACAACAAATGCAGCATATACCCTGACAGTTCCCGAGGATTCGACGAGCATCAGAAAAGACTTTGGAAATAGCAGATTTGTCAAATAAGTAAAACTAAGCCGAAATATCACATCAATTAAGTGAATAAATTAAATTATAAACAGCTGTTAAGTTATAAAAACAGCTGTTAAATTATAAAAGCGCCTGCTGAATATAAAAACAGTAAAAATTTCAAGACTAAAAAGAGTGGGGGCAACATCTGGCAGCATAAAGTAAAAACCGGAATTTTCAAAACACGGTTTTCGCATTATGCGCTTTACTTTTTTTACAAAATATCAAAAACTAAGTTTTCAGTCAAAAATGTGCAAACCCTAAAAACTAACAAAAAACTGGACATAATTTAAACATTTTTAAGGGAGGAGCAGCAATATAGTTGCAAAGGAGATAAATATGCCAGAAAATTTGATGGAATACTTCAATAAAGCGCCTAGACTGGGCGTTTTCAGCACGTCTAGCAAGGACGGAAAGGTCGATTCAGCAGTCTTCGGCTCACCTCATATGCTCGATGAAAAAACTGTTCTAGCAGCAACGGCTCAATAACCGAACCTTTGCAAACCTTTTGGAAAATCCGTATGCTATGTACATGATTATGGAGCAATGTTTAGATTCTTCAAGCGAGAACACGAATATGGAGCCTGGAAGTTCAGCCATGGACTGGAAGGGCATCAGGGTTTATATGAAAATGACGAAGTATAGACGTCAGGGGAAATGCTAGATATGATCAGAAGTCAGGCCGCAAGCTTAGTCGGCGAGGAAGGCGCAAAGATGTTATATGCTGCAGTAACCCTCGAGATTTATGAGGTTAGACCCCTGGTAGATTTTGGGCAGGGCTGGGAGAATTCAATCTGAAGCTTTCGTGCTTCATTTGTAAGATTAAGAGACTAACGACTGTAATATATTTGAATTACTCATTCTTTTTTCAATTTCCTTTTTATTTCCCGTCAATCGTTTTTCAATTTGCCTTTTTATTTCCCGTCAATCATCTTTCAATTTGCTTTTTAATATTTTTTTAATCCTGTTAGTTCTTGCGGCTACTTCTCTCATGGTCAGAAAAGCCAATCTTCTCCCTTATGTTTTCTCTTTTATGCCTCTTCTTCGGACTTTGAATCAATAACTGACGTAGATATGGTTTGCGATCTCACTGTCCACAGCATATCGTGTTTGATCGACTTCAAAAAGGTATGATGGGGAACGCCTGAGCAGGGTAACGGGCATACCCGGCAGGATTCCCATCGACATAAGCTTCTGTAAAATTCCCGGGTCTTTAGTTTCAAGACGGGATATTTTTCCAGTTATTTTAAGTTGCATTGAGCAGAGAGTAGTATTCTGAGTTGTATTCGGGGTTATATTCTGAGTTGTATCCCGAGTGATATTCTGAAGAGAAATAAATGAATTATTTTCTATCATTTAAAGAGACTCCTTATCATCTGTATTAGTTTTGTTTCTTTTACAAGTTCATATCCGCAGTTCGGACAGCACTGCTTGTTACAGCTTTGAAGTTTTCCACAGCCTGTGCATTTTATTTCATTCCCTTTTTCAAACTTATATCCGCAAAGTGGGCATTTCATAAGCTCACCCCGAGAACTCCCAGCAGAGTGTTTACAATAAAGCCTGTAAGGAATGCAAATGGGAAAATAAAGCCAGAAATTAAAAGGGCCGTTTTCAATCCTCGTTCCTTAATTGTCATCATGAACTGAGCAATACAGGGCATAAACAGGGTTAAGTGTGACTGCTGCAACTACAAGTTGTAGGCCTGTCAGTAAGCCGGAATCATACATTCCGTAGAGCCCTGCTGCCCCATAATCCCTTCTGAAGAAACCGAAAAGGAAAACATCAGCTGCAATAGGAGGCAGGCCGATCCAGACTGTTGGGTATTCCATAATTTTCAGAGCAAGGTCAAAAAGACCTGTTAATTTTCCTATCCAGATCAAGAAAGCTTGCAAGGACAAAAAGGGGCAGAACTTCCAGGAAATACCACTGCATCCTTGAGTAAGTTTTTACGGCTATGTTTGAGAGACGCGGTCTCCTGAGGGGAGGCATTTCCAGTATGAATGTCGGAGCTTCTCCTGGAAGGATTCGGGAAGCCAGGTAACCTATAAAGATAAACTCAAGCCCAATTACTGCAGCCCAGGCAAGAAGTCCCCTCGGGTTTCCTGACAGGATTGAGAGAATGATACCTAACTGTGCCGAACAAGGAATTGCAAGTGCCGAGCAGGATATTTGCAATAAGCCTTTCCCTTCTTGTCTCAAGGGTCCGGGTAACCACTGTAGCCATTGTGGAACAGCCAAAGCCAAGGATCATGGGAATCACTGCCCTTCCACTAAGCCCTATTTTCTTAAATAGGCCGTCAAGAAGCAGGCAAAGTCTGGGGAGATATCCTGTATCCTCGATAATGGAAAACACAAGGAAAAAGGACCCTACAATTGGCAGGATAAGCGCTATTGCATACGTCATAGCCTGGGTAAAGATCCCGTATTCCCCCACAAAAAGATCCTGTAGGGCCGGATAGGGTACGAGGGAGGTAAATTCTGCAGTTACCAGGGGACTAATATTTTCCCCAAAGACGGTATTTTCCAGAAAGTCAACTACAGTCCCAGCTGCAAAAACACCTACAAAACGATAGAGCCCAAAATACAGGACAAGGAAAAGTACAGGGATACCAAGTATAGGGTGGGTAAGCACGTTATCGATACTTTCGGAGAGCATGATTTTTTTCTTATCAGTTTTTCTCCGTCCAATTTCTGCTCTCCTTTTAGCTTCCTTTTCTGCTTTTTCCTTTGGAGCGCAGGCAAGAATTTCTTTTTCCCCATACCCTTCTTCTGTCCAGATTTTACTACTAGGGTATTCTTTGTTCTCTTTTTCCCTGAAGGGTACTTCCATTACCTGTTCCACTATTCCGTTTACGAGTTCCTGGCGTTTGAGGGCCAGCAGATATGAGAGAGGCATTCCGGCTTTTATTGAGGCTGCTTCCGCAATCTTCTGAAGCTCTTCAAAATCATTTTTAGAGCTTTCTTTTTTATTCCCATATTCCTTTTCAGGAGTGCCTGTATACTCAAGAGCAGTTATGTCTCCCAGGAGCAACAGAAGAGCAAAGGCTCTTTTTGATATCCTGGCTTTTTTTGAGATCTTATTTTTTCCTAACGCCTGCAACCAGTTTTCTTCGACTTCCGAGATGTAAGGCTCTATTTCCACCCCATACTCGATTTTTTGTGCATTTTCCTCAGGAGTATAATTAGAAATTAAAGCTTTAAGTTCCTCTATTCCCTTTTTCTCACTTGAAACTGTACCTATTACAGGGACTCCGAGTAAGTTACTAAGCTTCTCTAAGTCTATCTCGATTCCTCGCTCTCTGGCTTCATCCATCATGTTAAGGACAAGGATTAGGGGAAGCCTGGCCTCAAGAAGCTGTAGTGTTAAGGAAAGCATACGCCTAAGATTTCGGGCGTCCACCACATGAAGGTAGACGAAGGTTTCCTCGTCGAAGAGCAGGCGCTGTGAAACTCTTTCTTCTTCACTTACCGGCAACAAAGAATACATTCCAGGTGTATCAATAATCTCATATTCCCGGTCTCCTATCCTGCCTTTTCCCCGGCTGATTTCCACTGAGGTTCCCGGATAGTTAGAAACGACCGTATAGCTTCCGGATAGGGCATTGAAAAGACTGCTTTTCCCTACATTAGGACTTCCAACGAGCACAATTTTGGGCAATCCTTTTCCCGGAATGCATTCTTTTTTTCCGCAGCAACATTCCCCTTTAGGACAGACAAGTGGTAATTTCATATTATACTCTCATTTTTAGGTTAGCCTAATTTAACAAACGTTATTTAGGCTTACCTAATATTTAAGATTAATCCAGTTAACCCTTTTACCCAGGTCACCTTAACTCGAGGACTTCAGTGTTATTTTTATTGAGCTGCACCGACTCGAGTGAAAAAAGCTTTGTATTTTAAAAATAGCCTTATATTTGGTTTAAAAATATCAATCTTGTTTTAAAAAATAGCTTATCCTATGTTTCAAAATACAATTTTAGACGTAAGTATTTGCACTTTACTCAGGTTATTTAAAAAATATGCAGGCACCAGAAAACTTAGTTTTCAGGCTATTAAGTTAAGGGCATGGAAATATCCACTCAAATTTCATAGCCGCAGAAATGTGGAAAAAGCGGAAAAGACTGTCCATAAATTAGCCCTCTTGAGCGAAGCGAAAAGGGCCGCGTGCTCCCGAAGCGCAATTCGGGGAGCGAAACTCGGGAGTCTCTTACTTAACCTCAATTTCCCTGCTCATGTCTCTGTAATATTTAAACAGATCTTCTCCCCATTTTATTGCGTCCCTGTCGAAACTCATCACATACTGGCTATCAAACTTTCCGTTTTCATTGAAAAGTCCAAGAATCATTATTCTGTCAGTAGCGGAAATAACTGCAGGGACTTCGATGCCCTTTTTGTCCTGAATAAAGAAGCTTGTATTCTCTATAGTGAGGAACTCTTCTGTCTCCTTTTTGAAATCTTCTTCCCACCTTAAATATACAGCTTCACTTAAGGCAAGGGAAATTTCGATGCCCTTTCTGGCAAGGCTGAGAAAAAAGGCGGGAAATTGAGGATGAAAATAGGAGAGAAACATATGGATGCAGCTTGAATTTGAAAGGTGCTTTATAAACTCAGGGCTTATATCAAAGGTATGGCTGAGATCAGGTTCTATGAGGCTGTAGTCCCCAAGCTCACGGATTCTTGTTGTCAGATGTGGAGGAATAGGAGCTAATTTTCTGCCTGCCCAGAAATCTGGATCTTTTTCAAAAATTACCAGGGTATCAAGAAGAGGCTTCATCTTTCCAACAATAATTTCCCCTATCACACTGAGTTTATACATTTCGTTTTCGTGTATTACAAGATTCTCTTCTTTCAGTTTTTTTATTTGAGGAAGGAGTGCTGTCCTGGAAACCTGAAGCCTATCAAGGATTTCTTCAATATTATTTGGACCTTCTTTCAGGAGCAGGAGAAAGTCTTTTCTTTTTTCTGAGAACAAGATAAGATCAAGCAAGTTTGAATTCATTTTACAGTCTCCATCCGGAATTTATAGAAAGGGGGTTTATTGTCCATTCTTTTTCTTTCTTTATATTTAATAATTGCCAAAATGGTATAAACATGTCGGATTATCAAAAACATTGACATGTCCAAATATATTGAGAAAACCCTATTGTTTTTGGAGTTTAAGTGTAAAAACATAAGATAAATTCATTAATTACTTTGTCCATTGAAATCGCAAAAGAATAAAGTATAAAGTAGAAAGTTAATATAAACCTGAAAAGGAAATTTTCCGGCTACCTTTAAGTTAACCAGGAAACGTTGATATAGATGCTGATGAGTAAAGGGGGAAATCTACTTCAGTCATTCGGGCTCGTGGCATTAAGTCAAACATACGGTTGATGACAAAAGAGGAAGCCTTGTTCTATGAAATGAGCTTCTAGAAGGAAACAGTTTTGCTTATTAGCATGTAATCTTTTCATTAGTATTAAATCAGTATTAAGATACTCATTAGATTAATATAAATATCGCATATAAATAGAGATGATCAGTTTTACCATTATACATGAGGAAGGGCCATGCAGAAAGAAATGTTATACAGGTTGAAATCAGAAGCAAACCAAATTACCCCTATTCTTAATATCGGGAAGAACGGAGTAACCGACACTTTGATCGAAGAATTGAACAAGCAGATAAAAGCTAAAAGGCTTGTGAAGGTAAGGGTACTGAAGAGTGCTGAAGAAGGAAAAGACGTGAAGGTTATTGCAGAAGAAATAGCAGCCGCCACAAGATCAACCCTGATTGAGGTACGCGGAAGGACAGTAGTTCTCTACAGGTGAAGAACTGAGAGCTCAAAGCTCAGGACTATTTTTCCTGGTATTATTTTTCTTAGTGCATGTTCTTGGGCAGCTTTCATTAATAAAAAGCCTGCCTTTTAATTCAAGATGGTTAACTTTCTGTCCTTTAAAACGAAGAATAAGGTTTTTCTATAGAATTACCTCTATAAGTTAAGATCCAAGTATGGGTTCGCTTTAATATAACATTATTATATGTTTCGTCAATGTTATGTAAGTTATTTATATTACGAAAGCGACTTCGAGTTGCAAGAGTTAATTTACACATGAGTTGCAAGAGTTAATTCACATATTAATAGAGATTAAAGAGATATTTCATTGTTTCAGCTTAGTTTGCCTATGCTTTATATAAAAATTGACGGATAACTGATTGAATTTCTTACAATAATAGAGGCCTGGAATTCCTTGAAACGGTTGAGCTGGGGTTATTATGCTCTCCTTTTGATTTTAAATACAGAGGGGAAGAGCAAACCCATCATCCGGAGTGATTATTATGCTTGAAGATGAGTATCAACTTGATTTTTTCAAAAATAACGGGTTTGTTCGGAAGCAGTGCCAGACATGTGGCGAGTTCTTCTGGACACGTGACCTTGATCGAAATACTTGTGGAGATGCGCCCTGCGATCCTTATTCTTTTATAGGGAGCCCTGTTTTTTCCAGGGAATTCGACATTTCACAAATGCGTGAGTATTACCTCTCCTTCTTTGAGGCTAGAGGGCATACAAGGATTGAACGCTATCCTGTAGTTGCCCGCTGGAGAAATGATATTTACCTTACCATTGCGTCCATTGCAGACTTTCAGCCCTTTGTAACATCGGGGCAGGTACCCCCTCCTGCAAATCCCCTTACGATTTCTCAGCCCTGCATCCGCCTGAATGATCTGGATTCAGTTGGAAGGAGTGGACGCCATCTTACAAACTTTGAGATGATGGCGCATCATGCTTTCAATAA
This sequence comes from uncultured Methanosarcinaceae archaeon, assembly GCA_963722085.1. Taxonomy (GTDB): domain Archaea; phylum Halobacteriota; class Methanosarcinia; order Methanosarcinales; family Methanosarcinaceae; genus Methanosarcina. The sequence goes on along the minus strand of CAVRNH010000006.1, from coordinate 115,037 downwards.
AAGAGAGCACGAAATCTACTGGAAGGAACACACCCTGGAGCTCTGCGACGAGCTCTTGAATTCGCTAAAAGCAGATCCTCTGGCTGTAACCTACAAAGAAGCGCCCTGGGCAGGCGGAGGCAATGCCGGGCCCTGTGTTGAAGTTCTCGTAAATGGTCTCGAGCTTGCTACTCTGGTCTTCATGGATTTGAAAACCGACAAAAAAGGAGATATCAAGATCAAAGGAGAGACCTATTCGAAGATGGACAACTACATCGTAGACACCGGATACGGACTCGAGCGTTTTGTCTGGGCTTCAAAGGGTTCCCCAACAATCTATGATGCACTTTTCCCGACTATAGTAAACGAACTCATGGGGCTTGCAGGGCTTGAACATGAGCTGGACAATTCTGATTATGCAAATATTCTTGCCCAGAATGCACGGCTTGCAGGGCTGATGGACGTCAGCGAGAAGGCAAACCTGCTTGAGCTTCGGAAAAAAGTTGCCTCATGCATAGGAATGACAGTGGATAAACTTTCAGCAATCATGGAACCTGTAGAAAAGGTCTATGCAATAACTGACCATACCCGCTGTCTGACTTTCATGCTTGGGGACGGAATTATCCCATCTAACGTCAAAGCAGGGTACCTGGCCCGACTTGTCCTCAGAAGAACCTTGCGCATGATGGAAGATCTTGACATTAGAATTCCACTCTCAGACATTGTAGAAATGCACGTAAAGAACATGCCTGAGTACCCTCAGTTCAAGGAAAACTTTGCTGTAATACAGGATATTCTGGAGTCCGAAGAAGAGAAATTCAACGCTACAATGGACAGAGGCCGCAGGATTATTCAGAAATTGGCATCTCACTATAAGAAGGAAGGGGAAAAGATCCCCCTGTCCCAATTAACCGAACTCTATGATTCCCATGGAATCCCGCCAGAGATGGCAAAGGAAGTAGCTTCCGAAATTGGGGTTGGAGTGGAATTCCCTGACAACTTCTATTCTATTATTGGGGAGATGCATAACAAGGCAGAAGAAAAGGAAGCAGAGGTAATCCCATTTGCTGACCGGCTTAAGCACCTTCCAAAGACAAAGCGCAGCTTCTACGATGAACCTACCCGCCTGGAATTCGAAGCTGTTGTCCTTGATGTCTTTGATAACCATATAGTGCTGGACAGCACCTTTTTCTATGCCGAAGGCGGAGGGCAACCTGCAGATACCGGAACGATTACCGCAGGATACGCTGTTTACAAAATTGTGGATGTCCAGGTCTACGAGGGCGTAATCGTACATACCGTGGAAAATCCGGATGGGGATCTTGAGATAAGCAAAGGCGATATCGTCACAGGAAAAGTGGATGAAAAGCGCAGGATGGCCCTTGCCAGACACCATACGGCAACCCATATTGTAAATGATGCAGCCAGAAAAGTTCTCGGAAAGCATATCTGGCAGGCTGGAGCCCAGAAATTTGAAGACCGCTCAAGGCTTGACCTTTCACACTACAAACATATCTCTCCTGAAGAACTGAGACAGATTGAGCTTGTGGCCAACCGCATAGTTATGGAAAACAAGCGCGTGGTTACGGAATGGATGTCAAGGACTGAAGCCGAACAGCAATATGGATTTGGACTCTATCAGGGTGGAGTGCCCCCAGGAGATAAGATCAGGATTGTAAAAGTAGGAGACGATGTAGAAGCCTGCGGAGGTACTCACTGCCTCAGTACAGGACTTATCGGCCCGATCAAAATCCTGAAGAGCGAAAGGATTCAGGACGGAGTAGAGAGAATCGAGTTTGCAGCCGGAAGTGCAGCCGTGCGCGCCACACAAAAGATGGAATCCCTCCTTAACGATTCCGCAAAGATCCTGAGTGTACCTCCCGAACACCTTCCAACAAGTGTTGACCGCTTCTTTGGGGAATGGAAAGACCTCAAGAAAGAAAACGAGCGGCTCAAGGAAGAACTTGCCCGTTCCAGAGTATACAGGATGCTTGGAGATGCTTCTGAGATTGCAGGTCTCAAAGTTATTGCCGAATTTATTCCAGCGGCTGATTCCCTTGAACTCCAGAAGATTGCTACCGAGCTCCTGAAGCATGAAGAAGTGGTAGTTCTCCTTATAGGTGACTTTGAAGGAGTTAAAATTGTAACAGCTGCCGGAGCAAAAGCCATAAAGCAAGGAATCAATGCCGGCAACCTTGTCCGCGAGATGTCAAAAATAGTTAGCGGAGGAGGAGGAGGAAAGCCATCCCTTGCAATGGGTGGCGGAACCGATCCTACAAGAATCCAGGACTCCCTTGCTTGCGGAACTGAGCTTGTAAAAGAAATGTTATGTCAGGAAGCGTGCAAAAAAGTCTAAAAATTGAATGACCAGAATAGGTTGAGACGATAATCAAAAGCGATCCGTGTTTTTAAAGCCCGGATTTTTATCTTTTTAACCCTGGACATTTTTGCAATTTTTCTTTTCGCTTTGTTCTTTTCGCTTTCTTCTTTTGTTATTTCTCTTTGCTCTTTTCGTTGCCCTTTTTAGACGTCATTCTTTTGATTTTTCTCTTTTTAGACTTTTTAGACTTTATCCACTTCCCATTTCCATTTCTATACCTTATCCTTCTTGATTTTCCCACCTTAAACATTGTACTTTTCGGTTGGCCCTTTTGAATATGCCTTTTTTGCACTTTGCGCTTTTAGAACATTCCTTTTTCAGATTGGTCCTATCAAACTTCTTTAATTCCTGTTAAATCTCTTTATTCAATTTTTTAAAGTCTGGTTAATCATCAGGAAGCACGTTAGTAGTTAAAAAGTACTTCACAGAGGATTGCAGTGTCGTCTTTTACAAAGAGATGTACTGTTTTTTTCCCTTCCAGGCCGTTTTCAACCTCGTTTCTGACTTCCCAGTAATCTTCGGGCTTTACACCGGCTCTGAGCACGACACTCCCAACATTTCGATCTTTCAGGTATTTATTGATCTCCTTTGGCTCAAAGGAGCAGACTTTCAGCACCAGATAATGGTTTTTGATCATGGATTGTTTTATAAGAGCGTCCGAGGTCAACAAGAGCCTCTTTTTGTCAACTTTAAAGAGCTCGAAAGCCCCCATGATAGGCCCTACCACCTGCATCATGGATTCCACCAGTTCAGGCAGCAGCCCTGCTGCTACGACAGAGGGTTCGGGCTCATAAGCGCAGAGCTTCATTCTGTCAGTTTCCCTTATTTGCGGGAGCAGCCCATTCTTTGAAACCAGCCCTTCCCCTGCAGGAAGAGCTACGGCCATTCGATCATAGTGCTTCAGCCAGCCGAAGTAAAGGGTCAGACGGTTAAGCTGACCGTCTAAGGAAATATACTCCTTTTCGCAGTCAAAAGGAATCCTCTCAGGCGGCATCTGAGGCGGAGCTTCAAAGGCGAAATTCTGAGTCTTTTCCCCATAAGCAGAAAGTACATTCGGGATTCCCGGTTCCAGACTTGAAACTTGCCTTTTGGCTTCCTCAGCCGGACGGAAAGGATCTGAAAACACTATATCAACTGCCGGAATCTGCTCTATGACTTTCGGGTCAAGGGCATCCCCGCAGATGAATTTTACATTATCAAGCCCGTACATCTCGCAGTTCTGTTTCGCATATTCGATTTTTGTGGGATCAATCTCCACTGCATAAACAAACTCACACTGCTGCGCAAAAAAGACGGTCTGCCCTCCAATTCCACAACTTATGTCAGCCAGAGTTTTACATCTCAGCCGCTGCGCCCTGTAGCGCGCAATAGGCTCAGGGGTCGCAAACCGCAAACTTTCCTTATCCCCATGCATGGGCTTCTCAAATTGTTTTTTCCTTGCCACATCAATCAGGAAATAGTAGATAGTTTATGGGATTTAAAACCAACTCAAAAGAGTAATTTCACTGCCACCTTAACCGATGAGCAAAAAATATATTAATAAAAATCAAAAACACTAAGCTCTGGAGCAAAAATAAAGTGAATCTGCGATCCATAGATTAGTCCTCTTGAGCGAAGCGAAAAGGACCTCGTGCTCCCGAAGCGAAACTCGGGAGGCGAAACTCGGGAGGCGAAACTCGACCGTCTACACCCTACCTGTCCTTAACATATTAAACACAAGCCACAACCCAAAGACACTGGCAATCAAGAAACCGAGCGTCCCAAGAAGAGGCACCCCCGCGAGTGAAGTTGTTTGAGTTATCAAAGATGAAGCGACGATCAGAGCAGAGACGATCAAACTGAAAGATAGACGATTACTTGCAATATTTATTTCGGATACTAAGTGGTTAGCGTCCTCTGATTCAAACTTTACCCTTAAATAACCACTTTCAGCATAATCAAGTATATGTGATAATTTGGTCGGTGCTTTTTGTAACAAGCGTGTCCAGCTTAAAACGTTGCTGTAGGTTTTGCTAGCCAGGTTTTGCGGCTGAAAGCGTTTGTTAATTTCTTTTCTCGCATAACGCTCAAGAAGCTCGGTTAAATTGAAATTAGGATCAATTATCAGTGAAAATCCTTCAACAGCTACTATACCTCTTACTAATAAGGCTATATTATGAGGTATTGTAACTTGATGCTCTCTTAAAATACCTATCAGCTCTTCAATTAATATTGAAGCCTCAATATTTTTCGGGGCCCTACCATAGTATTTAGCGCGGAAGTAGTCAATATCGTCTTTCAAGGACCTTATGTCTACATGATAATCTACACAACCCATATCCCTGGATATTTCTATTAAGAGCGAACTATCCCCGTTAACTAATGCTGTCATTCCATCCAGAAACAGATCACACATTTCTGAGGAAAGGTGACCTGTCATCCCAAAATCAAGAAATGCTACTCTTCCATCTTCCATTATCAGTATGTTTCCAGGATGCAGGTCGGCGTGAAAAAAGCCATCATCAAACACCTGCTGCATGAAAGCTTCTCCCACGACAAGAGCTATTTTGCTTCTGTCGAACCCCTGCTTGTCCAGCAAGTCCACATGACTGGTTTTTATACCTTTGATGTATTCGAGGGTCAATACTCGTTTTCTTGTATAACTCCAATAGACTTTTGGAATGTGAACATCCTTGTTGTCCCTAAAATTATTTGCAAAACGATCTGTGTTCCACCCTTCATGAGTATAATCTATTTCTTCAAGAATACTGCGGGATAACTCATCAACAATTTCAACTGGTCTGTATAGTCTTGCCTCAGGTATGTGTTCATCCACAAGCTTGGCCATACTAAACATGATATCCAGATCTGATTTTATTACTTCTTTAATACCAGGGCGCTGGACCTTCACAACAACTTCATCACCATTTTTTATCTTCGCCCGATGTACCTGTCCAATAGATGCACAAGCAAGTGGTTTCTCATCAAAATAGTCGAATAATTCCTTGATGGAGTACCCGAGTTCTTCTTTAATAATTATTTCAACTTCGTCGAAGTCAAAATGAGGCACCTCATCCTGAAGTTTTGCAAACTCGGTGGCATATTTCAGGGGAATTATGTCATGCCTCATGCTTAATAATTGGCCTAACTTGACATATGTCGGACCCAGTTCCTCAAGTATCTTACGTGCTCTAACCGGGCCTGGAGTATTGATATGATTAACTTGCTCTTTTTTCTTGAAACTAAAATTAAAATTCCTGATACTGGTCAAACCTACCTGCTCTACAAGGTATCCAAACCCATATTTTTGGAGAACCTCAATTATTTGACCATATCTTTTCAACATAGAATAACGATGATGTCTTTTATGCATCATACCGTGCCCCACCTTTTATCACAAGTGGGGAGGAAAAAAGGACTGCCTGAATCATAAATACGTAAATTACCCCCCATTGAAAAGAAAAAAACATATTTCTTTAATGGATTAAAAGGTATAAAAAATTTATTGAGTGATAAGATAAAAGACTGCTTCAAAGCCCAAAAACAGCTATTTCATGCATTTTATTGTGTAGAGGATATCTAATTTTCTTAATAATGTATATAGTTTAATCGTGTCAGTCCTAAATAATTTCAGAGCCCATAATAAAAAACGAGATGAGTTTAGGCAGTCGAGTTGCGGCTCGACGATGCGCGTCCGTTTCGCTTCCCGAGTTTCGCTTCGGGAGCACGAGGTCTGTTTCGCTCCCGAGTTTCGCTTCGGGAGCACGAGGTCTGTTTCGCTTCGCTCAAGCAGACTAATTTAGCGACTGGTGCCTTGAGAGTACACTGCCCTTCCAAGTTGCGTCTCCGGAGTACGCTTCGCTCAAGACGACTTATTTATCAAGTTAATACTAAGTTCGGTCAAGTGGACAGATAAAAATTAGAATTTTAGTTAACGAGACTCGGTATAATTTTATAAAAAAGTAAATAGGGAGTAAAGTCTCCAGAAAGTCTGGAATGTATCTTCATTTTGTAGCAGCATGGGATTAATAACTCATGCCACTTTTGATAATAACCTCTTTTAGTAACGGTAATTTCGGATTATTGACCGACAGGGCAATCCGCTTTCGTGTGATATCGATTGCGTGTTTTACTAATGCATTGTCAATAAAGTCATTTATGAATACTAACAAGCTGTTAGGCGAAAACTTCTTTGGCACATTATTCGCAAGCCAGGGATAGGTAGAGTTATCAAAAATTGCTTTAGTTGACATCAAGGGTGACATTGCGTCACTACTCCCCAGGCTTGTTGCATCAAGTATTGATGTTGAGCACGCCATTAAATCTGCAGTTGGAGTACCCTGGAGTTGCAGTACTGTATAAGCTTCACCTTTTGGTGGATGCGATTGCATCCGGTCCAGTGCCGAAAGAATATTTTTTACACGGATAGTCGCATAAATACGTTCGTCGTAGGAATCGTATTTCTGTGCATCAGAAGCCGCATTAACCTGGTTCAGGAAAATCAAACGCTTATTTTCATTTAGCAGGAGCCTGATTTTCACATTTAAGTCATCCTTGCTTCCAATCGATATATCACGAGTATTCGTATTTAACTGCGCAGCCAGGACCAGAGCCATAAGGTCATCATTACCGGGTTTCATGGAAGCTTCTTCGAAGCCCTGGAAGTTGAGGTTAACGACAACGATTTCTGCGGGATGCGCTGCAAGCCATCTAAAAACGTCGCACAAGAAATTGTAGAAAGAATAGCCTGGAATAAACCCATGCTGGTGGAAAATTTCATTCCTGAACCTGGGAAGATTCTTAAAACCCCCATAACAATATCCCGGACGAAAATCAAAATACCGGATACCCAGATCAAGCATTGTAGAAATATTATCTTTCTGCGTGCAAGCCAGGTTGATTACTACACGCTCAAGTGAATTAGAAATAGCATAATTAGTAATAATATTCTTTGGTTTTTTATCAAGAGAGCTTTTAAGGTCTGAACGGACCTTTTTTGAGAATTCATCATTTTTGAGCAGTTGCTTGAAGTTAGCGGTTTCAAACGTCCCTGCATTATGAGCTCCAGGCAATGCCAGCACGTTTAATGGCCTGTCCAGGAATTCAGGCCGTTCCTTGGCCAGGTCTTTCATCCACTCCGAGTAATTGCCTGTCAGATACACATAGGACTGATCCTGATTGGTCAAACAACTCCCATCTGTCCTCATTCCGCAGTCATAGAACCCATATGATAATACATAGTTAGGCGTAACAATTGATTGGGTAAACATCATATTATTCAAATTTGAACGCAATAAATTGCCTGTTAAATAATTAATCTCGGCAAAACCCTTGTTAAGGACCTCACTTCCTTTGGCGGCTCTCCATTCGAATTTCCCTCTAACAAGCTGGAAGTTGCCCTTACGCATCGAAGAGTGAGCACTGTAAGAAACAGGAGCTAAACCTGAAGCAGAAAACGTGACTCCAAAATTGTCTATGTCCAGAAAAGCGTAGTAATCAATCCCTTTTGTTAACATATTGCCTCTTTGACATTATCGTTTTTCTGTCATATCGATATATTTTGATAATGTCGGAGAGTTATTTAAAATTACTTGATAGAATTTCTCTACATTTTTCTTAAAAATGGGAGTATATTGTTTAAGTATTGGTCAAGACTAACGGACAAAACCCATAAGCATAAGCTGTGAGAAAATTAAAGCAATAGCAAAAAGGCTGGTTTTTATAGGGCCGCTTGAAATGCTCTTATTACCGATATCTTTTCAATCTTTTGATCCTCTGTTTTTGATAAGCCATTATCTTATCACTTAAAGGATGGTCCGGATTTATTATTAGATGAGTTACTGAAATAACAATTACCTTCTTTCCATCCCCCTCTATAGCACACGTTATACCTCCCGCATCCCCGGAATCGAATACGTTGACTATGTTTACCTCTCGGTTCATATCGATGTGCATTCCTTCTTGATTAAGGAGTTTACATGCTTCTTTGGTGAGGCGGGCCGGAATAGGCAAGTGTTGTTTCATTTCCTCTAAGAGAGCTCCACTTCCCTCTTTTAGTCTCATAAAAGATTGAATACCCCTGAAAGATTATATTTTTATTCATTGCTGCCCGAGTTTCGCTTCCCGAGTTTCGCTTCCCGAGTTTCGCTTCGGGAGCACGAGGTCTGTTTCGCTTCGCTCAAGCAGACTAATTTATGGATAGCAGCTTTGTTTTAGTTTTGATCAAGCAGATGGACATATTTATAAGGATTTCACAAAAGCCTGTTGTACATGCAAACTTGAAATTATTAAGCTCAGAAAAAAACATCCTTCGGGTCAAAGTGTTCGGGGTCAAAATCTTCCCCCAGCCATTCTATAGTATCTTCATATTCCGGATTCGAAGGATCCTTCAAGATTTCCAGCATATACATATATCTTCCTACTCCCCCGCTGTCTTCTGGGACAGCTGCTCTCTTTCCTGCAGTGCAGATAGGATACTCCACTCCTTCTTTTCTCGGAAGGATTTTTTCAAGCCGAACTTTCACCTGCCAGTTATCCCCAAAATCGTATCTGTACAGGGCATCCTTATTTTCCAGCGTAAGATAGTTTGAGATTTTAACTTTCTCCTCTAGCACAAGAGGCTCGCCACTGAAATCTTCGAAATCGTCGCCTTTCGGCCCTATTCTTTCAGGCACCCCTGTCTTCGGGTTCAGCACTTCGAACTCGTGCAAATGGTAATCGTCCCAGTCCATTACAGCCTGGATAGCATTGTGGAGATCCAGGAAGGTATAATTTTCCGGCACCTGGATTCGCCGCCAGATCTGAGGAGTAATGCCTTTCATGGAGAGCTTTAACTGGTAAACCTGCTCGAAATTATTTTTCATAAAATATTCCCCGCATGAGTATATTTGAATCCATCATATTTTCTTGAAAAAAACTAATAGCTAGAGCCGTTATATCTAGAGTTTTCCATGTTTCTTATGTGCTTGCTCAGCTGTAAGAATATCAGAAACATAAACTTACTTTCTATTGATGCCTATATCTAGATACAGATCGACATTTATATCTGTATTGTAGAAGACGCTAAAATTGTCACGGGTTTGTTTTTTAATTAGATGGTTTAGTTTCAGCCATGCTGATGTGTTATGAGACTATAATACTTGTAGCTAATTCATTCTTTTCATGTCTATTCCGGCTTTAAATCCCAAAAATGTTACAATCCTTGTTTTCACAACACGGGTACAGAAAATCAATCAAAACACCACAACCACTGAAAACACGAAAACCGGAAAAAAGGCCACTGTTTCTCAGTCCTCTGTAGCGGAAAATAATATATTATAATTGTTCACTTTCTCCATTGATTGTAAGCATAATTTCCTTGAAACTTGCCAGTGAGGCCTCCATATTCTCAATTATCTCATTTGCAAGAATATCGGGATCTGGTAGGTTATCCAGATCAGCAAGGCTTTTGTCTTTGAGCCAGAAGATATCCAGATTCGTTTTATCCCTTGCTATAATTTCATCATAGCTGAATTTACGGAACCTGCCTTCTGGAGATTCTTCACTCCAGGTCTCTATACGGCTGTGGCGATTTTCGGAATTGTAGCATTTGACGAAGTCTTCCAGATCTGAATATTTCATCGGATTCTTCTTCAATGTGTGATGCACATTTGTACGGTAGTCGTAGATCCAAACTTCTTTTGTCCAGGGCTCTTTGGATGCAGATTTTGCTTCAAAGAAAAGCACGTTTGCCTTTACACCATTTGCATAGAAAATCCCTGTAGGCAGACGCAGTATTGTGTGCAGGTCAGTAGTTTCAAGAAGTTTTTTGCGAATGGTCTCTCCTGCTCCGCCTTCAAACAGGACATTATCCGGCAATACCACTGCTGCCTGGCCGCCTGTTTTGAGGATGGTGTGGATATGCTGCAAAAATTTTAGCTGCTTGTTGCTTGTGGTTGTCCAGAAGTCCTGGCGGTTGTAAGTGAGATCTTCTTTTTCCTGCTCGCCTTCTTCGTTTGTGAAGGTCATGCTGCTCTTTTTTCCAAACGGCGGATTGGTAAGGATATAATCGTAACGGTAACCCGGGTCGGCTATGAGAGCATCGGAATTGGAGATCATAGGCTCTCCGTCTATTTCCCCGATGTTGTGCAGGAACATGTTCATGAGTGCAAGCCTTCTGGTTCCTGCGACTATTTCGTTCCCGCCAAAGGTTTTGTTTTTCAGGAAGCGGCTCTGTTCTCGGTCCAGCCGGTGGTGTGATGTAAGAAAGTCATAAGCTGCTAAAAAGAACCCGCCTGTACCGCAACAGGGATCTCCGATTGTCTTCATGGGCTCAGGCTGCAGGCACTGGACCATAGCTTTGATGAGCGGCCTGGGGGTGAAGTACTGGCCGGCACCGCTTTTTGTATCCTCTGCATTCTTCTGCAAGAGCCCCTCGTAGATCTCTCCCTTTGTATCCACGCCCATCATGACCCAGCTTTCTTTGTCGATCATATCAATGACCTTGTACAGCATGGAAGGGTCGCTGACCTTATTCTGAGCTTTGAGGAATATCTGCCCCAGCATCCCCGACTTTTTCCCCAATTCTTCCAACAGCTTCTTGTAGTGAATATCAAGCTCTGCTCCACGCTGCTGTTTCAATCTATCCCAGGTATATTCTTCCGGGATACCAATATCCCTATTGTACGGCGGCTTCCTGTATTCTTCAGCCATTTTAAGGAATATGAGATAGGTCAACTGTTCCAGATAATCGCCGTAGCTCACGCCCCCGTCCCGCAGGACGTTGCAGAAGCTCCAGACTTTGGAAACGATGGATGAAGTATTTTCAGACATGGTTTGGATCCTTGGGTTCGGAATAATATTTTTTATTTTTGCTTCCTTACGAAACTTGATTTTCAATGCCTATTGCCAACTTGCTCGGTAGCTTGCTCGGTGACTTGCTCGGTAGCCTGCTGGGTAGCTTGCGGGGTAACTTGCGGGGTAACTTGCAGGGTAGCTTGAGTTGTAATTTACAGTATCATTTATGGTATCAGAGTCTTCTTTACATTCCCTGCCCTCTCAGCCTTTATTTTTTCTAATAAAAACTCAGCCGGCCCCCAATCCTCAGCCTTTCGAACTTCTGCCAGCTCTCTTTCATTGAGCAACTTCCCCTCAAATGCTTTTTTCAAAATACTCTGCCGAAGTGCTTCGGCTTTTTCCAGATTCTCTTCTATATCTTGCTCTATTTTATCGCAGACTGAAAGGCGAGTTTCGATTTCCTGAACAATGGCTTGTTGTTCGGGGATGAACAAATTGCTATCGGGTATAATTTCAAGCGTGGAACTTCAATATTGTCTACAGTTGTACCATCTTTAGCGCATTTATCTCTAATGATTTGCTCGTTAGCTTGGCAATACCAGAATATGTAATCTTTATCTCCCCAAAATAAAGTCAATGATTGTAAGTCTTGATTTGTTGTTAGGTTTTTACCTGCTAATGCAATCGGCAAAACTCTTCTAATGATTCCGCTTCTAACAACAAAAAGTATTGAATCTTTAGCTATCCATTTTACAGAAGAATTCTCAATTGATTCTTTGGTATATTTTATCTCCTGTATCTACAATCAGCGCAGTTTTCATATCTTTTGGAGAAACCCAAAGAACATCACCATTATTCCAATAAGAATGGTTTTGTTTTGAAGGAGTTCCGCCTCCTGTCCAATATCCGACCCCTTCCAATCTTTCCCATCCCCATCCTTCAGGCAGCTTCGGTAGCTCCGCCAATTCCGCTTCAGTAAAAGGCTTAATTTTTTGTGGTTTTTTACCGGAGGTTTTTCCAACTTCTCCTCTTTCCTTCTTTATTTGCTCCAGCAAATCCTCTGCGTCCGGTAAATCTAGTCTGCTTCACCCGCCAATTTTTCGTAAGTTCTCCCTCAAATGCTTTCTTCAGCACCGCCTGCCTATAAACTTTGAGCTGTTCCTGTACCAGTTTGAGGTTGGCAATGCCGTTATCCAGTTCGCTGAATAGAAGCTCGATTTTGGAGACTATGGCGTGTTGCTCGGGGATTGGAGGTAAAGGAATTTCAATTTTTCTCAAGTGACCAAGTGGTATAAATTTTTGATTGGTTCCTTTTAGAAATTGTTTTTCTTCAATTTGTGAACTAAAAGTAAACGAATCAAGATAATACTTTAACAATTCAGAACTGATTATTTTCTTAGGATTTTTAAACAAGCCAATATATTTAATAGCATATCGTGGCTCCTTTTTAACTACTACTGGATTACCAATAGTACCAATCATCGCAAATAAAACATCACCAACATCAACTTTTGATCGTCGAGAAATTTGCAAAAAATCTTCGGTTGAAATGAGGTCTTGCCAAAATTGGCGAAAATGCTTTAAAAGCAGAAAAACAGCCTATAATTTCTCATTTAGCTAAAAAATTACATCTAATGCCTTTAAAATATCACCGTTAAAAAGAGCTGAATACGGAATCCAGTGACGAGACCTAAATAATATCATATATATTTAGGAAAATCACATTTGGTATGATTTTTTTCCGTAAATTGTACAAAATTATAAATATTAATTATGTATCGAAAATTAAAATCGGGTTTTTTCCTCTATTTTATGATTAATAATTTCTTTAATAAGGGTAACTGGCACATAATTGCATCAAATTGATTTTAAATTATCCTAAACAAATTTTTTTGCAAAATGGACAGTCTTATCAAATATTATCGAAAATAAAGTAATTTGGTGGGAAATGGCAAAACCTCAAATATATTTAATATTGTCAAAATCGATTTTACCGTTTTTCAGGTTTTTTGATGTTACTAAAGGGTATGTTTTCTTATCAACATATTTTGGTGTATCATGAGTTCCATCCCTAATATCTAATATTTCATTTGAAACAATATTTATCCAACTTTCAGGTAAATTCATTTTTAAGCCGCCAGAACCTCATTCAATTCACTAATAACCATATTCATCTCATCGCCAAAAAGCTGGTACATTCTGCCACGTCCACCAAGAGCATCAAAAGGAGTGTAATCAAGGTCGTCTATTTCCAGGTGGAAGCTGGTGGCCACATAATCTTTAATCATTCGAAGCCAGTTCATCTGGTCTTCATTGAATTTCAGGGTTCCGGCCTGTTTTTTAAATACCCAGTCCTGGAAGTTCCGGTTCACGGTCTGGTCGTAGGAAGTTAGCACAGGATCTATCTCGGTTATTCTGCGGATGAGGGAAACAAGGGCTGTGAGTTCATTTTTCGGAGAATTTCCGTTCACCTTTTCCAGTTGCTCATAAGCCTGCCATATCCTGAAGGGAGCAAAATAAGGCTTTTCCAGTTTCAGTTTTCCCAGAACTTCTTTTATCATCTTGAAGGTAACTTCCCTGCGCTGGTAGGGCTGGTTGTAGAATATTCTCAGGGCTGTGATCTCGTCTTTGTTAGCTTCCATATATGCTTTAAAATCATTGATCAGCTCATCGGCCTTTACCACAGCATCTTTGTCCCATTCGGCTCTAAGAAGGGTGTCAGTGTTCACGGTATCAATTATCTGCTCATGGACTCTGCGGACATTTTCGATGTACTCATTCAGCTCTCCGGAAAAAGTGGATCTGGCAACATCAATCAGATTCTCCTGTGCCTTTTTCTTTGCATCGGCTTCCTGAATTTCCGGCTGGTGCAGTTTAATCTCAAAAGCTTTTGAATCAATGATATCAGGATTATATGCACTGAGCAGGTCCTTAACAGTCTGATTGAGGGTCTTTCCGTTAGCTTTCTCAGCAAAAGTAGCTCTTTCGTCCTCATTTATCTGTCTGTCCAGCCTTGCAAGCCGGTTTGCCAGGGAAACATAAAGGTCTTCGTCCTGAGCGCCAAAGGTTACTGCTGCAAGCAGGTCTTTCAGAGATGTGTTTTTCTTGCGTTCCAGAGGCCTGCTGTCGGTTTTCATGGTCTTAGTAACACCCACGGCATCCACAATTACAAAATGAGTTTTAGCCGAAATAGCCGATGGTGTTACTTTTTGCAGGTCATCGAAGCCCAGGGTTCGTGTACCTCGCCCTTTCATTTGCTCAAAATAATTGAGGCTTTTTACATCTCTCATAAAGAGCAGGCATTCCAGAGGCTTGACATCCGTACCCGTGGCAATCATGTCCACTGTAACTGCTATTCTGGGATTGTAAGCATTGCGGAAATCGGCCAGCACTGATTTTGGGTCTTCTTCTGCTTTGTAGGTCACTTTCTTGCAAAAGGCATTGCCTTCTCCAAACTCTTCCCGCACAATGTTGATAATATCATCGGCATGGCTGTCACTCTTGGCAAAAATCAGGGTTTTTGGAACTTCCTTTCTGCCAGGGAAGATCTCAGGCAGCTTTTCTTTAAATGTCCTTATTACACGTCTTATTTGATTGAGATTAACAACATCTCTGTCCAGCTTCTTAGCAGTATAGGTAAAATCTTCGTCCAGTTGTTCCCAGCGTTTTCTACGGGTAAGTTTCTCCCGCTTGTCCACAAATTCCTGAGCATTTATCTTGGCTCCGTTTTTGCTAATTTCAGTCTCTATGGTGTACACATCATAGCCCACATTCACGCCGTCTGCAACAGCATCTTCATGGCTGTACTCACTAACAACATTCTCATTGAAAAAACCGAAAGTGCGTTTATCCGGTGTTGCTGTCAGGCCTATCAAAAAAGCATCAAAATAATCCAGTACCTGCTGCCACAGGTTGTATATGGAGCGGTGGCACTCGTCTATTACTACAAAATCAAACTCTTCAATGGGAACCTTTTCATTATATACTACAGGAAGCGGTTCCTTTGGCTGCCAGCCTCTCTCAGCAGGGTTTTCTTCCTCAGTGTTTTCATCAAGCTCTTCGTCCTTCAAAATAGAGTAAAGCCGCTGGATTGTGGAAATGCACACCTGGCTGTCCGAGGAGATATAACTGGAACGTAAGCGCTGCACATTGTACAGCTCGGTAAATTTGCGGTTATCATCATTGGGCACATAAGCCATGAATTCCTGCTCTGCCTGCTCGCCAAGATTTTTGGTATCAACAAGGAACAGCACCTTTTTGGCATCCGCAAATTTTAGTAATCGATAGATGAAGGTTATGGCAGTATAGGTTTTTCCGGAACCTGTTGCCATCTGGACAAGAGCTCTTGGGCGGTTGTCCTTAAAGGATTTTTCAAGATTTAAAATCGCCACTATCTGGCAATCCCGGAGCCCTTCGGTGCGCAATTCAGGGATATCAAGTAATCTCTCCCTCAAAGGTCTCTTTTTGAGATACTCCTCAAAAGTTTCAGGTCGGTAAAAAGAAAAAGCAGGTCTTGATCTTGGTTTTGGGTCACGTAGATCCGTAAATCGTGTGAGTTTTCCGGTACTCTCGTATACAAAAGGAAGTGGGTCATTGTTCAGATACTTTAGCTTGCTTGTAGCATATTCGGATGATTGTTCCTCAACAACAGTTAATCGATGGCCTTCTTCATCCCTTTTTGCCTCAATAATTCCAGCGGGCTTTTTATCAACAAATAGTACATAATCAGCCGGTCCCACATCGGTCAAATACTCCTTAACAGCAATTCCCCTGGAAGCACTCCAATCGATTTTGCTCTTTGCTTGCACTGTCCAGCCAGAATCGTTTAGTTTTCTATCGATATCATTTCTGGCTTTCTGTTCCGGAGTTTGATTGTTACTCATAGATCTTTACCTATTGAGATTCATTTTCACCCTTTATTTTCAGATCGGGCTGTTAAAATTAGAAATTTTTTATTATAACTAAAATTGGATAGTTTCATTAATATAAAACTTTTTCTCACAGTCATTACACCCTGAACTTATTTAAGCGGCCGGTAAATAACATCATCCAGTGGATTTATAGACAGTTAATACCAATAAACATCGAAAACATAGTTTCAATCCTCTTTTGCTGGAAGCCGTTTTACAACGGAAAAACGGGATGAGAAGAAGTGGGTATATGGTTTTAATTCTTCTTTTGCTAGAATCTGTTTTACAATAGCATCTTAAAAATTCTATTATGCCTTAATTCCCAGAAAAGAGGAGTTTTTATACACGTGTTTTGGAATTTTTCCGCTGACCTTCCTGCTATAGTATAATGAATATCGGCGGCATTTAAGTTTTTCTAAATGATCCTGACGATATTGATATATGATTTGACAATAAATGATAATCAGCTAACTCAAGGGCTGAAAGTCGAAAATGCTTTCAATCATTCTTTTCGTGAATTTTGCTCACGAATATGATGGCTGGCTTGGCCTACATGCATGTACCAGTTTCAATCCTTGTTTTAGTGGGTCTTGCTAAAGACCCATCCATGTTAATTCCGTTTATCGAAAAGGAAATGAAAGAACCCTGATTTTCAGGGTTTATAAGGTAGACTATATTTACTCGATTGTTTCTATTTTCTCTTTCTTGACAAAGGGCTTACTGATTTCTTCCGGCATCCAGCTAGGCCTGTTTTCTGGGGCTTTGACTATTTCTTTCCATGCCTTGAATACGTGCACCTTCTTTGTACCGCGTTCCCTTAGTCTGATAGTCTCCGGTTTTGATTTGGTTCCTTCACTTCGGTTTGCAGCTTTCAAAGCAGCCTGACGAGGCTGTTTTCCAGTGAAAACGCCGTGTTCGTTACCTTCTTCATCTCGTAAAACAAAATTTCTCATGTCAGATATAAAGGTCACCTCGCAAATAATTCGCTAGATACGGATTAAGTTTTTAGGTATATAAAATTATCATCTTATGTTGTCTAGAGTTATTGATTTGTGGAAAAATCCCATATTCTATGTAAAGTATACAAACTAAATTTTTCAATATTGATGGCAAAGAAAGCAATATTTAAATATTTATATATTATTAGGAACGATTCTGTAAACTCTTCGTCTACTCTTCTTCTGCTAAAAAGATAGTGCTCTTTTCGAGAAGGCAACCACTAGTGATGATGATCGTAAGTCCTAAATTATATAATATTAGCCGACAAAGGCTTAAAAGAACTTTTAATAACATACTTTATCGTGGAGTAACAGGATTTTAATAACAAAATTGAAGGGAACACAGCGACTGATATTGACGCGATCTATAAAAAGTTCAGTTACGTTATCAGCAAAAAGTATTTCCTGTGACACATTAAAGAATAAGTGGAGAATATTGGCGAGATTTGCCCAAAGAAAAGGCTTCTGTGCTGGTTGCCAATGAATTGGGCTTCTCGGATGTAAGTGGTGACAGTGTGAAAATTACAGACATTACAGATGAAAATAAGACTGCTAATTTTATTGCCAGGATCGTTTCTGCCTTCGAAGTCAAGGAGTTTACTCGGAGCGACGGGACCACAGGAAGAGTCGGGAACCTGATAGTGGGAGATGAAACCGGAAAAATCCGGGTAACCCTCTGGGACAACATTGCAGACCTTCTAAAGACGGGGGAAATCAAGGTCGGGCAGACAGTCCAGATCAGCGGATCTGTCAAATATGGTTATTCCGGAATAGAAATTCAGGTAGGAAACAACGATGTCCTGACCAAAAGTGAGGAACAGATTGAAGTGACCGAAAGGGCTCAGCAGATAAAGGACATCAAGGACGGAATGGGCGACCTTAATCTCACTGGAAAAGTTTTAGAAATTTCAGACGTCCGTACCTTTCAGCGCAAAGACGGGACTGCCGGAAAGGTAGGAAACCTGCTGCTCGGAGATTCCACGGGTGCAATTCGAGTTGTCCTGTGGGATGAAAAAACCGATATTTTAACCGGTATCGAGTGTGGAGACGCCATAGATGTCATCAACGGCTACGCCCGAGAAAATGCCTTCAGCCACAAAGTGGAACTGCAGATCGGAAACCAGGGTATAATCCGGAAAAGCGATAAAAAGATTGAATACAAAGAGAAGTTTCTCCCGATTGCAGATATAGTGGCTGATATGTATGATATAAATATTATTGGAAAAGTGCTCGACATTTCGGAGGTGAGAACTTTCGAGAAAAAGAACGGATCATCTGGAAGGGTCAGAAATCTCCTGCTGGGCGATGCCACTGGCAAGATAAGTGTGAGCCTCTGGGATGAAAAAATCGATAATTTAGGAGAAGTCAATTTTGACGAGACTGTAGAAGTACTCCATGCCGATTCTCGAGAAAATGTTTTCAGCCAGCAGGTGGAACTGAACCTGGGAACCAAAGGAGTCATAAGGAAGAGCGGAAAGACGGTGGAATACAGCGAAAAGTTCACGGATATTGCCGATATCATCCCCGGGAAAAGTTATTCAGTCCAGGGGAAAGTCTCCGAAATAGGGGACCTCCGGGAGTTTGAGCGGGAAGATGGAACCGAAAGTGCGGTTGCAAATCTCGAACTCAAAGATGAAACAGGCAGCATCAAGCTAACTCTCTGGGGAGATCAGGCTTATGCAATCGAGAGTCTTGATATCGACTCTGAAATCCAGATCATTAACGCTTATGCCAAGAAGGGCCTGTATGAAAAAATAGAGCTTAGTGTAGGAAACCGGAGCAAAATGACCATTCTCTGATTTCTTCTCCGATTTTCGGTTTTTTTACTTATCCCCTTCAAATTTGACGGGATTTCAATTTTGACTCTCAAATCTGTAATAGCGTGTTGAAGCATTTAACCGAATGTGATTATTAGGTTTCGCCTTATAAAAATCGTCTCCGAAAGCTTCAAATTCAATGATATTATATAGCGATTATTCATGAAAGAAAGTAAAGTCAATAGTACGGACTTCACAGGAACATGGCACATTTATGAGATGGAATTATGGGATGAGGACTATTTCAATATGGACGTTCAGGCTTATATTAAGATAGAGCCAGACAACATCGGGCGTTTTCAATTTGGTTTAGTTTGTGGGGAAATCGATGGAAGGATCGTTGATTATGCTGATGGTAAAAGATTTGAATTCACCTGGGAAGGAAATGATGAGTGCGACCCTGTCTCTGGTAGTGGTTGGGTCAGGATAAAAGAAAAAGATGCACTCGAAGGCGAGTTTAGAATTCATCGTGGAGATAGTTCTACCTTTTCAGCAAGGAAAGTAAAGTAATAGAATCAAGGTTTTGAGTAATAAATCAAGGTTCTGAGAATACTTCGCATTTTTCTCTTACTCTCAAGATCGTTAGGAAATCACTTATCTACCCTTTGAATAGTTTCCTGCTGTTTCAGTACCCTTAAGCTCAGTATATGATTCAGCTTCTGCTCTGAGCATATTTTTTATTATTGACTCATCCGAATTTGGGAAAATCCGACGGAAATCCTGGCAGTATTTTATCCTCTTCACATAAAAAGACCTATCTACCCTCCCTGCGTTACCTAATTCAACTTCAAAATCCTGACACCAATTAAAAAGACACTGTGTTAGACCTGGAATGAATTTATCAGCATCCGTAACAGATTTTACATGAGGAGGAACAATACTTATTATCATGTTCCACGCTTTTTCCCACTTTTCTATTCCATCTCCGTAATTCTGGTTTTCGATGTCTTCATAGCCTTCTTGAATTAAATCGTCAATCATTTCTGCATTAAATTTTTCTGGAATTATTCGGTTCCATAATTCTATTATTGCTAACCAGATAAAATCTTCATCCTGATCTTGTGCATGAAAATTCTGTGTGTAATAATGATCTTCTGCTAACTGAATTGCGGAGATATAATTTTGAGCCTGCTTTTTGAAACGTTCTATTTCGAAATCGACATGCATTGATTCCAACTTTTCAATTATTTCTGAAGTGCTCATCTTTCTTACTTTATCAAGATTCCACATTCTTAGAACGAAATCTTTGAAGTCTATATCCTTGTCACCTGAGTATTTTTTTCCAATTTCTTTACCAATTTGTTCCAATTGCTTGGGATTATCCTGTAATTTCTGTTCAAATCTCATAATAGCTAACCGACTGATAGCTGGTGCTTCAGATTTTGAAGCGGTTCGTTTCATAGTGGTTACTTTGCTACCTAAACAACAATGTTTATATTTTTTGCCTGATCCACATGGGCACGGATCATTTCTACCAATTTTCTTTGACATTTTGGTTATCTCCTTTGTTTATGATGGTAAAGTTACTGAAAAATTTGGAGATAGAGTTTCAATCTTTGTTTTCGTGGATTTTGCTCTCGAATAATATGAAATAACATTCTTTTCAAAGCAAGTCAAAGAGATAAAAAAATGGTATATGCCCTTCATTCGGAGTTATGATAACCACAAACATTACAGTTCTTGGAGGAAGGTTCAAACATGCCAATTTTCAATAATGTTTTACCAAATTGTTCAGCTTTGTACGTTAATTTTAGAACAAAACTATACCATGCCGAATCTCTAATAGCTTGTGCAAGTTTATGGTTTCGCATCATTCCCTTTACATTCAAAGTTTCAACGGCTACTGCTTGGTTTTCGCTAATGAGCTTCTTTGAAACTTTATGTTGGAAATCATTTATCTGGTTAGAAATTAATTCATGGATAATAGCTAATTTCTTTACTGCTTTTCTCCGATTATTAGATCCAATTATCTTTCTTGAAACTCTCTTTTGTAGACACTTCAATCTTTGCAAAGATGATTTCAAGAACTTCGGATGTTCAATTTTTTCACCATTCGAGCAAGCAGCGAAGGTTTTGATTCCTACATCAATTCCAACCATTGTAGCATGAGAAAATCCTTGAACGGGAGGATAATTAGTTTGATCTTCGGTTAGAATACTAACATAATATTTCCCTGTCGGAGTTTTTGAAACGGTTAATGTCCTGAGAATTTCAGGCATTGAATCCTTTTCAAATGTTCCAGCACAATAGTATGGATCTAAGAATTGTCGATGAAATTTAACTTTAATCCAACCAATTTTAGGGAGGAATGTAAAAACGAAGTCAATATAAGGACTTCGAGACATTGCTTCTTTAAGAAAGTTTAATATTTGAGCCGTGCCAAGAGGTGCAATCATTATACGGTTGATGTTTTAAAACACCTCAATGTCAGCAGTTCCTTTAAAGTCTGCTTTGCTCAGTAATTCCTGCTTCTCCTGCAGGTGTATTTTTACTTTTAAAGCCTTTTGCATATGCAAACTTGAAATTCTTAAGCTCAGAAAGAAACGTCTTTTGGGTCAAAGTATTCGGGGTCAAAATCTTCCCCCACCCATTCCCGGGTTTCTTCATACTCCTCATTTTCAGGATCTTTCAGGATTTCCAGTAGATCCTCATAGCCTCCTACCCCTCCGCTGTCCTCGGGGACAGCCGCTCTCTTTCCTGCAGTGCAGATAGGATACTCCACTCCCTCTTTTCTCGGAAGGATTTTTTCAAGCCGGACTTTTACCTGCCAGTCGTCCCCAAAATCGTATGTGTACAGGGCATTCTTATTTTCCAGCGTAAAATAATTAGAGATTTTAGCTTTCTCCTCTGGCACAAGAGGCTCGTCACTGAAACCTTCGAAATCGTCACTTTCCGCCCCTATTTTTTCAAGCGATCCGGTCTTTGGGTTTAGAATTTCAAATTCGTGCAAATGGTAATCTTCCCAATCCATTACAGCCTGAATAGCATTGTGAAGATCCAGGAATGTGTAATTTTCCGGCACCTGGATTCGTCGCCATATCTGAGGAGTAATGCCTTTCATGGCAAGCTTTAACTGGTAAACCTTCTTGAAAGTATTCCTCATGAAATATTCACCCAAATGAATATATTTGAATCTATAACTATTTCCCTGAAAAACTAATAATAGACTAGAGCAATTGTATCTAGAGTTATCCATATTTCTTATGTGCCTGCTCAGCTGTAAGAATATCAAAAACCTAAACTTCCTTTCTAACTCCCCTGAATTGATATTGTAAACTCCACTATTGGAAGCATACTCGTATTTACAGAGTTGATCAATAATTCACGAAAGTGATCAAAAACCTTAATCTCAGTAAACCGCAAGCTCATTCAGGACATCGGTCTTTGACAGGGTCCCTTTGGGTATGCCGTCGATTGTTACAATAAGCCTTCCTACATTATATTTATGAAAAAGTTTTACTACGTCGTAGAGCTGCATGTCCCCATCAATGGTGATGAGTTCTTTCGTCATAATATCCTTTACTTTTACGTTCAGTTTTCCCTGGGCAATGGTGTGGGCGATATCTGTGAAAGAAATTATCCCTACTATTTTTCCGTTTTCCTCAACAAGGGCTCCGTGAATGCTGTTCCTGATAAAGAACCTCGTTACTTCCTGAATACTGGCATTAACGTTTACAAGCAAAGGGGGATATTTCATATAGTGTTTAACGTGCTTTTTAGGAAGAGATACAATTTCGCCAATATTGAAATGAATTGAGTTAGTAGTATCATCCCTTCCTATAACTTCTCCTCGGATTATCAGGCGATTCACTGAAGTCGGACCAATCTGAAGCTTATCGCCCATCACAAAGTCCTTTGTGTTCCCTATTATGCGAACGACTCCATCACAGGCATCTGGATTTCTTACTGTTGTAAAGCTTATTTTGGCAGCTGTAGCACCGTTAACCATCATATCGTTCCTGAAAAGTGGGACAACTGACTCGTTTTCAAGTTGCTGCATGCTTAAAGCTTCATATGCTGACCCTGTGGGTTTGTACCCCCCTTTTGGTCCGGGGATTCCTTCTACCAGTCCCAGGGCTTTTAAAAGCTGCATCTGGTTGCGAATGGTTCCAGGATTGCGCTGGATAACCGCAGCAATTTCTTCCCCCTTGATTGCCCTATCTTTTTGCCTCTGCAGGTTGATTAACGCAATAATGAGATCTTTTTGAATCGGATTGAGTTCCACACTTCCACCATCATTTTTCATATACTTATATCAGTATTATAATAGATAGTATATAACACCCAATAACAATAAATGTATGCATAGTATGTATTTACCATAATTATCTATTATCAGATTTTCGGCAGGTAAGAATTTTTAGCTTACTATCCTTGTTGATGGCGTTTTTGCTGAAAAAACATTATCTCTGATACTAAAGATTATTACATATCAAAGATCATTACAAAAAAAGAGTGAAACGATGATTCTTAATATTAAAGATTCGTGAAGACTTCTTTTGCAATACTTATGCCATTTAATGCAGCAGGGAATCCAGCATAAACGCACATAAGGATTATAGTTTCAATTATTTCTTCTTTTGTTAATCCAACTTTCAAGCCTGCTTTAATATGAAAGGCAAGTTGAGGTTTAGCCGTACCCATGGCTGTAAGTGCAGCAATTGTGGCGATCTGCCTCATTTTTACACTTAAGTTTTTCCTGCTGTAGACATCACCATAACCATATGCAATAATATATTCAACCATATCAGGGGCTATATCATCTAAATTATCCTTTAATATTTGCACCTGGTTTTTTTCTAACTGGGATAGCCTTTCAACTCCAATTGAAAATCTATCTCCGTTTTTATCTTCTTTAACAGCTTCAAAGACTATTTTTCGATCTTTTATAACTTCTTTCAGTATATTAATGGCATTTAATGCGCTTGGAAATCCACTATAACTCGACATCTGTATTATAACTTCTACTATTTCTTCTACAGAGCAACCTACATTTAATGCCCCATTAATATGGACATTCAATTGAGGTGCGGCATTTCCCATTGCAGTCAGCGCAGCTACAACAGCAATTTCTTTTTGTTTTAAACTTGTACCATCCCTCGAATAAATATCTCCAAACGAGAACTCAATAATATATTTCCCTAAATCCGGAGAAATACTCTCTAAACTCTTAATTATTTTTTCTCCTATTTCTCCATCGATTTCTTTTAGTTTTGACCATCCTCTTTCATATCTTTCATTTTCCATAGTATTATCTCCACATCTTGTTTCAAACTTGTTTTAGTGAATCATGATTACTAATTGATTACACAGGAATTTTGCAGTTCCGGAACACTAAGTTTCAATTCATTTTTTATTTGATTTAGCTAATGAATAATAAAGAAACTTTGTTATAAATTTAATGATCTTGCGTTTCAATCCCTGCTTTCGTCGATCTTGTTCTCGAATATGACGGAACTAATATATTGGAGAATGTAGAATATAACCAGAAAACCCTTAGACACTGAAGAAGTTATACTGTGTCGCCCCTCCCACCCAAAGTCTAAAGAAGCCCATCCTTAATCGACCAATGCCACTAGGAGTCGACTAAATGAAGCTACAAACATCAACCCCCATTAATGTACCTTTAGATGAAATCCCAACTGACGATGGTAAAATCAACATCGATGACTCAACTCAGCTTATCCTTAAGTCCTTTATGATGGAGTACGAAATCAAGCAGAAAAATTGGCTGCAGATCGTCACGACCTGGTATAAGGATTATCCGTATGTATCGCTTAACAACATGGATAGGACAGCTTTAATGGAGTTTACAATCCAGTTCAAGCTCTTTTTATTGGGTCAGCAAAAGGAAATCCTAAATGTAGAATATAAGGCATTTGCAGAGTTTTATGGAAGACAATAGGAATGACAAGATAGGTACGTCAAGAATAGAGACAAGATAAGTACGTCAAGAATAGTAGACCAGATAGTAAGTCAGAATAGTAGACCAGATAGTAAGTAGAATAGTAGACCAGATAGTAAGTCAGAATAGTAGACCAGATAGTAAGTCAGAATAGTAGACCAGATAGTAAGTCAAGAATGGTCTTGAAGAACCGGTTTGAGGGGACTCCCCTACCTGAGGAACCTCTACCTCTGTTCAAAGAGGATAGGATTATGCGGTTGAACTGAGAATCAATAACTCAGACTTTAACTGTCTTAAAGGCAGATTTGACCATAACATCTATTGCTCTTTGTTTTGTGTTTCAAGTGCATAAGCCCTAGAGGATAATTATGTGCGACAGATGACACATAATGTTAATTCATAAACTTTGGCTCATAAACTCTGGGCTTCATCCTTGTTTTAGTGAATCTTACTCTCGAATTAATTCTCATATCTTCTCATTCTGTATTCAGGAAGTTCAATCCTATTTACGTGGATCACTATGTTTTATTGAATTTTTAGGATTACCATCTCGCTTGATTACGTATTTCTGAAGAATTCCCAGAGTATGAAGACTGCGTATATACCGAGCATTCCTAAGGCATTGTTTCTGCTCAGTTTCATGTCGTCCCTTATCATGAATATGAACACAAAGGTCACAAAAACCAGGAATCCCATTGTTGAATGACATCTTCTATATTTACTATACCTGTTCCTGCTACCAGAATGACGGCAGGAATGCAGATAAGGAAGTTAAACACATTGCTCCCAAGTGCGTTTGCAAGTGCAGCGTCTGGCTTGAGGGGCAAAAAATATATCTCAGCCTTGTTATTGACAAATACGATGAAAAAGGCTGGTATTCGAAGTTGCCTTTGGTAACACTTCGCCAAGTGGCAGAGGAGGTTCGTTAAAATGGAAAAAACAAAAGTACTGGAAAACGCTTTCAAAGTCCTTCTTATCTTTGTACCGCTGAGTCTGTTTGCAGAGTATACACACTCTTCGCCCATAGGAATTTTTATTTTAGCTTCGCTTGCGATCATACCGCTTGCGAAATTTATCGGTGAATCGACAGAGGAGATTTCGATACGTACCGGCCCAGCCCTGGGTGGGTTATTAAATGCCACCTTCGGGAACGCAACAGAATTAATCATAAGCTTTTTTGCCCTGCAAGCAGGACTTACTGAAATGGTAAAGGCGTCCATTACGGGCTCCATCATTGGAAACCTGCTTTTGATTTTGGGTATGGCGCTTTTCTTCGGTGGTCTCGGAAAAGATCAACAGGAATTCAATACGACAGCAGCAAGTACAAGCGCCTCCACTCTGTTTCTTGCAACTGCTGCTATTGTCATGCCGGCTGTTTTTGTTCTGACTTCAGAAGATCCTTCAGCCGCGACGATCGAGACCTTGAGCATTGCAGTTTCGATCATTATGGCCGTGTCGTATCTTGCGAGCCTGCTTTTCTCGCTTTACACCCACAAGCATTTATACACTGCTGACACGGCAGAGTGCAATGCCAAATGGAGCGTCAAAAAATCTATTACGGTTCTTCTCGCATCAACTATTGCGGTTGCTGTTATGAGTGAAATTCTGGTCGGCTCCATAGAACCGCTGGCTGAAAGCCTCGGCTGGACGGAACTGTTCATCGGTATGATTTTCATAGCAATTATCGGAAACGCCGCGGAACATGTCTCGGCCATCACAATCGCCATCAAAGGCCGGATGGATCTGGCGCTCCAGATCGCAATCGGCTCGACAACTCAAATAGCTATGTTTGTCGTGCCGGTCCTGGTGTTTACGAGTTATTTCTTCGAGACACCGATGAATCTGATTTTCACCACCTTCGAACTTGCTGCCATAGTCTCTGCCGTTCTTATGGTCAAATCCATCATCGAAGACGGCAAAAGCAACTGGTTCGAAGGATTACAGCTTCTGGGGACATACGGAATAATGATCGTTGTCTCTTTCCTTCATCCATAAGCGACAAGACAGGTAAACCAGGACATTTAACAAAAAGAACTTCTGAGGCATTTGAAAAATTAGCACGGAGCACTGGAACCCCCATATATAAATGAAAAACACGACAAGGATTCCCGTTATAACTCTCTTAATGTATATTGCGGGCAAGTGTGTAATGTTACAGCGATCCTGGAGACAAAGTATAAGAGGAAAAATATGGGATAGGGAGCTCAAAAAGGGATATTTTTATGTTGCTTAGGAGCAGAATCTCTTGCTTTTAATCCACTGAAATAAATCTCTGAACTTGGCTATACCCTATTTCAATCCTTGTTTTAGTTGATGTTGCTTTGGAACTTGAAATAGAACCAGATGAAATTATCAGATTAGAAATTTCAATCTTTTTAGTGAATCTTGCCTGCGAATATTAAGCTTAATGTACGGGTCTATAATGAAGAATAATAGTCAAGCCTTTTTTGTGAGGTATCCTCTAAATACTGACTTTTCCTTTTTATCGGGCGTATTATATACGAAAAATGTAACACATTTTAACATACTAAAACCGTATTTATCTAGTAATTCAATCATCTCGAAATCATCATGATAATATATGGAGACGCCTGAAACGATATCGGTATACTGTAAAAGGTTTTCTTCCGATACCATAACAGTAAAGCTGAAGGTACCGTCCTTTTTTATCATGCGGCTCGTTTCTTTAAAGAATACATCAAGTTCCTTAAAAAAGTGGAATACGCCACAAGCTATTGCATTTTCGAATTTTTCGTCCTCGTAGGGCCATCTTTCAGCTACCAGGTCGCATACCTTTAGTTCCGCAGCGAAGCCTTTTTCCCTGCATATATCAAGCATGGTTTCCGAGCCGTCGACCCCGTATACCCTGAGGCCAGCCTTATGGAACAAATAAGAGCTAAGCCCTGTACCAATACCGATATCAATGACAGCATCCCCTGGGGACAAATATTCATAAGCCAGCCCAAAAAGCACTTCGTGCCCGTGGTTTCCTACCAGTACACTCATATTATCATAGATACTGGCAGACTTGTCATGCACTTCAATGACAGTGGATTTCATCGCTCATAAAACACGCTATTATGAAAAATATGTTTTCATATACTGTTAGTTAACCTGCTTTTCGGTTTAGTTCAATCCTCATTTTAGTGCATCTTGCTCGCGAATACACAGGTGCTTGACGAAGTGTTTGAGCAGCAGAATTCCAACAGAAAAACATAAAAAAATAGTCAGATTACTTGAAACAAAAAATTTATTCATTATTACAAGCGCCCATTAAATAACCGCCAAAGCCTGTTACCCAGAGCAGAATAGGGTATGCAATCCATCTCTCAAGCCCACCGATTCCGAATGTTGTAAAAGGGCTTGCCTCTCCCAGAATATAATAAAGAATTAGATCCAGAAGAGCGATTCCTCCCAGTATTACTGAAAAAAAGCTCAGTGGTGCCCTCTGCACCCTATAACTTGCGATTGCCGATAACCCACCTGCAAGGAAGGCCAGCAGTGCGAAAATTGCGTGTATATCCCCATAGCTGCCGTTGAAAATCCCTACACCCAGGACTCCTGTCCCAAAGAGGCCAAGAAGCAAGGTAACAGCATTTTTCCTGAATGCAAAATGAATGCAATAACCAGCAGCAATAATTAAAAGCCCGGACACAGCCATTGTGACATCGAAAATAGTTGCAGAGGGCTGTATTATAATACTGTCCGGAGGCAGTGTTCCGCCAAGGTCGCTTATTGTATTCTGTGATGTACTGTATTCGGGATAAAGGGATTCAGCCGTAATTATTCCCATAAAAGCCAGCACCCCTGCAATAAACAGGAGCGCTCCAGCAATGCATTTGTACCGCATACGAAAATCCAATTTATCATTCATGGCACTGATAAAAGGAAATGCGGGTATTTAGGGATTGTTCTCTTAATGGATCTTGCTCGCGAATAGATTTAAAAATTTGGAAAATTTAACAGACTAACGTTTTAATCATCATTTTAGCGGATCTTGCTTTCGAATCTTTATTCTATTATACTGTATTCCCAGGTAATTTCCACCGTTTTTCTAAACATCGCCGCAACGGGACAAGTATGCATTATGGTTTCCTCAATTACCTCAGCGACTGTGTGGTCATCCAAGTCGCCGGAAAGAGTGATTACAAGATGTAGCTTTTCAAAAATTCCTGGCGGCGTTTTGCTCTTGGTGCCATCGATCCTCATTGTAAAAGAGTCCACTTTAAAGCCTTTCCCGGAAATATCCATTATCATCTTAATACCTGTGCAGCCACCAAGACCTGCGACCAAATAATCTATCGGATTCGGGATTTTACCGCTACCACCCATAGAAACAGCTGGCTCTATAGGAATTTTGTAGCCAGTACTATTCTCTGCAACAAACTGCATTCCACCTTCATAAGACATAGTTATAAGGGTACTATTTTCGGACATGTCAACACCTCACTCCAACTCTTAAATTCCAATATGTACTGAGACTACCTTTGCTTTATTATTTCAACTGGGATGTTTCGCCTATAAATGGCAGCCTTTAGAATACGTTTGATCATTCTTGCTGCGGCTCACACCATTATTCATGTATTACTTTATCAAATATGATCTTTTCTACTCTTTCACAGTTTCAAAATTAAAACTGAAGTTGAATAACCGCGACAAAGAATGGCAGCAGTGAAAATCAGTAAAAAAGTTTCAATAATTATCTTAGCGGATCTTGTTTCAAATTTGTCTGATTCGATATCATCGGAAAATTTGCTCATGCTCTTTTGGTATCCTCCGAAAGAAGATCTCGAATTTACCATCTTTAGCCCTGTAAAGACGTGAGTTCTCGGAAATCTGCATAGTCTCTTGATCATTTCGCTTGATCTCCCTGTAACTCCTTCCAATAGTCCGAGTTGATTGTTTCAATTCTTTGGGTCCCTCTGCACCTCCAGCTCCTGCCTAAAGGCTAATCACTCTCACTACTTAGAGTATCAGGATTATGTTAGCGCTTAACTTCTTATCGATCGAATATTTGATCATGCTTCGCAGTGGAGTTACCCCTATACCTCCTGAAAGCTGCCTATATCATCACACTCACCCTGAAGGTGAACTCGCCATATCCCATCTTGATATCTCTCCAGTATCATCTTTGAAACCAGAAAGAATGGACTAAAAAGAAGTGGAGTGCTGACGCTTCCATATACCGAACTTACCGTATAATAGAACGCAGGAGAAGCCGTGTGCAGTAACACCAATCTCAAAAGAGCCTGGGATATGCTTAACAGCCCCCATCCTGCCGTTAATATTCTCCATGCTGAAACGTACTTCGGGTGCATACGCAGATCTTGCTGAAAAAGCATCCTTCATTTCATATCTCCGCAAAAATTTGAATTAATGGCTTGCCCACAAGCAATGAGCCGAAGAATATGCAGCCAAGCACCAGATCCATAAGTATCGGAGATTCCAAGTAAAAAGTCGGATTGTGAAAGATGATTGTCCCGATCAAACCAAGGGCAGAGAACATTGCTACTATTATCCCAAATACATTTACTTTGCTTCCTCTGCTAAACTGAAAAGCGACTGCAGAAAGCGACCACCCACCTGCCAGGATAGTTCCAAGAAAAGTCATATTAAAGTGGCTCAAACTCACAAAAATAATGATCGGGATAACTACGCTTAATAAAAAATCTAAATTAAATATTCGTTTCATTATTTCTATTAACTTCGTTGCAAAGCACCCGTCCACTTTTGTACGTTTTTCGTAATATGCAGGTCTGAATTATTTATTTGTTTTATTTATTGCTATTAATCTTGTGAACTAGGGAATAGTTTTCCTCACTAACTGCTTAAAGCAAAAAATGAACTGTATTTTATTTTAGCTTGAGTGCGAATCCTTCAAGGTGCTTTGCACTGAAAAACTCATTTATTAACCATCTATGACCAGCTAGTGGGTTCAGGTCTCTATTGGCGGATAGATATTATTGACGACAACATTATGTGTTTGCGAATAGTATGAATCGTAAAGGAACATTAATAACTTTCTTCTCATAACTTCAATTAATAATGATTTCTCCAGAGGAATTAACAATGCCAATTACCGACGAGTACATGAGACAAATGATAACAAAAACTAAAGAATATACTATCATAATTCTAAAAGCTACTCAAAAGAGAAAAGAGCCCGATGATGAAAAAATAATCTGGGAGCACGGGAGAAGGAATTTTTCTTTGAGAGAAGAAGGAAAACTGTCAATTGTCTGTCCTATTAATGACGGGACTGAAGTGAAAGGAGTAGGAATTTTCAACACTAGCGAAGAAGAAACAAAAAGAATAATGGATGAGGATCCCGCTGTGAAAGCTGGAATACTCGCCTATGAAATTCATCCCTGCAGGAGTTTCCCTGGAGATACGCTGCCTGAAAAATAAAAGGTCTTCAGAAAGGCACTTAGTCAGCCCTTTATTTCTTTTTTCCTTCGTTAAAAGCTTTTTTTCTGCCATCCTTTAGGCAGATGGCTATTTTGTTCCAGAGCTGCAAGGGCTTTTTTTGTGCGATTACTAACAGATGGTTTATTCGATGATAGCAGGAATTTGAGAGAGAGAATAATTTTATTTTTTATCTCAGGATGATTGATCCCGAGAATTGCCAGCGTAGAAATTGTCCACGCTTTTACCATAGTGCTTTTATCATCAAGCATCTGGAATAAAATAGGTAAAACACTTTCTAACTGCAAGTTTTCATACTCTAAATTGGCAAATATCATTGCCGTGTGCCATCTAACCATATCGACGGGATCACTGACTGCAAGCTTCGTCAGGGACGGCAGCTGTCCATTCAATAGATCAGGCCTTCTGCGAGAAATAAATTCAAGAGCGTCAGATGTGCGAGCACGCACGACATCCTCTTTTTCATAAAGACCTTCAAGTAGCTCGGAAATTTTTTCGGGCTGCTCCAGGACAATTATCTTGCATTCGGCAGGTTAACGTAATTAGAGATATATATTTTCATATTTCTCTCCCATGAGACTCAATATCTTCCAGTGGACCTCCTCCATATTCAATATTTCTGACTCTATTTTTCCTTCCTTCTGAGTACAAAGTTCTGTAATTCCCTGAAAATTGAAAAATATCCATGTCATTGTAGGTCTTTTTGTCGGTTTCCCTTTTTGATCTGGGACTGTTTCATTTTCTTCTTCTAATTTTGTCCTTAATTTCCATTCTGCAATTGAATAAATCATCAGGCATAGAACCATTATCATAGTCAATGCCTCAATTCTTGCTTTGTTTTTGAGGTAAACTTTAGATACGCTAAGCGTATCACCTTTCAAGAATCTAAATCCTTTTTCTACTCTATCCTGTCCTTTGTAGTACTTCAGCATCTCCTCAGGAGAAAGGCTGATGTCATTACTTGCAATGATGAAAAGTCCCATTTTCTCCATTTCTTTTAAAACAAAAGCATCATTAACCTTTATGTTGCCATCAATTCTGAAATATGTATTTAATTTCTCATCTTTTGAGGTTCTACCTCTTTTACCTGGTTCACGTTTCTTAATAGCTTTCAAATCTGTTTTTTCAAACAAAACAGACGGAAATTCTTGAATCCATTCTTCTGCAGCTTTTAATGCATCCTCTTCACAAAAGAAGTCCCTTCCGTTCAGCTTTTTAAGAGACCTTTCTGCTTTTTCAACTTCTTTTTCAAGCTTCTTTCTGAAAGTTTCCTCTTTCTTCTCTCTCATCTTATGAGAAAGCAGCAAAACCCACTTTTGTTTGACTCCGGCATATTCCACAAAGGTTTGATAAAAAGAGTATCTTTCGTCGCTCTTTAGCGTTTTCAGGTTCAGATTTGCAGTTAGCAGTTCCTTCGCTTCATTAATTGTTGCAGGAACACGACTGATCCAAAATGATTTTCCGATGTTCTTGATATTATCTTCTGTGTAAAAGGAGCTATCAGCGACATAGTACACTTTGCTTTCGGGTCTTAAAACTGATTTGAGAGATGTGATTGCTTCAAGAATTGTTTTTTTGTCGGAAGCATTTCCTGAATGTGTATTCATAAAAAGAGGTATCCCATGCTGATTAACAATCAAGCTAAGAACAAATTGCTTGAGATCCCATCTTCCGTTTTTGGGAATCCCAAAAGTAATATCAATAGACTCGGTTTCTTCATCATCATAATCACCATACACACTAACACTTGTAGTATCAGCATGCAGACAATGAACAGGAATAGGTAGACGACTCATAATGTGAAGAACGATTTCTGTAAACAGTTTTGTAGGGCCATATTTTACGATTCTATCAAGAGTCTCTCCGATAGCATATTGATTGAGGTCCTCTTTGGCTACACCTTCCCCAAAGAGCCTTTCCGTAGAAAGGTTCTTGAAAAAATCAGGAAATAGGTACAAACGCTGTCCTATGAAGCCAAGACCATTAAGTACCATAGCAAGGATGCAGACTGAGTGAGGGATATTGTGATCCCTTTCTTTAGGAAGTTTCTCGTCGATCAGTTTGTCAACTTCAAGTTCTCTGAAAACTCCAACCATAAGACCAAGGTGACCTATAAACCTTGTGCGTTTCAACGAGGATTCAACTCTTCTACTGCTGTTTTTTCCTATCATAATAGAATCAAGAAAGAAATATAATATTAATTATATTAATTTATGCGTTTACCTGCCGAATGCAAGATTATGGCGACTTCCTTACTATCGCCATCAGAAAGCAGATTTCCT
Source organism: uncultured Methanosarcinaceae archaeon (assembly GCA_963722085.1). Classification (GTDB taxonomy): domain Archaea; phylum Halobacteriota; class Methanosarcinia; order Methanosarcinales; family Methanosarcinaceae; genus Methanosarcina. Next base: position 81,586 of record CAVRNH010000006.1, on the reverse strand, counting down.
CCGGTCAACCTTTGAAGCAATTCATTCATCTGTTATGTCCGCACTTAGAACTTTTGCATTAAGAACTTTTAGAAATATAAATTAAGCCACCGCAAATTTAATAAGCGTATTTTTTTCTCTTGATTTGGATAAGTCATAGAGTCGAGTTTCTTGATTTCACTTTATTATTGAAGTACTAAATTATGATTTCTGTAATTAAGAATTAATTTTGATTCTTGTAATTAAGAATAATCCTTCAGGGAATTATATCCCTGATATCTACATAAAACGGGCTGAAACTAGGGAGGGCTCCTTTGAACGGCTTGGCAAATACACTCCATGACTCGGTCTGAGGCTTGAGCTTTTTAATTGCTTTAAGAAAATCATCTTCTGGATCTACTGCAGTCATCAGATAATCACGCTTCATATCAATTGAGAAATTATTTAGGCACTTAAGAAGCTCCAGCATAGCATCAGGCTGTCCCTTATCGAATGCATAATCCACAACATAGAGGAAGTTAAAAAACTCTCCTTCTGCCGGGATCTTTGGTATTTTTGTAATATGGCTTAAAGCTTCAAAAATTGATTTCATTATCTTCATCATTTTAGGCTCTCTTGCATAATATAAATCAGCCAGCTTGGAACTATCCCATAATCCGGCACAGGCCACTACCCTGTTATTTTCGTCCCTGGCCACCCAGAAGTTCTCAGATCCATAAGAAGGAATTGTTTTTAAACGTGACTCGAAAGTTTGCGCAGTAAATGGCATGAAATGTATAAGCTCTGAATTATACTTGTTAATAAGGCCGATTGCACCCCAAATGTCTTTTTCGTCAGCACGTTTCATTGAATATTGTGGGGATAAATCCAATTTTTTATAAGTCGCTATTGCTGGTGTTTTGATATCTCTCATACTAGAGTATCCCAGCTTACTGAACAAGTTTTTAGAGGCGCGGTTTGACTCGTATATGTAACAATAAATATAACTTGACTCCATTTCCTGGGCTTTTTCTTCTGCCTCTTTGACAAGCTTTGTGGCAAGTCCTGACCTCCGAAAGGCTGGATGAACCATTACTTCAGTAAGGTATGCATACCTTTCTTCTTGTCTATTAGTCGGTTTTACAGTCACGCCTATCCAGCCAGCGACTATTCCATCCTCTTCTGCCACAAGCACATTCCAGTTATCATACATTTTATAACGGGCAATTATATCCTTTTTATTTACGCCCATTGCACAGTTTTCATCGCCTTGTGGACACAGCTTTTCGATCTCAAGCATGCTTTGATTATCTGCATCATTAAAAGGCCTAATTGAAATCATGCTAGTTCACACTTCCCCTTATTATTCTATACTCCTCCCCACTATTATCTCTATTTAATTGGATTGTAATTAAATACATAGGCTGTCCATCAAAAAGATCGAAAATTAATTGGTACTATCCGAAATTCATACACTTGTGTTCTTACCACAGGCAGTGATGTATACTTTTTGGTTTCTATATGCAGGTGAGCTAAAAAATAGTCAATCCAGTACTCTTTCGGGAAATTAAAAAGTAACTTCTTTTGGCCTTGAAAATCTCTTTTAAACATGCATCCGTCGAATGATTAAACTAAACTTACTTCTTGAAATTGATAAGGGCTAGTTGAGGGTATCCATACACCAGTTGCTATGATAGTATCCCGACTGTCAATTGCTATAAGTGTAACATTAGCAGCAATTGAGAAATCATAGAAAATAGACAGGCACGAAGTAGAATAACTAGCTGATTTCTCTTTTATCCATCGAAAAGCTATCAAAACTGCCAGCTTAGTTTCAGATAATTTATCCAGATGCTCTCAGGCTATAGTTATGAAATTTGAAAAATTAAAAAAGGTAAAAATAGCTGTGAATCAGTAAATGTTGAACTTATTTTCTTACCGCCCCTCCGTCGTTTGTCCACGCGACTTCTCGATCGCTCTCCAGATAGGCAAAGGATCAATGCCGTGATTTTTTATGTACTCTTCTCGAGTATACTCATGCATGTCGCCATCTGTAAAGATTAATCTGGCCTCATCCGGCATGATTCTCGCTCCTGTAGGCATTGCGGCTGGATTTGCGCAGAGCTCTTCACAGTGAAGCAAATTTTCTTCTCCCTCTTTTTTGCTTCCTGTTTTCTCCATCTTGAGCGCCTTTCCGCAACTTGGACATAACCCAATCAACGTTTCTTCTTGTCTATCCATGATTTTCCCCCATATTGTCTAAAAAGTTTTAATTGATTGAATATTGCGTATAATATTATATATTCAGCCTAATATATTCCTTTGGTTTATTCTTTCTGTTTTTATTTTGGGGGTAGCTTCCGAGTCAGCTTTCAAATTTAGCACATTTTAAGTGCCACTCCAAAAGCCGCTACAGAGACGCAGTATTCAACGCCTATATAAACGTCTATTACGGCAATTTTAACGTCTATTATTGTTTTCCTCAACAGAATCCTGCAAAGGACAATCTTTGTCTACACAATAGCCCCAAACTTGTCTTTTCAATAACTCGCAAAAATAGATCGTACATGATCCAGTAATCCTAGACTGCTTACAACTAAAACAATCTTTAGGCTTCATATTCCTCCAAGGACAATCCGGAACGTATAATCTAATCTTTATTTCTTAACAATTAATTACCTTATTAATCAATCCATATATTACACTATTAAGTCCTAATTCTTATTTTATTGTAATCTATTCTCAAAGGGAGAATGAAAAGAAAGATAAAAAGATATCTGTGGAAATCGCTTAATGATTACGAGAATGCATCTAATTTTTCTTGCTTAAAACCTGATTTCAGTTTAAAGAATATCCACTGCCTTTATCGTCATAAGCTCTTTTCCTACAATTTCCCGTAATTGTGGGATTAAGGCTCTAATTTTTACTTCACCGCCAACAGTCCCCACAAATACTGGGAGATTAATACTTAAGTCCAGAATCCTCAAGTTGTGAATTCTCCAATCCGCTCGTAATCTTCGATTTCTCTGAGGAGGGTGACCCTCTGATGCCTGAATCACGTAAAAATTCAAGCACTGCTTCGTGGACAGATTTGCCATGGTAGGTTGCATTCTGTTTCAGGTAGATGCGGAGAATTGCGAATGGCACGTGATCATCTAATGAGCCTTAGGATATTTAAGTGAATTTTGGAGGAAGTTTGTGAGCTGTATTTAAATTAGCCGATACAAAAGAATAAGTTTTCGTTATCCTTAACTATTCTTAACAAAGAAATTATTATTGGAAATCGAAAGCCGAAGGTCGTCCACTAATACTGATTGATGTTTTCATGATAATCTCAAACATGGCTTTCGCTTGTGTTTATATGCACACACAGCAGGTTGGCTCCAGCAGTGCCAAAATTACGGGAAAAGAAGAGCTGGAAACTGTATTTCGATTATTTTGGAATAATATCAATCAACAAATGATGGACTACCAGAAAAATTGCAACAATTATATGGCACCTTATCAATAATGATGAGATGTACGAGGATGAAACCGGATATCAAAAGGGAGAAATTCAAAAAAAGAAGATTGTAGAGACTGAGCCATTCTCGGTTGATGAGCGTATCAAAATAATTAGTGGAATAATCGCAATTATGGGAAAAGAGGAATGTGAGAGCACATGAGGAAGATATTCTCATGTACTTTCATGTCAAAATTACAAAAATGAATATGCCTCAAGAGGTAGCATTCTGCAGAACTACTTTCTGCAATGGATCATGAATTCAGCTCGGAAAAGAATCATTTAGAAAAACCGGTTTGAAAAAGAAGTTATTTCGGGAAAATCCCGAATCATTTTTTTAAGAGAATGTCCGGCTCTCTGTCAGTAAGTCTCTTCCTGATGAGTGGTCCTGTATAGAGTTTTCATGACTGAGTACCTTTTGCTCTCCAGAGTTACGCTGTAATAAGGTACCAATTCCGGAGAAAATCCCATGATAAAATCTGCAAATCTGGGCACGTTTCCTGCCATCACATTCATATATTCAAAATTTCTGGACTTCAAGTCAAGAAACTCATTATAATAAAGAAGAGCATTGGCCCCTGCCCGGCTAAAGGATGAGTTAAGAGCAGAAGACCAGGTGACCGTGCACTTTTTTCCATAAAGGTTCAGATGAGCTGCAACTGCTTCGCCCTCGGGGGTTTCGGAAACAAATGCATACCCAATATCTTTTTCCCGAATGAGATTAAAGACTCTTTCGAAAAACTCCCTGGGGACAGGAGGTTCAAGATTCTGTTTTTCATAGACCTTTAAAAACAGATCATAATAGGTTTCAAGGTCATTACATACTCTTGTCTTGAGTCCAGCCTCTTCTGCGGATTTAAGCTCTCTCCGGATCTTCCGTGAAGTGCTGTTATCGATATTTTCCTTAAGCTTGAGATGATGGGTATAGTGAACCTTTGAATCCCATCCATTCCAGGTGAAAGGTCTAATGTCCCCAAGTCCTGGAGAAAAAACCAGGTGAATACTATCAAAGTCCTGTCTGCAGAGGAATTCCCTTAGAGGGTTAAGGACCTCATGAATTTCCTGCACTCGTTTACTTGCTTTGGAGCTGGCACTCTCCTTTACGAGGGGCCCGCTATAGTCAGTCATATTACAGGTCGAATTTCCTATTTTCAGGATCCCTTTGAGGTTTTTAATAAAAATGGGGCATCCTCCCACAAGCTCATTGTTTCTGAAACAACCATAGATCCTGAGGTCTCTGGAAAGAACGTCCCTGCATATCTCCAGCCACTGACTGGTATGAAATAGTGTACCAGGCTGAGCTTTTTCTACAAGAAGATCCCACTCTTTGTATTCAGATGGTGATAATTCTCTAACTTCAATTTCGTCCATTTTAAGCCCCTATAATAGTTTTTGTTTGTATCTGTAGTAAATCATAGAAAAAAATATCAAATAGATTAGGATTTTTCAGCCCTTAAGTTCTGATTTGCAGACTCTATCAACTTGTTTCGCAACACTGTACCAGCTGTAATTTTCAGTAACATAACTTAAACCTTTTGAACCCAGTTGATTTCTCAACTCTGAGTTTTCAAGTAATTTTAAGATGGCTTCTGCAAGAGCACCCGGGTTTTCAGGAAGAACAGAAATTCCCCCTTTGGAAGCTTCTAGTGCATCTGAAACCCCACTGATATCGCTTGCAACAACTGGCTTTCCACAAGCCATATACTCGTATAATTTCAACGGAGACAGGCCTATCTTGGCATTTCGGGCAAGTATAAAAGGGGCAGCACAAACATCACTTGCATTGATGTATATGGGCACGCGGTCATATGCAACTACACCTGTAAAAATGAATTTGTCGTCAACTCCCAGTTCGCGGGAGAGCTTGAGAAGCTCATTTTTCATGACTCCGTCGCCAACAATGAGAAAACGGCATTGAGGGAAGCGAGAAAGTATGGAAGGAGCAGCCTTTACAAGGTATTCTATTCCCTGCCAGGGAGCAAGATTTCCTACAAAGCACACATAGGAAATTTCAGGGTCCAGACCCAATTCTCTCCTGCAATTCCCCTGCTCAAGGGGTCTGAAAAGAGAGGTATTTGCCCCATTAGAAACCACGACTATTTTTTTTCCTGGAATGTTGTAACCATTCTCAAGATTTACTTTTATTCCGGGAGTCACAGCGATTATTCTGTCCGAAAATCCAAGGGCTTTCTTAAGGACAAATAGTTTGAGCTTTGCATGTGCAGCAGAGTAAGTTTTTGAAATTGAGAAAGATTTCTCTTTCCCTTGCTGAGATAGTTTCTCCTTTTCATATTTAGTCTTGAAGAGACTGCTTTCGTCTTCTGGGATTCCGTTTAATTCGTATACCATTTTTTTGAACCTGCTTTTGCAAAAAACTCCTGAAAGAAAGCCGAAGTTTGGATTTCGGGTATACAATACATCAAAAGTTTCAGAGCTGAGAATTTTAATATAGTTCCTGAAATAGTTGATAGTAAGAGAGAACAAGCTTCCAGGAGGAACATAATGGCATTGAATATTTGATACATTCGAAAGAGAAGCTTTGTCAGTGGTAAATATATGGATTTCATTGTCTAGTCGAGCAAGATTGCTTACAAGCTCGTACCTGTGGATAAGCGAGCCATCAGCCAGATAAAGAGGCCATACTATATCCAGATAAAGAATCTTCAAAATATCACCTGTAAAGAGATTGATTTTTCAGAATACTCAATAACATTCACTGTTCTCCTTTGTGTGTATCGCTTGAGTTCCGGCCAAACCTTCCAGAAACCCTGGAAGACAGTGCTGAGAGCTTGAAGTTGTGATAGTAAGCTCTTATTTCAGGGTCCTGGATTTTATTGTCTCTTTTAATAACCGAACTAATATACCCCCAAAAGTATGCGGCCCCTGTGTAGAATGGAAATTTCAATGAATAGTAAAGTACGTTTGTCAGTGCCACAAGGGGATTTTTACCAAGATAATAGGCCATCCATCCGTTTTTTACATACCCATGCCATAGGCCATTGGCTGCACTTGTCTTACGCGTCTGAATCTGGATAACATGAGTATATTGCATGAGCTTCCAGCCTCGCAGGAGAGCTTTGATATTAGAAATCGAATCTGGAGACGGCTCAACCTGATAGCCTCCGGTTTCGATGAAGCATTCTCTCCTCCAGAGTCTTCCTGTGCCACGAGGAAGGTTTTTATCGGTCTTTTCCCTGGAAAGTTTCCTGCTGGTATCATAATATACTCCTCCACTTGCAATTCCGAGGGAATTATCCTTTTCGAATTCAGTCAGAAGTTTTCCGAAGTAATTTTCTTCCAGTATCGTATCGGCATCAAGAAGACCTATATATTCAAATTCGATGTTATTTTCCCTGCAGTACTCAAGTGCATAATCAAAGCCCTGTTTGCAGACATAGCTATAATGGAAGGTAATATCTCTTGGCCTCGGAGGCAGCCTTATGCTCTGGATATAAGAATAGCTGGCCCGAAGGTTCTCAAGAATCTGCGGCGTATTATCCATGCTCCCATCATCGACTATTACCCACAACGCGGGTCTTATTTTCTGTCCTGTCACAGACCTCGCGACCTCGGGCAGATTTTGTTCCTCGTTTTTTGCAGGCGTAATCAGCAGGTACTTTGCTTTTAATTCAGGATCTATCTTCCCACCACCTGTAAATTTCTTCCCCACTTGTTATCCAGGCCCCTTTCCCGGAACAGTATTCAAGCATTTTTTCATATAGCTTCACCCAATCCTTTCGGAAGCTGCAACCGAAAACGAAATTATGCCATAGCAGAGTAATGACACCGTTAAGCCTTTCTGTAGTATCAATAAGTTTTTTTGTGTACGCCCAGGCTTCCTCAAAAGACTTTGAGGTTGCAAAAAGAGCAACATCCATTATGACAAGTGGAATTTCGAGAATCCCTATCTCCCGATCTTCTTTCAGATTATATGGTCTGAAAGGATGGCACATTCCATTTCTGAAACCAACTAAGTTGCTATGCCCGAAAGTGGAATCGTACTTGAGACCCGCGTCTGCAAGAATCTCCCAGGAATCGGGAGTTTTGAACCTCAGATAATGGTTGCGAAAACCCACGACTGTTTTCCCCAAAACAGCTTCAAGCCTTTTCTTTTCCCTTTTTATCGCTTCCAGGTTATCAAACGAATAATAACCCCCGTGAAGACCGACTTCCCACCCTCTATCTGAAACCTCTCCCAGATGGTGCCCTATATCCTCTATATCATACCTGAATCTTATAGGATCGGCTTCTGCCGCGATGAAATAAAAAGAGGATTTTGCTCCGAAGCTAGCTTCAAGATCCATGATTTCCGAGAGATTAAAATAAGGTGAGTTTTCCTTTCCCCTGAACTTCCACAGTAACTGTGCTGCAGAACCTTGAAGATTCAGATTTTTCAGGCAATAAACTGAGGAAAGTAAGATATGTGAAAGAGGCGGATAAATATCATCCACATCATGGGTCAAACAAACTGCAAATGTTTTGTTCTCAGGAAATTCGATTTCCATCCCATGATCTACAAGATATCTCGATACCTCAGGTTCAAAGGCATTTTTGAGGTCTTTTTGAGCGTAAAGAACTCGGCCATGCTCATCCAAATTTTTGGGCGAATACTCTTCTTTTCGGGTGAAAAGATCCCAGATTTCCGGGTTCTGCTTCAATAACTCATGCATAACTCTCATCCGAGACTGAACGTAAAGAAACTCCAGATTTCTTTTCAGGAAGGCTTTCTATAAGCTTTACCATGAATCCTGTTACATCGATTTTATCCTTTAGAAGAACACCCCTTTTCATGCCCCATTTTTTCTTAAGCTCTGGATCCTTAAGAAGTTCTACGGCTTTTGCGAGGGCAGCTTCGGAATCATTATAATTGAAAAGCAAACCATATTTATCTTCGAGTTCAGAGAAATTCCCCATGGTTCCCGCAAGAGTGGAAACATAGATAGAGGGAGTTCCGAGGATTGCACTTTCAACAGCCATAGTAGCTCCTTCACCCACATATAGTGTGGCGTAAGAGAGCAAATGATGAATTTTTTCGGAAGAAACCTTAATCCTATACCTCTCAAATTCCTCTGCTAGTGGCCCTTCTGAAGTTACGAATACTTTTCCGAACTTTTCAAGTTCTTGAACAAGCGCTATCTTATTTTCGATTCCACGCTGGCCTACATCATGGTGTGCTCCCCATGAGATGAAACGCAATATCATGAAAGGTTCACCTATCTCTACTCCTAACTCTTTTAGGATTTCAGGACATGGAATAAAATAAGATGGATGAAGGTAAGCCAGTTCATGGTAGCCGCTATATCTTATCTGCTTTTTTCCTTCGTTTTTTAGATAGCATGAAGGAGTGCAGATTACATTGCAGAAAGGATAGGTTATCTTCTGGGCCAGTACTGCATGTTCGGTGTCGTTAAAAATTATAGATTTTTTCCGCAACATCCAAGCTACCTGAGCTACATTTGGAGAAAGGATACCCATAAGAACGTCAGGGTCAAATTGTTTGGCAATTTTGAGAATTTTATACTCCCTTATAAACAACTCTTCAAGCAAATGAATTTTTCCTCTTTTCACTGTACTTAGAACTGTATTAGGGATTTTATAGGCATTCAACAGCTCAACTACTACATCTTTATCCCGCGAGACTACCTTTACTTTGTGCCCTTTTTTCTCAAGATTCCATATAGTGTTTTTAAAAAAATGAACATGGGCGGGATGCCCTATATCAATAAGGACTCTCAATATTTTCACTCCCCATAATATTTAATACAATTGCTATATGCTAAGAGACAGATCAATCGTTTGTACGAAAGGTCCCTGTAAAACTACGGGTTAAATAACCAGCTCAAAAGCCAAATGAAAGCACATGAGAGAAGGTAATTTCAAAGATCAGGAAGTTTTCCCCTCGATATGGATAAGTATAAAGTAGACGTCACTCTCTGATTTTCCGTCAACCCCAGTTCCCGAATCTTTACGTTAGAGAGCCTCTCTTATAGCTCACTTTGACTTACAGCAGGTAGCAATTATGTCCGTCCCGCGGTTAAAACCTCCCCCTCAGTAGTGATCTTATGAATCTTGTATTTTTACATGAAAAGTCACTAACAAATACAATTATCATATGAAGATAATTTATTCAACAATAAATACTTTTGGAAACAAAGTTTCTGATCTAAGATTACTAAGTTCTTCGATTTATTGAAGAGATCAACTTCTATAGCCTTAAAAACAAAAAAACCCCACATATAATCTCTAACAATTTGGCAGAATAAATTCAATTATAAAAGTAAAAAATTTTTTAAAGAATGTAAAAATTATTGAAATTTAAAGGGATAACTGTGAAATGATTATCCCAAAACCTACAGAGAAGAAGGTAGCAAGAAAACATATCATTAAGGGGTAAATTCCCATATTAATTGAATCTATTGAAAAGCGATCCTTTTTGGTGGAGATAATTAACATTTCCTTCATTCCAAAAAGAGCGATGAGTCCCAAGACAGCAATTTGATAATACGTTGGGACTCCAAAATCCGTATAGAGAAAACAAATACCTGAGCCGGGAAAAGAGCTTCCCGCTGTAAATCCTTCAGTTCCTATATCAAACATTAAAAGCATTACAAATCCCCCAAAATCTCTAAAAGGAATTGTCAGAGCATTTATTAAAGTCTAACTGTATCTAATTCTAACTGTAGAAGGTATTGACAGTCAAACTATATAAATATATGAATGGAGACGTAAGAATTAAATACATGAAGCCCGATGGGCTTGATATCGCATGAAAAGAAGAGATTTGAGAAGATAGCTATCAAAAAATAAATAAGAATTAGAATTGATAACCTCTGCAAATCCAAGAAAGAGGTCAAATCTATGAAAATTTCAATAATAGGTTCAGGGTATGTTGGCTCAGTCACAGCCGCATGCTTTGCAGAAGTTGGGCATGAAGTAGTCTGCGTGGATATTGATGAGCAAAAAGTGGAGCAGATAAATGCGGGTATTCCTCCTATATACGAGGAGGGGCTTGAAGAACTGCTTAAGAAATATGCCGGAAAAAAGCTCATTGCAACCAGTGATTATGAGTTTGCGGTTCAAGAAACAGATATTTCTTTTATCTGTGTAGGAACTCCATCCGCAGAAGATGGCAGTATAGATCTCTCAATTGTCCGCGCTGCAACTACAAGTATAGGCGCAGCCCTTGCAAAGAAGGGAGGGTACCACGTAATAGTAGTAAAAAGTACAGTTGTACCCGAAACAACAGAGAAATTTGTCCTTCCTCTTCTTGAAGAAGCATCGGGAAAAAAAGCCGGAAAGGATTTCGGAGTTGCAATGAACCCTGAGTTCCTAAGAGAAGGGAAGGCAGTCTACGACTTCATGCACCCTGACAAAATAGTTATTGGAGCAATTGATCGAAAATCAGGAGATTTTGTTTCAAAACTATACCGAAAGTTTGAATGCGGAGTCATGCTAACTAATCCGACAACAGCGGAAATGATCAAATATGCAAATAACTCTCTTCTTGCAACCAAGATCTCCTTCGCCAATGAGATCGGCAATATCTGTAAAAAACTGGGAATAGATACCTACGAGGTTATGGAGGCTGTGGGTAAGGATTTCAGGATATCCCCTAAATTTTTAAACTCTGGAGCGGGCTTTGGAGGTTCCTGTTTCCCAAAAGATGTAAAAGCTCTTATAAGTAAGGCAAAAACGATAGGATATTCCCCTATTCTTCTAGAATCCGTAATTGCCGTAAATGACAAACAACCACTCCTAATGACCGAAATTTTGATAAGGAAAATCGGAGATCTTGTGGGCAAAAAGATTGCAGTTCTTGGCCTTGCCTTTAAAAACGAGACTGACGACATAAGAGAATCCAGAGCTATCCCTGTCATTGCTGAGCTTTTAAGGCTTGGGGCTAAGATTTCAGCTTATGACCCAATGGCGATTGAGAATATGAGGAGAGTCTTTCCGACGATTGAATACTCAGAAAAAGCTGAAGATGCGCTTAAGGATGCTGATGCTTGCCTTGTCATGACAGAGTGGGATGAGTTCAGGCAGCTTGAGTCCGAATTTGAGAATATGAAAGAAAGGATAGTAATTGACGGAAGGCGGGTAATAAAAGCTAAAAATATAGATTATGAGGGACTCTGCTGGTAAGTAACCTACAGAAATTATCTTATATCAGGATTTACACGATTTGATTATCCTGATCTCTAATTATTTATTATTCTTACTTTCCTTTTCTACTGCAGATTTCTTTTCGACACTGAATAAGCCTTCACTTAAATTTTAGTTTAAAAGCGAGATCAATATTGTCTCAACGTATCTGAAGATGTCTTCGTATAGAACCGATTCCTATAAAACCTGCACATTATAAGTAATCTAATACTTACATAGAGACCAGATCCCGTCCGTAAGCTGGATTCTCATCCAACTTTCGATTAGAATTCATGTATTTTACGTTTAGTCCATAAGCCTCCGGTAAAAAGGAAACTCTATGATATGACAACTTTTATAACTAATTTAAGCACTCTTCATTCATAAGAGTCTAATTTTCCTCAACATTCTCCGGCTAACATCGAGAGTTGAGGCAAAAGATTTTCTATGATCAGAAAAAGTGCAAAATATTATCAGAGAAAGATTATTTGAGGGTTTTAATGCCTACAAAAAATAAAATACTTGTAACAGGAGGAGCCGGCTTTATAGGAAGCCACCTGGTGGATAGCCTTATAAAAAAAGGGAATAGTATCATTATTTTTGATAATCTTAGTTCAGGAAAAATTAGATTTATAGAGAAACATTTTGAAAACCCTGATTTTACATTAATAAAAGGAGACCTCCTTGACCATGAAGCAATAGAAAGGGCTTGCAAAGATATCGATCTCGTTTGCCATGTGGCTGCGAATCCAGATGTCAAGCTTGGGGCTTCAGATACTAAAATTCATTTTGATCAGAACATTTTGGCAACCTACAATCTTTTGGAAGCTATGAGAAAAAATAGCATTAAAAAGCTCGCGTTTACCTCCACCTCTACTATTTACGGAGAGGCAAGTATAATGCCCACTCCGGAAAGCTATGGTCCTCTTATTCCTATATCTCTATACGGTGCTTCCAAACTTGCCTGTGAAGCTCTTATCACTTCATATTCTCATACATTCGATATGCAGGCCTGGATTTTCCGTTTTGCGAATATCGTCGGCCCTCGGAGCACTCATGGAATCACTGTAGACTTTATAAGAAAGTTGAGGGAAGATCCGACTCAGCTTGAGATTCTTGGTGATGGCAAGCAAGAAAAGTCCTACTTACATGTATCAGAATGCGTTGATGCGATATTGTTTGCAATAGAAAAAAGCAAAGAGGATGTGAACATTTTTAATATTGGCTCAGAGGATACTATCAGTGCCACCGGAATAGGAAGAGTTATTGTAGAAGAAATGGAGCTTTCTGATGTCAGGTTTAATTACACTGGCGGGAGCAGAGGCTGGAAAGGCGATGTACCAAGGATGAGATTAGGCATTGAAAAACTCAAGGGCATAGGATGGGAGTCAGCCTATACGTCGGAGAGAAGCGTGAGGGAGACTGCGAAAGTATTACTTAAGGGAATTAATTGAAGTACTTATCAGCCAGTTTTTTAAAATTATATTTATATTTGATAATGATTCATGGACTGAGACTAAGCCTGTAGCTTAAGGCCTGTGTTTTTGCGATGTGCGGCATCTCACCATTGTAGCTACAGGCCATCTGCCAGCTTGCTGTTTCTTAATAATGCTACTGGATTGTTAGCCTGAGTACTTTCCTAAGGTTTAGAGAATGCAGCCAAAAAAGAAAGTCAAATTGATTATTAAATAATGTTACTTATAATTATTAGATCGACCCTCTAAGATTTCTGTTGTTTTTGCGACCAGATTTTCAGAACCTTTATCGTTTATTTTTTTAGCTGGAACCCCTGCAATCCCAATGTTTGGTTCTGTAAATGACTTATTTACAACTGAGTTAGCTCCTATAGCTATTCCATCTGCAATTTTAATATCTCCGAAGATTTTTACTCCAGGCCCTATGTAGACATTATTCCCTATAGTTGGCGCTAAACCCTGATAACCTGCTTTGGTTCCTATGGATGTGCAAACATGTATCCTGCAATTAGCACCTATTTTTGCGCTTCCATTAACAATAATCGTTCCTGGATGGCTAATTGATAGTCCTGGACCAAAAACATTTGGCTTAATGTGGAAACCAAGAAATACACTTAATAGATGAAATTTTAGATAAAGGTAATAATAATAGGGACGGTAAAGTTTAGATTTTTTACAATTTTTATAATATTCAACTTTTCTTAGCAGCCTCTCAAATACCCACACTTCATCGAAGAATATCATTGGTTTTTTTCTTTTTTTACCTAAAGCAATTCTATCTGCTTCTAGATAATATTTGTAATCTTGTTTTGACTTTATCACAGATGTACTCCTCAAGTTATGAATTGGAATTACTTGTTTCAAACTGCAGACTCTTCTATAAGGGGAGTACTACAGATACATATTGAACATTCAAAGCTTAAAAAGTATTGACTCTTCGCATGCTTTTTTATTTTAACTGTTCTTGTTTTCATGGAGGTTGGATATTCTAGCAGGTAGAGAATGTGCAATCCAGTTCCATTTTAAGTAATAATATTTATAGGACTTACGCGGTTGAACTGAGAAATCAATAACATTAAACCTCCAACTGTATAAAACACTAAACCCGTCGCAACGCCGAATGTGTTTGATTTTGTACTTCAAGTGCGTAAGTCCTAATTTATTTAAACGCCGTCTCCAAAAATTTATCAGTTATTCCTTTTGCTTAATAACAAGTATTCACTCGATTAACTGAGAATTAATAGTATTAAATCTTCAGTTATCAAAGCATAACATTAATTAAAGTCTATTGTACTTGATTTTATGCCTGAATGCGTAAGTTTTAGTAATTAATACTTGATATCAAATATAAGAATATTGCATCATACCTAGAAATAGCTGTATAGTAAGAATTAGAAGGCATTATACATTGAATTATACCCAGAAAAAGCTGTATAGCAAAAAAGAGAAAGGTGTTATACTTTTCGCGTGACTGCGCCTGCGAATAAACTCACAAGTATGTATGGTATTTCAACCAGTGTTATACTGCCCTAAAGCAAATATTATTCCGGTCTCGCGAACAAAAATCGAAGTTTGATGTATGAGACCCACTCATACGACCTTATACTTTGAGTTAAGAGCAAAGTCAAGTTGACCTAACTGAGCCAATTCTGCTGCTGGTAGCAAAGACTTGACATTAAGTTAAGGCCTTAAAGGACATTAAGTCAAACGATGACGAAAATAAACGAATGCAAGGACGCTCCCGCACCAATCCGGCCATTGAATTAATGGGGATTCTGCTTACTCCTCCTAAAAAACCAGGAATTTCGAATTCATAACTTATTCATTTTTGGAGCATAATTACCAGCATTCGAAAAGCTACTACTGCTTTAATAATTAGGATACATGATGTTTATTACAAATTCTTTTTTTGAAAATTTCATATCCTCAAGAGATTAAAATTACGCTAAATATTGTGATAATTAAATTGGTCAAAGAAACTCTTGTGTTTTCCTGACCATACATTCATTTACTTTTTGATTATATTTGATTATTTTTGAAGTTTTTCAAATTATGTATTTCCTGAAACCTATGGCTGTTTAATAGAATAATTTATTCTTTTTTCAGACACTGAAAAGACATATATAGATTTCTTTGGCATTGATTGGACCAAAATACAGATTAATTATTAAAGATACTAACCCGAAGAATCAGATTTCGGTTTCAGATAAATTCAGGTAATTGGTTTGAGTCATTGAAAACCGAAGGCTGAGACTCTTCCAATATTTTGCTTAAATAAGGGGATTTACTCGCTTTTCCGTAATTGATCAATAAGGACTTGTCACGAAATAACTTAAGTAATCATTTTTATTTTTGAACAAAATCGGTTTAGCCGTTTATAAAAATGTTCAAGTACAGTGTAAAAATGTCATCAAGTTATTTCGCTGTGGATACTAACTGATGTACACGACCTAAATACATTGATTAAAAAAATCACCGGAATAGAACAATTATAACCGTGGAGGAGCAAACTTTTTTACGAGAGAAATTTCTTGTTTGCTAAAACCGCCTATTATGAACATTAAGAAAACATAGATAAACGCTCCCATGCCTGCTACCCCGAAAAGCTCGTAGACGTTCGAAATAGTGAAATGAGAAACAAATAGATACATAGCCAGAGAGGAAAAAATACTTTTTATAACATCATAAAAATAAAAATTGAATACAAAATGTTTCATAGATACGTGAATGCAGAGTACAATCATCAAAAAATAAGAAATCAAAGTTGACAGAGCAGCTCCACTGATACCTCCATAAATACCTTTAGAAGGTATGAGCAAAAGATTAAGCAGCACATTAGAGGCAGCAGCCACAATATTGATGTAAGTTATATATTTAGTTTCTTTGACAAGAAAAATAATATTAACAAAAATTTGAAAAATTCCTGCTAGAAGTCCTGAGAGGGCAATAATAGGAATTACAAACCAGCCTGAAAGGAAGTCCTCAGTAGTAAAAACTCCGAGTAAAGGCTTTGCAAGGGCAGAAATTCCAAAGACTGCAGGAATAGTAATCAGAAGGAAGTACCTCAAAGAATGCGACATGTAAGTCCTTACCTGGTCAATTTTATTCTCATCAAATAACTTTGAGATTTCGGGGAGGAGAATAAGTTGAAGGGGACTTACTAAAAGCTGGATAAGATTCCCAATAGAACAAGCTGCTGAATATATACCCACACTTTGGAGCCCGAGAAAATAAGTAACCAGGTATCTATCACTTGATTCCGTAACCCATCTTATAAGTGCAGTGGGAGTTAGAGGTAAAGAAAATTGAAGATACTCTTTCATGTGAGTAAACCTGGGGATAACAAATCCTATTTGTGATACAACAGTTACAATAGAGATTAAAAAAATAAAGCCCTGCACTATTAAGGTGGCCACTATTACACCAATAAGCCCGTATCCCATTTTAAGAAGAACGAGAATAAGAAATAATTTTACGAATGTTTCAAAAAGAGTGAGATAGGAGAATCTCTCTATCTGCCTGAAAACCCTGAAATAAAGAAGAGATACAGATTCGATTACATTCAGGATAATCAAAAAAGAACCTGCCTGGATAAAATAAGTTGCACTTGGGTCTTTAAAACCATAAGTTGCAAGAGGTTCTGCAAATATATACACCAACAGAGAAGCTAGAAGCCCAGTAATAGTAACAAAAAACAGAATGGAATAGACGGCTTCCTTTATTACCTTTTTCTCTGTCTCAGAAGACAAAAACCTGACAAAGCCCATGGAAAGCCCCATTATTGCAAGGGGAGACATTAAGGATACTGTGATATTGACTTGAGCCCAAATGCCGTAATCATATGTTCCAAGGGTTTTTGTGATTATCGGAAGTAGAAAAAAACTGCCCAGGCTTGTAAGTACCTGAACCGTCCCGATAAAGCCAACATCCCTTGCAAACTTTTGATATGACACCATATCACCTTAAAAAGAATTTGTGCTCGAATATTTGATCTAAGAGAATTGAGAGAGTAATCTTATGAAAGGCTCCCTTTCGATTTGATTCAACTCAGTTCCAAAGTCTGATATTTAAATCCTTTTGAGCACCGCTTTCCCTGCCAAGTTTCAATCTTTTAGCTATTCTATTTCTTAGTCAGCTCATAACTATTTTTCTTCGACAAACACCCTCAATTTTGAATTAGAAAGTTCAGAGATGCTATATTCATATTCAGTGTTAACTTAAAGTTTATTTCAATAGCGTTGTTTTAAACAAAATCAGGCCCTAGATTCCAATAAGAAATTTCTACAAAAGATAAAAGCTTTTGTTTTCAGATAAAATTTTGACATAGTTACAGAGTGTGTAAATATGCCCTCTAACAAACTTAAAAATGTTATAGAAATCGCAGCAAATAAAGGCATAAAGACCTGTACTTAGTGCTTGTAACGAAATAACTTGGGTAATGAATTATTTAATTAAATTAAAAATGGTTACCTTGCTAGTGAGAGTTATTTAAAACATACTTAAATAGTACCTAAGTTATTTCGCCACATGTACTTAGAGCGTGTCTTAAAATTAAACTTGACTCCACAATTGGAATAGGACTCATGCAATTGAACCAAAAATAGTAGCATTAAACCGTTAAATGTCTAAAATGTAAATCTAAACTACAATGTTTACTGTACTTGATTTCATGAATGGAGTGCGTAAGTCCTATGGGATAAAGTGATGTCCTTAAGGTCAATATGTATCTGAATTTCAGAAAAATTTACGATCTGAGTTTGAAATCAACGTTGCTAATTATTCAATTGGAGGAATGGTTCGAATTTTAAGACAGCTCCTAAGGATAAGACCACGGATTTAAAAGTACTTAGACAAAGGATCTAAAATATATGTGATCTGAAAAATAGTACTTCTACAGGTATGGAATTATATATTCGAGAAAACTGGAGTTAAGTTCAGAAAAGAAAAGTGAAAAAATAAAATTCATTTAAATATCTATTTTAGGGAACCCTTAAAACTTACCTGAATTTATCAGGTAAAAAAGTTCCAAAAAAGGAAATTCCAAAAATCCGGCGCTTAGAAGCTGAGAATTAACCCGGTATTTATGGAAGTCTCCTTTGAGAATAAAATTTTCAATTTTCGGTCAGCTCCAGCCTGGGCATTTGGTTCGTGCTTCCACATTCAGCGCTGTAGAAAGCGATATAATTTTCACTTTCATCCCGGGCTTTTATCAGAAAGCCGGTGTTTTCATATTTGCCACTGGCATATTCTCTTACAATGTCAGTTACATCGAGTTCACAGTATTTATTGTTTGGTAAGGAACTGGCTTTAAGGGTGAGGGTAGCATATGGAGTCTCGCCCTGCAATACACCATTTTTATCATACCAGTCTCCGCCTGGGTTCTTCCAGGCAATGTTTTTATCCCTTTGGTTCCAGCTCACATAGTTTGAGTTCCAGGCAGATGCAGGCCTGTAAACTTCAATAACAGTATCTTTAAGCCGTGAACTTGTCGGATAATACCAGAAGAGATAAAGAGTTGCATTGTTTATTTGAGTGGTACGTGTATATTCATTCAGGTCAAACAGTATAACGTCTCTATATCTTCCAGAACCTCTCGTTGCTCCAAGATCAAGAAATTCTTTATCAGAGAAAACATTCTCAGGAATAGCTTCACGCAGACGGCTGTCATATATTTTGCTCGAGACAATTGAGATGGTATTAAGTTCTGAAACATCTATAACAGCCGTTTTTGAATCGGTACCATTCTCGTTGCTTACCTTAAGCGTTACTATATAATTTCCTGCTGCTGAATATGTATGTACTGGATTTTGTTGTGTTGAACTGGTACTATCTCCAAAGTCCCATACTCTTGATGTACTATCTTTCGAAAAGTCGGTGAACCGAATAGTAAGAGGAGTATAGCCACTAGTTACATTACTGCTGAAGTCTGCAATGGGAAGTATAGGCATTGGCATATATGATTTTGACGCATACTTTGTATTCCCATCCGGGCCTATATTGATCCTGTTTCCGTTGGGTTCAGGTTCATTAGAATAATCCGATAAAGAATCTCCGGCATCTATGCATGGTGAACTTACACTGTCAATCACCCAACCTTTTCCGTCCCAATGACCTGCTTTTGACTTCAGACTATAATCATGAATTTTCTGATCCGTAAAGAGAGGGTTTACATAGATATCAGTTCTCGATGCGCAGTTTTTATAGTCACCTGCCAGGTTATTGTAAAGGCAATTATTGTCCAGCACAAAGGTATGCGTTCGAGAGAGATAATTGATCACTGCATATCCTGTCCCGCCAGGGTCTTTTGTACGCTTCTGAGTATTCACGATTATGTTATTACGGACGATTGTCGTAAATCCTCCTTTAGGGGAATATCTTGGAGAGAACATATGAATAACAGCAGCATGGTGAATACCGTCAAATACATTGTTTTCGATGAGGGTATCATGGAATCCACTTGCTACAATACCCCCTACCCAGGTAATGCTGGGATTAGTGCCTGTGGTATAAAATATATTGTGATGGATATGGACATTTTTCCCCTGATCCTGGGTAGCAGAAGAGGTATCATAGTTGTAAATCCAGATTCCAGGTCCATAGGTGTTATAGAAAGTATTACCGTAGATCTCGATATTATCCATAACACCAGCACTCTTTTCGATCTGAATGCCCGGACCGCCCGCACTCCAGTGGTAGAATGAGTCTATTACATTATCGTGTAATTTTACTTTATTAGAGTTCCATATTCTAAGAGCACTATTGGTCCTGCAGGTTATTCTGTTGTTCCAGGCCTCTACGTCCTCACAACTAATTGCAAAAAGTCCGTCATGACCGAGCTTGTATATAGTATTGTTGTAAAACTGCACGTTCTGACCCTTATTTATTCTCAGCCCGTCTCCCATTCCATCATGCATATACATATTGTAAACTTTTACATTATTACAGTAAGTAAGGTAAATCACATTATAATATCCTCTCCCCAATGTGATTTCACTATTACCATCATAGTTTACATCAATCTCAAAGCCCCTTACTGTAATATTATCATTTCCCAATATGCTCATCTGCTGGATAAGAGGTTTCATTGTAGACCATCCTGCACGATCAGCCAATTTGATCACAGCAGTAGAGTCTCCTTCAAGAATTGTATTGCTGCCAATTAGAAGACTATCCTCAATAACGTACGTAAACGGGCCTTTAAGATAGACAGTTGTATACCCAGATTCAGAATTTTCTGCCACAAATTTTAAGGCCTGATTAATCTGCACATTGTCGTCTTTTCCATTACAGTTGAAATCTCCACTGCCATCTCCTGCAACATAGATTATTGGCGCAGCACTTCGGCATAAAGCGTTAGGAGTGCTTGCAAGGATAAAGCAACCTACCAAAAAAAGGATGACTAATTGTCTTCTTGACGCCAATATCATATGAAGGGGATCATAATGAAATTTATGAGTGTTTTCATCAGGTGAAGATTCATGTGATAACGAACTCATTCTTCCACGAACTTTAGGATTAGCTTCCTAAAAATTTTGATAAACTTAATATTGTGTTTCCAAAATTATTAACAAGATTTTGCAAATAGTATCCACTCTCCAACTTTCAAGACTATATAAGAGAATATGGCGAAGTTTATTGGACCATACGGCATTTAAGACAGCTGCGATAAGTACAGGATTTAGGACAAACGTTTAATTTCTCAGACAAATTCATCCAATTTACACGAATTCCCCCCGTGGAAAACTTAATAAATAAATTGACTCTTAATCCTTAAATAAATTTCTATAGTGGGCACTGCAATATATTTTATTAATTTATAAAACTTATTGAGATTTTTATAAATTGGATTAAGTTTGGAGGATTATAGGGACCGATAAATGCCTTGAAAGAGAGAACTCAGATAAAATATATTATTAAATTTTATAAAAAATGTCCTATAATATAAATATAAGAGCTTTCATCTGCAGAATATTATTGAGACACTGTCAAAGAAAACTGATCTTTACTATTCTTCAATAACATTATCGAGAGTTTCAAAAAGCCTCTAACTATTATAATTAAGAAATATTCATAGATCATGAACTTAATAATAAAAAAGAGTACAAGAAATATAGAACAATAAAAAATATAAAGTTAAACGTTTACCCTCATTCAGTAAGTTTTTTTAATAAATTCAGTAGTTCGCTAAAATCTCTGTCCTTCTTTTTATTTCCATTTACCTCAGACACCACACTACTTTCCTAACCCTTATTTCCGTTTAAGCCATTCCTCAACGAGAAGTACAAATATATCAGATCTGAAATTGTCCTCATCTACAACCTTAGGTCCTCTTTTTACAATCGTAAAATGCTTTTCTGGATGTATACCCATATGTTTATCAGGAGAAAAGATATCGGCGCATAAAGTACTTGATAATAGCATTTTTAGATGAAGTTCCTGGTTTAACCACATTCCTCATCCTGTATGATGATTCAATAGCAAACCTTATTCTGTAAACCGTACTGACTTTTCTTTGAGTCCATTTTACTCCAAAAACCACAAAACCAAGATTCTCACGTCCCTTTTTCCCTCTATTTCCTTTCAGATACTTGACATCAATGACAATATTCAAAAGAATCTGTTTTGTGTAATTCTTCATAACATATTATTCACTGCTTGCCTTATTTCATTTAAGGATCTGCTTCATCTGCTTCCTTTCTCAACAATTGGAACTACATGTGGAATGTTATTATTTTGCAAAAATTCAAACACGTCTATGGAATAGAATTCTCTATCCAGGCAAAGAACCTTAATTTTAGAATTCAGTCTTTTGATAAGGTCGATAAAATAGGAGAGGTCTTCAACTTTTGTTTTTTTCTTTTCTGCAGGAAGAACAGACGCAGTAAACCTTTCGTTCTTGTTAGTGATGTAAAGGGAGATGTAGGAGTAAAAAGAATTTGTCGACTTTATAGGCTGTCCATGTATCTTTTAGTTTGTCCACGTATCACGTATTTTTTATAAGAGGATCTGTTTTTCCATAATAAGGATCATTGGGAAATCAACAGCGAATTCATAGCTCTTACATGTTTTCAAGGTTTTTATTGGATTTTGAAGGAGAACCTTTTCATTCGATGGTATAAGCTTTTCTATATCTAACTTTTTAAGATGTTAATGTATGGATGTTTCATATGCAACATCTTGGTACTGCTTTGAAACAGAGTGAACAGAAGTCTTGTTGACTGCCATATTCACGACGGTACGAAAAATGTCTTCACTTGTAAGTGAACCATTGATTTTAATAGTTACATGACCTTTGAGAAGTTGTAATACAGAATCAATACATTCTTTTAACTTTAATTCAATTTTAGGGCTATATACAGATTTAGATGATAAAAGAGACATATGGCGGCATTTTCACCATATACAGGTATCGAAAGACATCATTTAAGGAAAAGTAAAAATTAGTGAACTGCTGGATTTAACTCATATCAATTATTCTTGATACTAATCCTGTATGTATTTAAATTTTAGTCTCAAATATGTTATATCAATTTTTAAAAATTCAATCGATCAAGGAGACTGGAAATGGAAAAAGAAAAGAATGTGGTACCACAAGAAGAAAGTTCTGAAGAGAGTTCAAAAAACGATGAAGAAGACTTGCTGTACACACATAAACCTGAATCTCAAGGCGGTAATATGCAATGGAATCCTACCCTTTTCAGAAGGCCGGGTCATTAAAATTTAGGTAAAAGCTTAAAAATATTTTAGCATTTTCTTACGCAGCTTTATGCCTTATGAATTATAAAGACTGGATAATCGTTCTCGATTGAAAGAATTTTTAAATTTTCATTTAATATATTTATTTTAAACTAGGAGATGTTTAAATGTCATTTTTAAACGATATGTTGCCTGAAACTGCTGAAGCTTATGGACAGCTGAGAAACTCCATTTTCAAGGACAGTTTCCTTGACGTTAAAACCAAGGAATTGATCGCTATTGCCTCCTCGGTTCTTATGCGCTGTCAGTTCTGTATTGATGCGCATTCCCAAAGGGCAGTTGCTGCAGGAGCCACAAAAGAAGAGATCGCAGAAGCTATTTCTGTTGCAATGTTTGTTGCTGCCGGCTCACAGATAGGATGGACTAACATATACGGTGAAAACATATACGATAAGATTTTTCAAAAAGATACGAGAGAAAATTCAAAGGAAGATGCAAAAGAAACTGAATGTGGTTGCTGCTGCAAGGATTAAAAACTTCCAAAAACTCTCAGCCATTTCATTTTCAGGTTTTCCTTGTTTTGAATGTTCTCTCGGCTATTTGCCTAACCTTTTATTCTTTTTTATTTTGAGTCTGCGATATAATGTTCAAAATATCTCCAAACTCAGGGTTTAATCTGTAAAAACGCCATTTTGAGCTATTGTAAGCTTCGATGATTCCGCAATTTTTCATAATCGTCAGGTGATGGGAAACCAGGTTCTGCCTCTCATTTAATTTGAATATTAATTCGCAGACACAGTGGTCTCTTTGAGAGAGAAAATAAGCAATTTTCAATCTTATAGGATGCCCGAGGGCGCTAAATATTTCACTGGCTTTTTTTATATCATGCTCAAGAAAGTCAATCTCCTGAAGCATGTGATCTTCCCATTCCCTTTTTTTCTCCGGATCCGTAGGGCAGCAGTAGCTCATAAATAAAAGAGCTTAAGCTTTCTAAATAAGAGTTTTGATATCGTTTTGTTTGACATCTAAAATAATATTTGTACCTGGTTTTATGGTAGTGTCACAAAAGACAAGCTAATGATCTTACTGCTTCCCGATGTCTACAAAAACCAAATTCAGAGATAGTTAGCATTAGTAACTATTTCGTTTATCACGAACATTACGACGCACTATGAAAAACAAAAGGCCGAGCAGAACAAGTACGATTACTATGGCGCAGACGAAATAAAAGAAAGCCATATCCGCAGGAATTATAGCCCCGTAATCCTGGAATAGCGTGGACATAATAATCTATAATATAAGCAAAGATAAATAAGTTACTAAACCATTGGTACCTCGATTTTCGTACTACTTGGCTCTCGAATTAGTGAGATAAGTCGTAAACGATACTTTCTCTTTTTTCCGACCCTTACCATGTTCATTTATGCTGAAAAAAATATCCAGAGAAGCACGAGCATCTTCATGAATTACAGTTAATTTTTTCTTTCAACTAAACTGAGACCAGAAAGACAAATGAGGTTAAGATTCTTCTGTAAAATAAAGAAAAACAAATAAAAATTACAATTCCACCGTATAAATAAAAAACGAATAAAATTAAGGTGCTACCGTAAAAAACGAATAAAAATTAAAAAGGAACTCTACAATAAATATAAATAAGTACACGACGTTTATTTATTGAAGGAGAAGTGGAAAATGGGATTAAACATAAGGTCAGACGATACAATACTCGCACCAATTGTTTTTACATTATGCGTATACGTTTTACTGTTCTTCATATCTTGTGCTAAAGCAGTTTATTCGACATCCCTTTTTTATAACCCATTAAATTCTGAACCTATTAATTTGGCAATTAGCAATATGCCAGCCACATCACTCATTATAGGTATTCCTCTAGGACTAATCGTTTATTTCCATTTAAAAAAGAATAAAGATGATGTTACATAATTCACGCAAAAAATGCACCTTTCCCCTTCTCCTTAAATCTTGAAGTATAGGGGAAATGGAAGGTTAACCGTGGCCCTGCCCATTAAAGGCTTGGAATAAAATTTTAATTTACTCTATTTTTACATCAACTAACTTTTCCAACATTTGTTGATATGGTACTATAACAGTAAGTATACCATTTGAGTACTTTGCTACTGCTTTTTCCGGATCTACCGGACAGGCTATTGAATAACTGTCCAGATAAGTAACTCCTTCTTTGCTAGCTTTTACATAAAAGCTGTTTTCGTCGATCTTAAAAGAAATATCTTTCTTTTCCACTCCCGGAAGAATAACCTCGATTTGAAGATTCTCATATTTCTCGTCAGGATATGCACTGATAACTGGTGATAGTCTCAAGGCTTCAGCCATTATATTACCCCCAAATAAAGTCACCAATTAGTATATTTATAAATATGTATTCGATTAAGGAATCTATTAACGTTAAAATGACCACTTTAATTATCCATCTATAGCAAATTGCAGACAGATTACTCTTGATTCAGAGTTTGCCGAAGAGGAGGCCTACAGCTTCAAGACTGCGGCTTCACAGGCAGGACTACTATTAGATTATTTGAAGCCACCCTGCTGCCGTTCTGTTCATTTTAATTGTTAATTCCTATGATAATTAACCAGAGTAAATGTTTTTGCAACCATAATCTATTTCGCTTATCGCATATTGAACTCTAGTTGACACACAAGCTCTGCATAGATGGTGGTTTTCTTGCAATCATCTTTTAGCTATTTTAGCTATAAATTCAAGTAAATTTGGTAGGGTTCGGGGCAGTTGAGGAGTCGGGTTTTTAAATAGTTCTCTTATACCCAATTAAACGCCATAAACAATACTTTATATATCATAATGCGTAACTCCCTAACATGGCAAACTTTTATCATTGTCTGTTTTGTGAAGCAGTGTTTGTACACCCAGCGCATGCAGAAGATCACATTAGAGATTGTCATTCTAGAAATGAAAGGATAGCCATTAGTGGTTATGAAGATCTGAGCTCATAATTTGATATGCATTCTCCATGAGAATCCATATTACTAGGAAGTTAACTCGTTCAACTACTGCCAGGAATCGATTGCGGTATTAAAGGCAGATCTCAAAAAAAATGAGCTTTTGCCTCTGGTAGTTTACAGAAGGCTCCATCATTAAGAATTTCCTCTTCATAATTAAGAATCTTCTCTTGAAAAA
This sequence comes from uncultured Methanosarcinaceae archaeon, assembly GCA_963722085.1. Classification (GTDB taxonomy): domain Archaea; phylum Halobacteriota; class Methanosarcinia; order Methanosarcinales; family Methanosarcinaceae; genus Methanosarcina. Next base: position 55,638 of record CAVRNH010000006.1, on the reverse strand, counting down.
TCAGTTAGTTTAAGCTGTTTGGGTTGGAAAAGTTTTGTTTCCATGGGTCGCATGTAGTCTCCTGACAGATAGTATTTTTCCATAAGAGGCTTGAGCATTCTGTAAAGTTCAGTTTTATAGGTTCTGTCAGCCCCTCCTTTTGCATATAATTTCCGATATGGATTCAGAAGTTCGGGAAAGTTAAGTTTAAGAAAATCGAAAAAATGCTTTCTGGTTTCGCCCCTCAAATAAAGGATTCCAGGCAGAACATAATCTACCTTACATTCGGCTGCAAGAGCAAGAATTTTTTCTAAATTCTGAGAGCCGTCGGTAAGAAAAGGAAGAATCGGCATCATATGGAGCCCGGTAACAGCGGATGTATCTTTTAATTCCCGCAAGACAGAAAAGCGCCTCTCCGGAGAAGAAGCGGTGGGTTCCAGCAGGGCACTTAACTTTTCATCCATTGTTGTGACTGTAACCGCAACATTCACATATGTAAGTTCAGCAAGCTCTTGAAGAAGGTCGTAATCCCGGAGTATAAGGTCCGATTTTGTAGATATGGTAACTGGATTCTTATATTTGATCATTAGCGCCAGAACTTCACACATCAGTCCATACTTTGCCTCTGTGGGCTGGTAGCTGTCGCTCACCCCACCTATATTAATCACTTCTTTTTTCCAGGATCTGGCTCCAATCTGTTTTTCGAGAGCTTCTGCAATATTGGTTTTTACACATATTCTCTGGAAAAAAGCACAGTTTTCTTCCCCTTTGGGAAAATATTTCCCTTTTTCTTCCAGATAGCTGTGAGAATACATTGCATAGCAGTAGTTACAACCATGCTCACATCCCCTGTAGATATTCAGGTCCCACCGATATGGTAATGTTATCCTGCTGGTTGCCTTTATTTTATTCAAAGCTTTTTTAACCTGAATTTCTTCAAACATCTTGGAATAAAATAAGATTAAAAGCTATAATAAACTTGACAAATAAGCTATGTTGAAACAAGCAGCTTGTATGTAAAAAGGCTATATATCCTGCTTGAATTTTGTAAACGTTTGAGAAAAGGGAAAAGAAGGAATCAAAAAAGCGAATAAGAAAAGTGAAAACCTTGAATAAAATCAACCAGCTGTTCTCGAAAATATCACTTAGTTTCTTACAACTTGATAAGGAGTTGAGTCCATACATTTTAATATGTTGGGGGAAGAGTTGAGAAATTTTGATAAACGGGACGTATTTTTGCCGCCTCCGATATTGAGAGGATATATGTACGGGGCACAGGAAGCTCATGAGGCCCGGGATTCAAACAGGCTTTTAGCCATACGTCTTGAAACAAATAAATCATGTAATCTTCGCTGTCGCTATTGCTATGCACAAAGTGGAGAAGATCTGGTAAAAATAGCCGATTTTAAAATTCTCAAACGCATAATCTCAGAGGCAAAAGAACTTGGAATCAAGTCTGTCGTTGTAATAGGTGGTGGAGAGCCAACTCTATACCCGAACTTCAAAGAATTAATTGCCTATATCGATTCCCTTGGGATAATCCCTGTAGTTTTTTCGAATACTATTTTGATTTCAGAGGAACTTGCTGATTTCCTGTACGAATACAATGCCTCTGTTATGGGAAAGTTAGATTCTCTCAAGCCTGAAGTCCAGGACTATCTGGCTGGAAGAAAAGGGGCTTCCCGAGATATCAAAAAGGGGCTTGAGAACCTTCTACAAGCTGGCTTTTCAAAGCCATTAGAGCCTGGAAAACTTCGTCTTGGAGTCTCTTTTGTCAGTAATAAAATAAATCTTGAAGAAATTGAGGATATCTGGCACTTCTGCAGGCAAAATAACATCTTTCCCAATATGGAAATCCTTACACCGACAGGCAGGGCAAATGACGAACTTGAAGATAAATTACTTACACCTGGCGAGATAAAGGACTATAAATTAAGATTGCTGGAAATAGACCGGAAATATTACGGGTACAACTGGTTGCCTTACACGCCGATTACTGCAAGTGGCTGCCTTCAGCATCTTTACAGTTTGTATATCAATATAGAGGGAGATGTCCGGCCCTGTGCCCCTACAAAGCTGGACGAGCATCCGGCCCTTACAATTAATGGAAAATATCCCTATAACATAAACAAAATCAGCCTCAAAGAGATTTACGACTCCGATCTCTTCACATATGTCCGAAACATCGACAGAGTGCTTGAAGGCAGATGCGGGAATTGCGAACATAGAGATGAGTGTATAGGCTGCCGCGGATACGCCTACAGCATAGGGATAAACAAGGGGATTGACCCGCTCAAAGCCCTCAGGATGGAGTGCCAGCAGTGCTTCAAATGAGAAATCAAAAACATAGGAAAGAGCAAGAGACTTTCTTTCATGGTTTGATCAAGAGGGAGATGGGAAGTTGAGCAGTGTAGGAAAAGTGCAGTCTGGACAAACTCAGGAGAATGCGATAAATAAGGAAAATACGGAGAAGATCAAAATTATCAGCGAAGAAGATATCCAAAAGAGACTATATGAGAGTCTCAAAAGACATGAGATACCTGATTATCTTCTATATACAGGTACAGGAGGAGCAAGAAACTGGCTGAACCTTGATGGATCTGAAGCATTTCCTGTGGCCCGGCAACTCAAAGTCCTTCTGGAGAAAAATATTGCATCAATCGTGAGATTCATTCCCACAGGCATGAGTCTTGTAAGTGTTGGGGTAGGGAACGGCGATAAGGAAAGACTACTTCTAGAAGAGTTAATTAAAAAAAATCTCGCTGAAAAATCCGTTTCCGAAAAAGTGGCAATCCGTTATTATCCAATCGACATAAATAGCCAGTTTGTAGATATAGCCCTTGAAAAAGTAAGGGACCTGCCTGTGGAAAAAAAGGGAATAGTTGGCTTTATAGAGGAAATGCCGCTTCTTAAAAAACACTGGCGTCTTCCAGTTTTGTTCTGTATTCTAGGTAATACCTTTTGCAATTATGAGCCTGAATTTATTCTTAAGCTTGTCTATGAAAACCTTGAGCAAGGCGATCTTTTTTTCGTTGATGCCAATCTTCTCCCTACTCAGGGCTCAGGGGAAAGGGCACAATCTGCAAGGAAATCCATCTTAGGAACATATGCTTCAAGAGAAAATGCTCTTTTCAATATGTATCCCCTGCTTCAGTACGGAATGGATCCTGATTACTTCGACTTCGAGCTTTTACTCGGAGAAGTAAATTCCAGCATAGGAGCAGTATATAGGACCCGAAAAAGTCTGAATATCCTGAAGGATGCTGAGATCAAAATCGGACCAGACATTATAAATTTCAAGGAAGGGGATATCATTCGCATGGGATTTACCTATAAATATACATATGATAAGATTATCGCTTTCTTGAATATTTGTGGATTTGATGTCCTAAATTCTTTCCTGAGTGAAGATAAGGCAAATACAATAATCCTTGCAAAAAAACGCATATGAGACTGACAATTAATCAAAAGGGAGGTTTTTGGGTATGGGCTGCCAGATAGCAAAATTGGACAGTGTCGAAAAAGCCAGGTTGAATATTGCGTATGGTTGTGAAGAGCTGGGGAGGTTGAAAAGCGTACTAGTACACACTCCAGGGGATGAACTCTCCCTAATTAACGAATCGAACTATAAATACTGGCTTTACGACGAAGTTCCCAATATTTCCGGATATGTTGAAGAGCATAGGAATTACCAGGAACTTCTGGAATCAAACGGAGTTAAGGTCTATGAGCTTGAGGATTATGTGGATAAAAATGTGGGACTGATGCGCAAGATGCCAAATCTTACTTTTTTGCACGACATTGCAGTCATTTCCAGAAAAGGTGCAATTCTCTCCAAAATGCATCCGCCTGCAAGGGAGAAGGAGGAAATTGTTGTTAAAGAAGCTCTGAACAACCTCGGAATATCAATACTCAAAGAATTCAATGGGGAGGGATTTTTCGAGGGCTGCCTTCTGCTATCAAAAGAATTGATTTTTGTGGCTGATACGGAAAGGCATACTTACCCCTTAATTAAGGAGTTTATTTCGAATATTCTGAGCGAATTTGATGAAGTTATTTACACCCGCATTCCTAAAGCCAGACGATATATGCACCCTGATACGGTCTTTAACAGAATAAGAGAAGACCTTGCCCTTGCTTACCTTCCTGCTTTTGAGGAAACCTTCCTGTTTACAGAAGATTCCCGAAAAAGAATCGATTTTAACTCGTTCATGAGGGAAAAAGGTATGGACATTATTCCTGTATCAGACTCCGAGCAAAGCCGCCTTGCCTGTTCTTTCGTCCCCCTTGAAAGTGGGACCATTTTTCATTATGATACTGCACTTGACCAGGAAACAAAAAGGAAACTTGAAAATGAGGGAGTAGAGATTATTCCCTTCCATCCGGAAGCCATGCATGCAGGAGGAGGAAGTCTGCGCTGCCATACATTGAGGCTCTGCAGAAGAAAAAGTTAATTTTTGAGGGTGCAGAAGCAAATTTAGAATAGAGAGCCAAGGATAAGAAGGCTCAGAAGCGAGTTCAGAATAGAGAGCCAAGGATAACAATGTTCAGAAACGGGTTCAGAATAAAGAGTCAAAGATAATCGAGATAGAGTAAAGCACGAGTGAAACATGGTAAAGGAAAAGTGCAGATAGGCCTGCTTTCTGGCTTTTCTCTCTGATAAGTTTATAATTTGTAAACCCTAAAACCAGAAAACTTACTAAAAAACCGTAAAGTGCAATATCTCCAAGTTGTTTTAAAAAAAGAAGCGCTGTAAAGTAATGTACAAGCGTAAAACCTGAGATCCAGATCAACGTCCCCTGAGTGCCATAAAGCACAGGAATAGATTTTATTCCTCTTACCCTGTCATTTTCCGTATCAATGAAATCGTTAACTGCAAGGTGTGCAAGAGTCCAGGGATAGAAAAAAAGCGCATAGAGCAAGATTAAAGTGTCAGGCTGCCCGTAGCATAGATAGCCTGCTACTGGGAAAAGTGTAAAGTCCATTCTTCCTACTAGCTGTGCAACAGGAAAAGTCTGGTTTTTTCTTTTGACCTGATAGAAATATTCAATGATACATGATGAAAGCATTGTAATAAACACGTAAAAGAAGTTAGGATAAGGCAAAGTGAGCATCATGATTCCTGTAAGCCCAGAAAGCAGTAAAAAGGCCGCCAGGGCAAAGTTAGGGGAAATCCTTCCCGACGGAAGTGGCCGGCTTTTAAAAGGCCTCCAGTAAGCTGTAAGGGAGCCTTCGACATCAAGGCTATCTCTCCTTCTGTCAACATAATCATTGAGGACAAGCCCACCTTCAAACCCGAAAAGCCCTATCAAAATAGCCTTGAGAGTTACAGGCCAAGAAAAAGCCCCATAGTTCTTAAAAGCAAGTGCAAGACCAGAGTAAAAAAGTAAAATCCAGACAATAAAAAAATGAGCTCTTGTCAGGTCTATTATGGCCTTAATAGTCTCTTTCGTGCCCTCATCCCCGAATAATAAAAGGGGGATTATATGCTTATAGTTTTTTGCAACAACGCCGAAATATTAACACTTATCGTCCCAAACTGTTTGGAATATAAGTTTGGTGTTTATAATCTAAACAGTATCTAGGATCTGAAAATGGAAGATGAAAAAACAAAAAGAAAGAAAGAAAAAGAAAGAAAAAACGAATAAAAAAAGTATAAGAAAAAAAGAAAAAAACGAAAAATCAAGATTCGGAAGACCCTGCCCTAATTTCCTGCTTTTTAAAATCAATTACCTTTTATTGGCTCAGTATACAAAATCAAGAATAATTGAAATTGCATAGATTATTAACGTCAAATGGAAGAGAGGAAGTATTCTTAAACCTGCTCCCGGACTCCTTTCTTTCCATAGATAGAGATTGGATGCTACAAGAATTACAAAGGCTGCAAGAAAACCATAGTGAGCAATAGTTCCAAGCTGCTTGAGGAAGAAAGTAGCAGTAAGGAGATGAAGGAGTGTAAAGCCTGTTATCCAGTACATAGTCCCTTTTGAACCATAAAGGACTGTTATCGAGTTCATTCCTCTCGCACGATCGTTCTCGAGGTCGATAAAGTCGTTTAATCCCAGGTGCGCCATTGTCCAGGGATAAAAGAAGACAATATAAAGAAGCATAGTCATATCAGGCTGCCCATAGCAGAGATAGCCTGCAGCCGGAAAGAGAGTGAAGTCAGTCCTGCCCAGAAGTTGAGCAACCGGATACTTCTGGTTTCTTTTTTTCACCTGATAAAAAACCTCAATGCCGTAAGAGTAAAGCATTATTATAAAAACATAGAGTGAATTTGGATAGGGAAGGGTAAAGATCAGGGCCGAGGTAATCAATGAAAGCACTATAAACAGGAAGAAGGCATTTTTTGAAGAGATCTTCCCTGAGGGAATGGGCCTTTCTTTAAACGGCCTCCAGTATTTTGTAAGTTTGTTCTCTACATCAAGTCTATCTCTATTTCTGTCCACATAATCATTGAGTACGAATCCGGCTTCAAACCCAAAAAGGCCTATTAAAGCTACCTTAATAGTCAATGGCCAGGAAAAGCCACCGTAATTTGCAAAAGCAAGCAGCAGCCCAGAGCAGAAAGTAATGGGCCAGGCAGGGAGAAAGTGGGCACGAGTGAGGTCGATGTAAGCTTTCAGGGTTTCTTTCATTTTTTTGGCCTCAGTAACAATTGTTATTATAAAAGTAAACCATTCCATAAAAATATGAGTATAAGTTAAAACTGTTGTTAAAAAAGTTAAATATAGAGGTATTGTTAAGCGGTCTCTAAATATAAAAACACAAAGATTGCACACTTATTTCCTGGCTAAAAAACTTGTTTCTTGAAAACGTGGTTATAATTTTCTATATATACATTCTTAGGTATCAATTTTATTGCTAGATACAAAAGAGCAGGAAGGATTATTATGTCATCGAGATATCCAATTACAGGTAAAAAATCAGGTATTAAATCAATTGGTGATAATGCATAGCCTATGGTAATCCATAATAGTAATTTTGAAACTTTGGGAGTTCGTGAGTCTGCATATAGAAGCTTGCATAGCTCTCTGTATCTTTTTGTGTTATCCTTTACTTTTTTTGCATTATCTTTTATTTCTTTTAGTTTCATCATAGCTACTAGAAATGCACAAGCCTATTCTGCATAAATAATTATCTGTACGAGCCTATGAGTAACCTAAAATTTACTTCTTTGAATCTTGCCTTTGAGTAATCACTGAAGTATCTGATCCTGAAAACTTGAGAATCTTGGTGATTAAGAACAAAATGGGTTTTAGGATAAGCTCAGCAAAAGTTATAGGCACTTTTTAACTTAATAGTATGACAAATATTTAATTAAAAATTTTATAAATTCTCCTGGACAAAGTACTGAAAAAATATAGAGATAACTCTAATCGAAATATAATATTTAATTATTAGTTCAGAGATTATAAAGCCACAATTGGCCTATATTCAAAAGTTGCTGAAAAAATAGAAACTTGTAGCCTTCTTAAAAGGCTACTTAAATAGTTCTTTTTAAGTGTTAACTTAACTTTGATTTTTCATATTCAAATGCAACTTCTTCAGTTAAGCAGCAGTTGCATTTTATTCATTGTCGTTGTCAGCAGATTCGTTGTCAGCAGTCATGTTGTCAACAACTGGAACAACGTCGGTTGCGTTTACAGTTACATTTTCAGATACGTTCTCAGATCTTCTCAGATGCGTTTTCAGCTGGAATTACGGCTAAGGATGCGTTTTCATGTCCACTTTCAGTTGCTACTGTCTTATTTTCTTCTGCCTTAGGTCCGGCACAACCGGCTGCAAAGACAACAGTAGCAATAACAAGGAGCATTGCTATAATCTTTAACATTTTTTTCATTAATAATACCTCTAAAGTTCTCTTCCTTTTTTATACCCAGCTCATATAAAATTCCGAGATTTTACATGAGATATTTATGCATGACTAGCCAATAAGATTAAAACTTTTCGATTTGATAAAAAAATAAGAGACCAAATTAATTTGTTATATTGAAAATCTATGCTTGGCTTAGACTATATATATAGAACTATGTTAATAACTAATTATCTCTAGAAATTAGTCTTTTTAAAAATATATTTTCTTAATTGCATTTTTTGGGATATATTTGCAAAATCAATATCATGTGAGCTAAAGTTTTAAAATAATTTATATCACTTACTAATTTCCCCTACTCATAGAAAATATAAGTTCATGAGAACATTGTCAACTTTTAAAACCCAGTGGTGCCTAAATACTCTTAATGCTTTAGCTAAAAAGGTAGCAGCAAGGAGTGAGATTAGTTTTCATATCACTTCCAGAAAGCAGGATAAAACTCTTGATCATTATTTTTAATTACTATACCATGTTAAGATAGTAAGTAAGTAGGATATAAATAAAAATTAAGGATAAAAGAGAATAAGTAACAGAAAAGTATTTAAAGGTGTCACGATTTCCCGGGCGAAAGAATATAAATCTTTAAATTATCAGTCTGAAAAAGTAGATAAAAACGCATTGAGAACGAAATACTAATCTGTTAAAAAGTCTCCAATGCCTAGCAAGGCTCAAAAGGAATTTCAAAGTTTTCTGGTTACAGTTGTGTCGCGCAGGCTTTTAACTTATTTTTAAATTAAATAATTCCTTGTCCCTTAAATACTACTACTTGAGAGACTGCAAACAGTTATTAAAGCCAGTTTTTAAAGTAGTTGATCGAAATCCTAACCGTAGTTTAGTTGTAGCCGATTATTGGGGAATGAAGCTTGGGTTTCGGAGGATTCTAATGGCCGCAGAGAAGGAACTCACCTGGCTACTGGAAAGGAGTAGTCATATAAATGTATTAAGATATCCGGCTCAAGAAGGGAATAGCTAACTAAATTCTTGAAAATATCCGGTTCAAAGTAGACTCAGAAGGCTTAGACGCCAGAGAATAATAATTAATTAATAAAAGAAGGGATGCATCCAGCGAGAGAAATAGTGATACAATATAATTTGTGCTCTTCGTAAAAAGATTTTTAAGATTAATTCGCCAAGGAAATAAGAAATACAAAAAATAAAGTTAGGACTTGAAAGGCTCAGAATCATAAATTAATTATAACTTTCAATTGTATTTCCCTTAAATATCGTCCTAAAAGAAAGAGTAAGTGTTTTATCCCGAAATTATTTCGCGTTAACTATGTTGGTTGTAATCCCTCATCAATTGTGAAACTTAATGGGAAAAAAATTCGTTGGATCATTGCTCAAAAGCTTAAAGGAGAATCTACCTCGACGATAGCTGAGATCCAAGGGATCTCAGCTCGTCGTGTTCAACAGATTTGTAAAGAATACACTGTAACTGGTCAGGTTCCAGAAGTTGGTCATAATGTCGGCAGACCAGGGAAACCACTATTATCTGACGATAAAGAGTTAATCGACCAAGCTTATGCAGACTATAAGTTAGGAGCCTGTTACCTTGAGATCATAATAAGAAGCAAATACAAGCATAAGATATCTCATAATCGAATCCATAAATATCTACTCAGTATGAACCTTGCTCGTCAAGAAAGTAAAAAGAAAAAGAGGAGAAAGTGGTGCAGATATGAACGTAAACATAGCATGTCTGCAGCCCATATCGATTGGACTGAAAATCCTTTGTTAGGGCTGCAAGCCTGTGCCATTCTTGATGACTCATCAAGGATGATTATTGCTGGTAGAGAATATGTTCATTGCAATACGGAAAACTCGATTGAAGTAATTGATGAGCTTGTCAGGGAGTACTGGGACATATGTCCTCTTAGGGAACTCATATTGGATCACGGCAGCGAATTCGGTGCACATAAGATTAATGAAGATGGATCATGGAATAGTGAGTTCAAAAGACATGTTGAAGCATTAGGAATAAAGCTGATTCTTGCAGCAGTAAGGCATCCACAAACGAATGGAAAAGTAGAGAAATGGTTCCACACATACAAGAGGTTTAGAGGCGAGTTTGAAACGTTTGATGAGTTCGTTAAATGGTATAACAGAAGGCCTCATGGAGCTCTTGAACTTGAAGAACTGGAATCACCTGAAGATGCTTTCTGGAAAAGATTGCCAATTGAAGCGAAATTCAGAATCGGAGTGAGACTTTTTGGGTTGTGAAAATATGAAAAAATTGAAGCGAGTTTCAAAGCGAAATAATTTCAGGATAAAACAAAAAGAAAGAGTAAGTGAATTTAGGAAATTGCTTAAAAGTTGGTAAATATATTATTTAGAGAGAATTTCAATAAATTTCTGATTTTAAGGGATGTTTATATTCTCATTATAAACAATCGGCCATATGTTTAGGTTTTTTGAAATTTCTTTGAAATTTTCCATCTCTTAAAAACATAATTTACTGGAAATACTTTCCAAAAACTACTGAAATTAAAAGTACTCTATATTCAAAAACCCATACTTAAACTCCAGAGGGAAAATGGAAGTGTGAAGATTGAGCCATTGTAAATTTTCAATTCTGTTTATTTTAACTATTCTGTTTATGGTAACTTACGCGTCCGCAGGATCTGATACTGTCGAACCGCTGAATGGTAGCGAACAGGAGATTAACTCGGCTTTTGGAAACCAGATTGTCCCGGTTATTTCAGGGAACTATATTGTCTGGCAGGATGAGAGGAGTGGAAACTCGGATATTTACGTATATGATGTTTCTGCCAAAAAGGCAGCATTTGCCATTTCTTCAGGCCCACAAAACCAGGCCGAACCCGCAATCTCTGGCAGCCGGGTGGCATTCTCTGATGACAAGAGAGATGCTCCTGATATTTATGTATACGATCTTAACTCAAAAAGCAATATTCAGATTACCTCTGACGATGTCTCCCAGACAGAGCCTGCAATATCAGGTGATAAAATAGTTTGGACAGATCGCAGGAATCAAAATATGGATATCTACATGTATGATATTCCGTCCAAAAAGGAAATAAGAATAACTGCAGACAAAGCTGATCAGACCCAACCTGCAATCTGGGGAAACATTGTTGTTTGGAAAGATAACCGAAACGGTAATGCCGATATCTACATGTACGACATAAATACAGGCAAAGAAAGTCCTGTAGTTACGGACCTTGAGGAGCAGGCAAATCCTGCTATTGACGGTAATTACATTGTCTGGGAAGATCGGCGTAGCGGAAACCTTGACATTTACATTTATGATCTCTCCACAGGAAAGGAAAAACCTATAACAACCAATATATCCCCTCAGAAAAGCCCTGCTGTCTCGGATGGAAAAGTAGTATGGACTGATGGAAGGATTAAAGGGACGAAAATTTTTATCTATGATATAGCTTCAGGACAAGAAAAGATTATATCTCTCGCTTCTGATTATGAAAGCAATCCTGCAATAGACGGTAACAGGATAGTCTGGCAGGATAAGCGCAAAGGCACTATGGACATATTTATGTTTACAGACGAGAGTACTGACACGTGGGCATCTGCGGAAGAAAAGAAAGGCGAAGCTGAAGCAGGAGGAGAGAAAACACCCCTTAGTATATCCATTGCTATAGCTTCGATTGTAGCGGCATATTTTGTAGTAACTGTTGTGGTTAATAACAAAAGAAAACTTTGATTCAACTTTAATCCGAGTTTTCTGGAAATGATAAAGAACCTTGGAAATACTTAAAAAATAAATAGAAAGTAAGAATATATTCTCACATGGATAAAAATTCTAGAAAAATAGAAGGGCTAACAATCCGAAAAACGCGCCGGGAAGAAGTTGAATTCGCAGTTGAAATGGCAGCTGCCGAAGGTTGGAATCCCGGCATCCATGATGGAGAACTTTTCTACGAAGCTGATCCCGAAGGCTTCTTTATTGCAGAGCTTGCAGGGAAGTTCGTTGGCTGTGCTTCTGCTGTCGCATATGATGGTTCTTTTGGTTTTCTTGGCCTTTATGTGGTTAAACCTGAATTCCGCAAAACAGGAATAGGAATGAAACTGACAGAAAAATGTCTGGAGCATTTGGGTGAGAGAAACATTGGACTTGATGGGGTTGTAGAAAACGAAAAAAAATACCAGAAAGCTATGAAATTTAAATCCTGCTATAGCAACCTGCGCTTTGAAGGAATCGGTGGAGGGAAAGTTCCTGATGGACTTGTAAATATCTCGGCAGTCCCATTTGAAAGTCTGCTGGAGTACGATCGAAGAATGTTTCCTGCTCCAAGGCCACGCTTTCTTGAAAAGTGGATAAAGCAACCTGATTCTTATGCCTTTGCCAGGCTTGAAGCTGAAAAACTAAAAGGTTACGGCGTTATAAGGAAATGCCGCAAGGGATACAAAATAGGTCCTCTTTTTGCGGATGACCAGAATACAGCAGAAGAAATATTCCAAGCCCTTAAAGCTTCTGTTCCTGGCGAAACTATATATTTTGATGTTCCGGAGCCGAACAAAAAAGCAATGGAAATAGCAGAAAAGTACAAGATGACAGTGATGTTCAAAACAGTTCGTATGTATAGCCAGAAGGAGCCTGACATAAGGCTTGACGGAGTTTACGGCGTCACGAGTTTTGAACTTGGATAATAGCATAAAATAAATGTATAATTACATTTTGTACAGTCACAGATCGAGATATCTTATGTGACGTTCATACTGTTCTTCCCAGGCCGGAGCTGTTACACAGATCTGCTTAAGATTTCCCCTAAACCAGAATCTTTTCCCTGCAGGCACGACGACTACATCTCCGGCTCGGACCTCAAATTCCCTGTCCTCAATTATCCAGGTGCCGCTTCCTTCAAGGATATAGTAAATGAAATCACTTCTTTCATGGAGAAATTCCTCTGTATGGCCTATTTCCGTTTCCTGATACAGTAAAGCGGCGTTCTTGCAGTCGGCTTTAGTGGTATAGATTTTCATGCTTACTCCATGCTTTTCAATCATTTCCGCAGTTTCAGGTCTGAAAACTATACGGCTGGATTCCACCGGATTAGCAGCGCGTGGTTCTGAAAGATAATATTTTTCTTGAAACGGGCTAAGCAGAACCAGGTTTTTCTCAAACCCTCCCTTTTCCTCTTTTTTCTTCAGCCTCAATACCTCAAGGTCATCTTTTGAAGAACCTCTGAGTTCCGCTATTCTGTAGATTATCTCAAGCAAGTCAGCAAGCTCTTCAAGTTTTTTACTCTCAAGATATTCCTTAATCTCCTCCGCGAGTTTATTTTCAAGTTCAGAAAGAAAACTGAAGTCTGACAGCTCATCAATCAAACATTGACCACTTGAAAGTCTGATAATTTCGGGTATTCGGTCTCTAACCGCTTTTGAGTTATTTTTGACCACTTTTGAGCTGTTCTTAATCACTTTTGAGCTGTCTTCGACCATAATTTACCTTATCAAAATTATTCTTTTTTGGTATCAGCTGATAATAGCTATTTCAATAGATATATAAACACTATGCGTATATCCATTCTGAATGTTTCTGGAGAATAAAAAGGCTCATCTGGCAGTAATTATTGGCTGTATTTTTTATAGTATGAACGGGCTTTTCATTGCCCATATCCATAATATGGCTATTTATCCAATAATATTCTATAGACTATTTTTCGGCCTGCTTTTTCTTTTTATCTATATAGCTGTAAGAGGGAAAATCTCTGATCTAAAATTAAAGAAAAAGAAAGGGAGCCTCCTAGCTCAGGGTGTACTTGTTGTCGCCTGCATGCTGCTTTACTTTATCTGCCTGAAAACCACCTGTGTCTCTATTGCCATATTGCTCCAGTATACAGCCCCAATTTATGTAATGCTGGCCTCCCCTTTTCTCCTTAATGAGAAAATAGGGAAAGAAAGTATAGTTGCTCTCGTCATTGCAATTACAGGTATATTCCTCATTGTCAGGCCAGCAGAAGGATTATCAAGCTTAAAATTTAATGGCTCCTATATTTTCGGGGTTGCAGCGGGACTGCTCTCAGGAGTGGTCTTTGCGATCTTGATTATGAATGTAAGAATTCTAAAAAAAGAATACTCTGAACTTGCAATAATTTTCTGGCCCATGGGAATTGCTTTTTTGATTTTGAGTCCCTTTGCATTCGATACTTCCCCTGATATTCTATATAGCAACCTGAAAATACTTGCAATTTTTGGGATAGTGTCAATAGGGCTTGGAGAGATTTTCACGGTTATTGGACTTTCCAATGTTAAAGCTCAGACTGGCTGTCTTCTGGCTCTGGTAGAGCCCGTTAGTGGGGTAATTCTTGATTTAGCTGTGCTGGGAATAGTAATGTCCTACGAGACACTTGCAGGTTGTGCCTTCATAATAGTTTCTGCATTGCTTATTAGCTTCAAAGATTCGGAGCAAATAACAGAAGAAATCCCAAAGCCCCAATTTAAAGAAGTTTCTCAGGATTATCTCTAGGAAATTTACTGTAAAAAGTAAACATCTCTTGCCTTGAGGAGCGCTTTTATGTTTCTGAGAGGAGTTTGGGGAGCAAGTCCACATCCTGGAGCTAGAATATCAATTCCATCTTCAAGGCACGCAGTAGCTTCAGTCATAACTGCCTCAGGCCCTTTTGTCAGCAGGGTATCGGAAGGAGAAACGTTTCCTATCAGACGTACACGATTGCCCACAAGTTCCTTTGCAAAGCTGACACTTACTTTCTCTTCAATGCTTATTCCATCAAACCCGACATCTGAAAGCGGATCAAGAACTGCAGTTGCATCCCCGCACATGTGAAGAATTCTTATGCCTTTGACTTTCCTGCAGAACTTCTTGTAGAGTGAAGAAACAGATGTTTGAAACATCTCAGGGGCAATAAGATCAGGTCCAGCTTCAGAATCTATAAGAACTATGGCATCTGCCCCTCTCTCCAGTAAGCCATTGGCATATTCTATGCAGGCCTCGACAAGAATTCCCATGAGTTCCTCATCAGCATCAGGATTTGTGACAAACCACATGAGATAGTTTCTCATTCCAGCAAGCATCGAGGCAAGTCCAGCAGGGCCTACAAGTCCAGCAATAACAGGTATGTCTTCTCCTACTTTTCCTTTCATAATCTCAACTGCATCTAATACTACCGATGTCCTCCTGCTTTCAAGAAGCGAATCCGGAACTGTGATATGCTTGACATCTTCTATTTTCTTGCAGGGAAAATCAGTTACATACGGCTGTATGTCAATACTTCCTTCATCTACTGTACATCCAAGTGTCTCCGCAAGCACTGTAGTGCAAAAAGGACAGCGAACATTCTCAAATCCTGCAATTTCATACCCTGCCACTGCAAGCTTGGCCATCTTTTCGGCTTCATAATTAGCCTGAGGCCAGTATGCTCCAGTCATTTCCATAAGCTCGAGAGTACCTGTTTGGGTAACTGAACAGACCGGAACCATATCTAAAGCCTCTCCTTTTACTGCTTTTTGAAATCTTTCTTTTAGGGTAAATTCACTCACTTTTGTCACCAGATTCATATCTTTGTAGATGAAAGAATATTATTTAGATCTTATTTGGAGCGAACAATCTGTTCGATTAGATATATAGTAATATAAGAATAAAACTATCACGGAATTTATAATTACTGTTGATTTTACTGGATAAAATCACATTTTCAGCATCTGCTAAAGACATATTATATAAAACTACACATTTAGGAACGATCATAAGGTTTATTTAAATTAAGAACCTTATAAAAAAGAGTGAGTGTTTCTGAAAATTAATTAAGAAGTAGTGACAGAGTCTGAGTCCCTATTCTCAGGCCCTGCCTGCGATCCAACCCAAAGATTAAGAGGAAACCCTATTACTCTTAATCTGTACATTTATAATAACATGAAGATATATATTATAGTCGATCAAAAAAATATTTTGTAATTCAAAGTTTTAAACACGCAGGATAATTCTTTTGCAAAAAAATTTTCAATGCCTTTGAAAATTTTGATACCATCTGTAAAATCAGGATTATTATCTCGCAGATAAATCGTGTTTGAGAACTCCTGCTTTAAGCAAGTTAAGCTATGTAATTAGTCAGAAACCAGATGATCTAAAGAGTTTTTAGAATTAGATATTTTAAAAATCATAAACTTTATTTAAATTAAGGACATTATAAAAAAGATACAGGATCAATGAAAATTGATTACAAAGTGATTTAAATTCAGTTAACCTTTGTTAAGGACAGCTGCTAAGAAGTAATGGTAGGGGCAGAGCCCTATTCTCTGGCCCCTACCTGCGATCCAACCCAAAGATTAAGAGGAAACCCTATTACTCTTAATCTATATGCATTTTATAATCATGTTGCCGTATATATCATAACCGATTTAAAAAATTAGCTCTGATTAGAAATTTTGATGAGCTCAAATAATTTTTTAATCTTAAAAATTTTAGTGCCATTAAGCTAACATATTCTCTGGTCGAGTTGCGGCTCGACGATGCGCTGTCCGTTTCGCTCGCTTTGCTCACTCAAGCGGACTAAGTTATGGCAAGTAAGTTGGTTTTAGTTATTTTGTTTTCGCTTAAGAGGACTAATTTACCCGAGTTTCGCTTCGGGAGCATAGGGTCCTTTTCGCTATTCTACGCTTCGCCCAAGAGGACTAATTATTGGGACTGTTTTTCCGCTCTTTCTGTTTTTTCCTCGGTTATAAAGTTTGAGTTAGTCACTCTATGCCCTTAATATCTGAAAACTTAAGTTTTCTGGTGCCTGCACTAGTCCTGCAAGTTTTTCCAAATAACTTGAATAAAGGTGAATATTTACGCCTAAAACTATAGTTGATAGGAACCCAATTTTCGTTTATCAGGCTCCTGTCTATTGTAAAACCAGAAAAGAATTAGAGAAAGCTCATCCCATCTCTTTTAACGGCGGTAAAATGTCTTTTCCATAAGCTTCGAGGAAAGTTATTTGGTCTGAAGCTGCTGAATGGACATAAATATGGGTGAAACCTGCATCAATGTATTTTTTTATGAATTTGATGTGGTCTTCCGGACTTTCGGAAAAGCAACCCTGCTTCCTTACTGTTTCAGGACCTACAACCTTTCCATTTTGAGCAGACATCGCGGGAGTGTAAATTTTGTTCACAAAAAGCGCAGGAATAACCGCTCCTGCCCAGAATTTCATGAAAGTCTCAATAGATGCTTCAAGATCAACCCCGTAGTCAACAAAAAGCTCTACTGCCTTTGGCAAATTCTCCGCATCTTTTCCTGAATCTCGGGCACCCTTTTCAAACTCGGAGAGTATCTGTTTAGATTTTTCCACGTTTTCTCCCTCTCCTACAGTTAAAAGGCCGTCCCCATAATAGCCGGCAACGTAGGCGCTTTCTGGCACAAGAGATGAAATATAGATCGGAATGTCATTTTTTGGCAGGGTGTATAATTTGGCCTTTTTTGTTTGGTAGTAACATCCATCAAAACTGACCTTCTCCCCGGTCCAGAGTTCACGGATTAGTTCTATTGCCTCTATCATACGTATCTGCCGCTCATCGTATTCTGGCCATTCTAAGGTTATGGAATATTCATTCAAGGCCTCCCCCGTTCCAACGGCGAGATAGGTCCTTCCCCCGGCAAGTGAAGATACTGTCGCAGCGGCTTGAGCAATGACAGCAGGGTTATAGCGCAGAATAGGACATGTCAGGCCTGTTCCCAGTTCGATACTTTGAGTGCTCACAGCTGCCGCACCAAGCCAGCTCCAGGTAAAGCATGCCTGCCCATCTTCACTCCATGGATGGAAATGGTCACTAACATCAAGACTTTCAAAACCTGCTTTTTCAGCAGTTATGGCCTGTTGCAGCATCTCGGAAGGAGGAAACTGTTCAGGCGCAATCTTATATCCTAATTTAAGCAATCTTACCCCCCATCTTTTCATCTATGCTTCAAGAATTATAAATTATATTAAATAATCATATTCAGACTCAAAATTATTATCCGAATTTTATATATTATATCGATAGAAAACGGCTTACTCTAACTTTAACCTGCAGGAAAAGGAAGAATGAGATTGGAATAGGAAGGAGAGATCGGAATTGGAAGGAGATTAAAATGAAGGAGAGATTGGAATAGGAAGAATAGAGTTCAGAATAGGAAGAAAGAGGAGAATAGATAAGAGAATTAAAGAAGATAAAAGCAAAAAGCCTGAAAAGAAAAAGGCAATTAAGAATTTAAAGCGATTGAGTCAGGCTTGGCTCGAATTCAACACATTCTGGACCTGGAAGATTTGAAGCCGAAATTAATTTTCCTAAATCCCTTGCTTTCTCCAGCAATTTAGGCCTGAAGGAAACCTGGAGTTTATCTGTGCCTGCTGCAATGATCATATCCAGAATATCAAAGCCCATATAATAGAGAAGACCAGCAGTATATTCAAAATACGGCTTAAAGGCATCCCTATCAGAACTTCCCTGAGAGAAGACAAGAATTAATTTTTTATGATCAAGCCTGCTTGAAAAATTAGGCCTCAAAAAGGCTGTTAGGCGATCAATAAAGAGTTTAGTTTGGGCAGTCATCTGCCACATGTATACAGGAGATCCGAGTACAATAAGGTCAGCAGTCTGAATCTCTTCATAAATTTCCTGCATATCATCGTTTATAAGACAGCAACCGGATTCTTGACATTTTCGGCAAGCATCACAGCCTTTGATGTCTAAAGAAGCCAGATTGTAAACCACTTTATCTGCACCATTTTCTGCAGCTCCATCGAGAATTGCATTCACAAGCTTTGCGGTGTTTCCATTAATATTAGGACTGCCCACCAATCCAAGAAGTTTAATGCTAGAACCCCCATTAAAAATTTAGAAATATAGTTTCAAACTATAGCGTACTAAATAATAAATGGTGAGTCAGTATTAAAATGTTTCTCTTGTGAAAAAACGAGTGAGTTATTCTAAAAGCTCTCAGAAAAGAGGAAAACAGAATAAAGAAAAAGATGGGTAAGATTAGTACTTATTTTTCAGAACCACTAACACCGAGCGTTGCAGGAACTAAAAGAAGTGACGTGAAGGTCGGATAATTACCTTCATATCTGGTTCCCACAATTAATAATTTGAGCATGTATTCAAAATTTAAGATATACTGATTTAATTTCCGGTTCAGCTGTAAATTTAATAGGCTATCTATTTTAAAGAGGCTGTTTTTTATAAATGTTTTGGATACAATCTCCGATGGAACTCAGGTCTCGAGCGAGCAGATAAATAAACTCTAATTTGGAAATGGGAAATTGCAAAGGGAAAAAGAATTTCTTAAAAAAATAAGATTACTTCTCTTCCTTTTGCTTTTCTCATTCTTTTTTTACTTTTAAAAGGGCAATAGCTCCAAGAACTGCGATTAATATTGAAAGTGCCTGAAATCCGGGTATTTTAGGCATTAATTTGGGGATTAGAGATTCTTTCTTTTCTGCGTCTGCTTTTATAGGCAGGCAGGTATAGGTATCATAATTAGAAATTGACAATCCCAGAAAAGCAGAATCATCTGAATAATAGTTTATAAGATCTGCAAAAAGTTTCTGAATTGTGATTTTATCTTCGAAACCTTCATCCACAGAAACTTCTATCAGCCCTCTAGAACCTACGCCTCTGATTTCCCCCATCTGGGGAGCAATAGCGTCAACTATATCGGGTACGGAATTAAGTCCTTCAACATCCCCGCAGTAAGCTCTGACAATAAAGAAGTCGACTGAAGGAGCGATTTTATCAATCTCTGACGCAGGGTAATGAGGTGGAATACTTACCGAAATTGATACGTTTTCTCCTGTTTTTTGACGTGCAGTTTCACAGAGTACCTTGTAATCAACGAAGCTATTTTCAGAGTCATCTTGAGTAGAAGGTTTAATGTAAATATCGATTCCATCAAAGGGTGCAAGAGACTTTCCGTTATAATCAAGTACAGCATTTAAAGAGTCCTGGCAGGTGTTTAAAGCTCCTTTTTCTGAACAATTGAGATTTTCCAGAATTACGGCATGTACGGTGATTCCTTTATCGTGGGCTGTTTTTACAAAGCGTTCATATTGCCAGATATCTTCATTATCCACGTTCAGGAAAATAGTGTTCACCCGTGAAGAATTAAGTTCCTTTGTAAGTACAGCGGAATCTAACCCGTCTGGAGAAGAAAGCTTAATTCCGGAAGTATTGACATTATACACAGGAAATACAGTATCTGAAGTACCTGTCCTGTTTTCACTCTGATCCTTCTGTGCCTGTGAAATTGGCTTGGGAGTGGAGGTTTCGTTATTCAGGTTGGGTCCGGAAGTTACTGCAGATCCAGAAATATTCTCAGAAGTACCAGCAGAAGTATTTGCAGAAACATTTTCTATTGAAGCATTTGGCCCTACCGAAACAGGATCAACTTTAACTGTGGGTTCAATTCCGACAAATTTTCGAACCAGCACGTAATCAACTGCCATATAGCCTGTATTCTTCGAAGAGTCTGGACTAGAAGCTGCGTATAGATAAATATGCATTGGAGAACTGGTAATATCATCATTTGAGACATAATCCATTTTAGAGTCGCGAACACCGTTTTTAAACCAGGCTATTTTGCGAGTATTGTTTTCGTTATACCAGGCAACTCCTGAGACATACCAATTCCCTTCAGGAATAAGGGTGTCGGTAAGATCATGCTCATTATACCTTTGATTCTTGTAAAGAGTTTCCCAGCCAACACGGCTTTCGTTGGCAAATTCTGTCTCATGCTTAATCTCACTTTTCCTGTTTTCTATCCTGTCTATGAAACCCTGCCGCAGCTGAGGGCCCTTATTATCTGTGCCTGTAGTAACCTTCTTTCTCTGGACTACAAACATAGAATTAATGCCAAAAGTCTTCTTGCTGTAAACTGTAGAGGAATCATAAGCGTGAGCCGCTGGAGCTAAAACTTTACAGATCCCGTCTTCAACATCGACGGTGCCGCCTCCGGTACCTTTAGAACTCCAATCAAGATCACTGAGGGTATTTCTTTCAAAATCATCGAAAAAATTAAACGTTTTTTTCCCATTGCTCGTATCTTTAGCCCCGGAGTTCCCATATTTCAAAAGAATTCCACTGTCTTTCTTTGCAGGAAGGTCAGGAATTTTTACCCAGATAACAGCTTCCTCATTTTCAAGGTCCCATTTTTCAATCCAGTAACTAAGAGATTTATTTTCGGAAAAGAAGCGAATATCTGAACCATCACTTTTTGCCTTTGAAAAATTAAAATTTGAGGAATTTAAATAAATAGAGACAGGGTAGTCTGTCAGAGTTTTATCTGCGTTCTCTGTAATGGTAATTCCCTGGGAGTAATTCCACTGGTTATATCTTGTTGACTGAGCCTGCGAGCTATCAGTTGCAGCCAGGGCACAATCTGTGGAGAAAAATATCAGGAACAAAGAAACAATTCCGCATAATATATATATTTTTTTCATTTTTAGCAGCCTCTCGTAAGCCCTTTATTAAACCCTATTAAATATTAGCAGTAAATATTAGTAGTAAATATTAGTAGTAAAATCTTAATCAGTACTAGTTATTTGTCCAAAAAGAATAAACCTTTTCATAAATACATATCTAAAAAATACAAATGACAGTAATATTACTTGTGATAAAGGGGAAATTGGAAACTAATAAAGTAGGAATCAAGATAAATCCGAAATGATAATAAATAATCTTTGTAATTACAGATCCAATGACGCTTTTATCCAGTACTGAATTGAGAAAACTTATACAGGCAAAGCCTGCTTTGCTTGAAAATGCAATTGATATAGAAACTCAGGTCCAGCCTAATGGGCTTGAACTCACCCTCAAAGAAGTAAAAACAATTGAGGGTTCTGGGGCTGTAGACTTTGATAACTCCGAGAGAATCCTTCCGGAAGCAAAGACTCTTGAATTCGGGAGCGATGACTGGATTCACCTGCCACAGGGAATTTATAAGGTACTCTTCAATGAGATCGTAAATATTCCCATGAATTTAGCTGCTATCGCAAAGCCTCGATCAACACTTATTCGCTGCGGCGCTACCCTCGAGACTGCAGTGTGGGATGCGGGTTATAGGGGACGCAGTGAGTCAATGCTTGTAGTTTATAACGCTGCAGGCTTCAGGCTGAAGAAAAATGCCCGAATTTTGCAGTTATTATTCTATACTCTGGATGCGGAAGTAAAAAAAGGATATTCAGGTGTATACCAGAACGAAAATACACATTGATCCCTGGGTGGAAAGCTTCTTAGTCCTATTCTATGAGATAAAGGCTACACAAATTAAACAAAGGCAACAAAGGCTTAAACAGATTTAACAGGGAGAGCAACTCTCAAAAGAAAAGCAAGATCCGATGTCAGTAAATCCAGTCTTCTGGATAACATATAGACAAAGTATATATTATCCATTCTGTATATCACAGCCCATGAGCACTATAGGTAAATCCATAAGGATGGAACGTATTTTCAATAGAGATACCGGTAGGACGATTATTATTCCTATGGACCATGGAGTAGGTGCAGGTCCAATACCAGGGCTTAAAAACCTTCAGCGCACTGTTAATCTGGTTGCCGAAGGAGGAGCAAATGGCGTGCTTGGCCATATGGGGCTTGCCAAACATGGGCACAGAGGATATGGACATGATGTCGGTCTGATAATTCACTTATCGGGTTCAACTTCTCTTGCTCCTGACCCGAACCATAAGGTTCTGGTAACAACTGTAGAAGAAGCTATAAAAGTCGGGGCTGACGCAGTATCTGTCCATATTAACATAGGGGCTGAAGACGAATACGAAATGCTTCAGGGACTCGGCTATGTTGCAAAAAAGTGTGATGAATGGGGAATGCCTCTCCTTGCGATGATGTACCCCCGCGGCAAGAAAGTTCGCTCTGAATATGACGTAGATGTTGTAAAACATGCAGCAAGAATCGGCGCTGAACTTGGGGCGGACATGATTAAAACAAATTACACCGGAAGCCCGGAAACTTTTAAAGAAGTTGTTGACGGATGTCCTGTACCTGTAATCATTGCAGGCGGCCCGAAGGTAGAATCCGAACATGAGCTTCTGGAAATGATCGAATTTTCTATCAAATCCGGTGGACGAGGTGTTGCCATAGGAAGAAACGTCTTTCAGGCAGAAGACCCCACAGGCCTTGTCAGGAGAATTGCAAAAGTAGTGCATGAGGGCGTTAGCGCAGAAGAATTAATGAAAATGGGCAAGTAAACCTCAGAGTTAAAAACCTTATCTGGAATTAAAAACATAGCCCAAAACGGGAAGAAATAAAAGTCAGATAGAAAAAAGTTCAGTATGAATGTTGCAGTGGAAATAAAGGGGTGTAACTTTTTAGAAGAACAATTCCATCTTAAAGGTAAAGAATAAAAGTGAGGAATCTAACTTATAACTTCAGTTAAGTTTCAGGAAAAATAAACAATACTGAATCAAGAATTGTACATTTGAGGTCCTGGGTTCACTTGAGTTCTCACATCTAACTGATATTTTTCAACATTTTGTTCCTTTCTCTAAATGTTACATTCTTTTTTAATGTTATTTGTGTAAAAACTTTAATTTTAATAATAGCTATCAGTAGTTTTGTTTTGGATCATATACATAAGACCTCAATCAAAAAGGCGAAATCAGGCATTAACAAACGAATTTATTGCTGAAATTAAAAAAAAAGACTCCTAAATCCTAACCATTTATTCGTCACCCAGGATGAGGGTAGTTTTTATGTAGATTCAAACAGATCAAAATGTTGGGCAATAAAAGGCTCTAAACCTATTAAATTTATTAGTGGTTCAAAAGCCAAAATCAACATTGGGGGATTCTACACTGAAAACGGAGAATTTTATTGGTATGATTTAGGAATTAAAAAGAATACAGACTCTTTCTTGAAATCATTAATCAAGTTTAAAAAAGACATAGGAAGAAAGATATTTCTTATAATGGACAGAGCGCCGTGGCATAAATCAAAAAAGGCAAGGGAATTCTTTCAAAAGAACAAATATTGGTTGCAAATATTGCTTTTCCCTCCAGCTACTCCAGATCGGAACCCAACAGAATATTGTTGGAAAACGACAAGAGAAGATTTAACGTCAATAAAATCATTCAAGAATGTTAAAGTATTGAAGGAAGAACTGGATGAGTTTTGGGGGAAACATACATTCACACACAAAATGTCGCATTATTTAAAATGGTGACTATAGCAATAAAAAATTTGCCTTTAACAGTAAAACTTTTTCCCTAAATTTTTTCTGAACTTAATTAAATTCCTTTGAAACTATTTTGTATTAACATATATTTCCATAAGCTATAAGTTGTTAATTCATAGATTCCAGTGGAAATAAAGGGGTATTGGGGTTCTCAAGGACATGGATAAAAATATGGGAGTGAATTCTTTTATCTGAGTGAAGAGTATTTAATAACCTTCTTCCTAACAAAGAAAAGCTGCAAACTAGAATTTTAAAAATCTTAAGCAATTATAGTAAAAATGATAAGAGAAACATCTTTCTATAAAAATAGAATATTTAAGGCTTGAATTGAAATATATATAGAAAATAAACAAAAAAGAAGAAAATTAAAGAAATAATAATAGTAAAAAAAATTAACGTGTAGAATTCTCCAGTGGAAATCTAGGGGTCCCCCTTCAGGAAGCTGGAAGAATATCAAAGAATTCTGAGAAATATCTATGGATAGTGAGGGAAATCTATAGATGTAGGAATTCTTACCAGCTAAATCCTAGAATTTGAATTCTAAATGAGCAAATTGCACTGACAAATTAATAATTAAATTAAAAGGAATAAATCTTAAACGGAATTATATTTTACGAGAAAAGAATTTAGAAAAAAATAATTTAAATTTAGGTTAAATGTCAACAAAAGGAACAAGGTCACATCCTGTACATTTAAGACACATCGTCATTGCAAGTCCCGGATTAAGCCCATATTTCTTGAGAATTTCAGCTTCAACTTTTGCAAGCCTTAAAAGTCGCTCAGGGGAGGGACGTTCGGTAAAACAGTCTCCAATCCTGAGAGGGTGAGGGTTTACCGGCCGCAATATAGGAATTACTCCCATCTTTGCAAGGGTCTCGATTCCCTCGATGACAGAAGAGTCACTTTCTCCAAGCCCGATTATAAAGTTACTGAAGACACGGTTTTTTCCAAAAATGCCCACAGCTTCTTTGAGTCTGTCCAGGATATACTCAAGGGAAAGGTCGTCGCAAACCTTTTTGAATATCGCACTGTCCATAGTCTCAACATTGTATTTGACTTCTGAAACGCCGGATTCATAGAATTTCCTGGAACAGCCTTCTGTCGGATACACCGAAACTCCAATAGGAACATTGTATTTTCTAAGAGCAGGAAGCAACTTGAGAACACGTTCTACTTCGCCTTCCACTGAAACTTCAACTCCTGAGGTAAGGGATATAGCTTTTAGATTTCCTGTTTTTAAAACCTCCTCTACTATGCTAAGAACCTCTTCCTCATTCTTAACGTGCCCCTGTAACTTAGGTACAGGACAATATTTGCAGTCAAATACACATCTTTCACATAGAGTTATGAATGCCTGGTCAGGGCAATGGGCAGGAGCAGGCTCAAGTTTTCCCCTAATAATCTCTTTTCCCTCATAGAAGAGCGCAACAATTCCACCTTCTTCTACTCTTAGTATGGAAAGAGGAGAGTCTTTATTTACGCTAAGTCTCACCCTCTTTTCTCCTGACCTGAAGAAAACGGAACCTGTACCTGCGCCAGGCCCTGCTGTGGAGCCTCGAGCCTGTGGGATAAGGGCAGAATCTATGGAAACCGAACCTATCGAAATAAGGAATGCTTTTAATTCCGGCGTAATTGGCTTATTTTCCATCAAGTATCTCTCAAGTTATTGTTTTTCCGCAGTTTTGGCCTTTTTCATGATCTTTGCTGTGAAGTATATAAATTATTCTGTTGATATAATTTGAATTGTCGGCTTCCAGATTTGAAACAAAAACAATATCTCTTTAGTCATAAATTTATCATAAATTTGACATTTGTACCTTGAAAAAAAGCTTACGGTCTCTTGAGAACTAAAATCAGCATATATAAATAAATAAAAGACAATCCAGCCTTGAGATTAATCAAGGAGGGTGTAAGAACTTTGCTGAAAAAATGGTTCATACTACTCATAGTACTTTCCTGCGCTATCTTTGCAGTTTCGTCTGGCTGCAGCGAAGAAAGCAAAGAAAACGTCACTAAAGATGTGATTGAAAGTAGTAAAGGAAATATCACTCCAGGTGTAGAGAATACTGAAGAAAATATCTCTATAAATAAAGTTGTAGAAAGCGAAAAAAATCTTTCTAATGATTCCGGGAAAGGAAATGCCTTGTATGTTGAATCAACTGGAGGCTCGGTAGGAGAAACGAGCAAAATAGTTGAATCGACCGGAGGCTCAGTAGGAGAAATGAGCAAAACAGTTGAATCGACCGGAAACTCAGGAGGAGAAACGAACGAGGGAATTGAATCGACCGGGAATTCAGAGGAAGGAACTAACGCGGTTATTGAATCTACCGGCAGTGATAGCTGGTGCCCTGTTGGCTCATCGTGGACAACAGTAAACCCTGAGACAAATGAAGAAGTTACAATGAAAATTACAGGGCTCGAAACAGTTGACGGAATACCCATGTGTAAAGCCGTTTATGAGACAAATAATAAAGATGAAAAGATTTCCAAATTAGAATATATCTGGTCCCAGGATGGAAAAACTTACATCTGGACTGCCTATGACATTTCCGGAAAAAAGATCTCCGAAGTCAGCATGAAAGATGGCAAGATTGAAAAAACTCTGTAATGCTATAAGGTAAATTAAATTGCTCAGGTTAATAAATAAAAGGTAGAAATCAGTATTTCAATTCCGCAGGTTATAGAGATAATATAATATCTGAAAAATTGATAATGTTCTACTGATATCATAACACTAAATAAACAAAATAATATTAGTTGCTAAAAATATTATATATTTTGACTGTATTGTATTAATTGCGTTCTCATCTATTCAACACCCCACTAGTAAACATCTACTCCAAAGAAAGGGACAAGCGGAAATAGGGAATTGAGCCCAACAAAAGTTCCCAGTCCGCAAGTCCGGTACCTCAGTATTTCTTCCCAGACAAATATCTTAATGCCGTTCGGAACTTCCAGGTTTAAGATGAGAACGCGAGCCCATTTTTCACAACATCAAAATACTACTTAGCTCTCTTTTTGATTGATTTTTTTCAGGCAAATCTCATTTACTATAGAAAATATTCTATTTGCCGTCTCCGAAATTCAACTAATTTATGGTTGATGTCTTTAAACTTTTATCTAAAAATAATTCTAAAAATCTTCATAAAAAATTAGTCCGTTTGAGCGAGTGAAACAAGCGAAACGGACGGCGCATAGTCGAGACGCAACTCGACAGAGTGAAACAAGCGAAACGGACGGCGCATAGTCGAGACGCAACTCGACAGAGTGAAACGAGCGAAACGGACAGCGTATAGTCGAGACGCAACTCGACCGGCGGAATTCGACTGGGACTGCCAATTTTAATATATTAGTAAACGAATAATATTGATCAGACCGTCTAAAAAGTTTTTTAAAAACAGGAAGAGAATATGAAAATTATGATCATAGGGGGTTTTCTCGGAAGCGGGAAAACTACTACCGTACTAAAAATTAGCAGGCAACTTAGGGATGAAGGAAAAAGGGTTGTAATTATTGTAAACGAAATTGGAGAGATAGGACTTGATGGGGATATACTGACAAATCCCGACTTTGTAACTAAGGAACTTACCAGTGGTTGCATTTGCTGTACACTCAGAATCAGCATGCAATACACCCTTCAGACCCTCGAAGAGGAATTCAAGCCTGACATTGTTATTATTGAGCCGACAGGGATAGCCTTTCCGGGGCAGATAAGGGAAGAGATAGAAACAATGGGACTTTCCGAACTTTCCTTTGCTCCGGTAGTAACCCTCGTGGATCCTGGTCGTTTTGGGACCGAAGTGAAAGAGATCCCGAGGTTTATCGAAACCCAGATCAAGGAAGCCGATATTATCTGCATAAATAAGATAGACATAATGCCTGCAGAGATTGTCCTTTCCACCGAGAAAATGCTCCTCAAGATAAACCCTGAAGCAGAGATCCTGAAATTCTCGGCAAAACTCGGAGATGAGCAATTTGAAACTCTGCTCTTTTATCTTGACGTTTCAGGGCTAAAAAGACCTCTAGAAGAAAAGAAAAACTCAGTTGAGCTTTCTAAAGTCTCTGCTTTCTCAATTCTCTATACACTCACGTTTCAAGCTTTTAATCCCGAAAAAGCCATGCAGCTTATACAAGAGAGCCTTCAGACAATTCGGGACAGAGCTAGAGAAATCAACCCTGCATTTGTAGGGCATATCAAGCTTTCTCTGAAACTTCCTGAGTTTACTGTCAGGGGCAGTGTGACCTGCTCTAAAGAAGCACCGCAGGTAGAACTTTATCAGAATAAGAAAAACGACAAAACCGAACTTCGTCTGCTTTCTGCAATTACGAAGGTCTCTAAGAATAAACTCTCAGAGGTTGTCGAGAGCACTCTTGAAGGACAACTTAGGGAATCAGGAGCTACTTTTGAGAAAGAATCTTTGGAGCACGGACATGAGCATAAGCATGATGAAGATGAAAAGGGGCAAATGCCAAGGATAAAAATTTGTGGAAAAAATGAATGGAAGTAATGTGAATGTCATATTATTGAAGAAAGAGTAAAGTTTGAGTATATATGAAGAATTAAAACTCAGCACTTTACATAGAGGAATAATAATAACATTTTATCTTTTCGGAACTTTCAAAAATATCTGGTTTCAATTTTCAAAAAGAGAAATGGAGTTTTAATATGAAAGAGAATGTTGACGAAATTGATGCTTACTTCGGAGAAAAAGGGGAACCAACTGAAGGCGAAGCTGTCAAAATGGAACATATAATGATGGAAAAGGTTTCTATAAATCCCGCAAGAAGAAAGCTTCTCAGGGTAGTTGGGGTCTTTGGAAAGGACGAAAAACAATTGAGGGAAGAGTCAGGATTAAATGACTTTTTCTTTAAGTTCAATATGGATTTCCTGCTCAAAGAGAGACTTCTTAAATTCGAAGACGGAATGTACCGCCTTACAGATGCCGGAATTGCTTTGCACGATTCAGTTTGCTAAATAAATGTTTTTCTATTTTTTCTCTTTATATATAAAGACATAACTTTTTATAGTCTATACCTTACTCCATCCTGATTTTCAAGGATGCCCTTTACTAAAAAGCGATAAGTTTTTATGTTAATCTGAGTAATGGCGTTATGACCAAACTTTTCGATATTCTATGGAAGTTTCAAAAACGACGTATCTAATTTCCAGGTCATATCGAGCAATAATATGGAGCGTGAAAAATATGCCAGCTACAGTTAATGCAGATGAATGTTCCGGATGTGGAAGCTGTGTCGATGAATGTCCCTCTGAAGCAATTACTCTTGATGAAGAAAAGGGAATCGCAGTAATCGACAATGACGAATGTGTAGAGTGCGGTGCATGCGAAGAAGCATGTCCAAACCAGGCAATTAAGGTAGAAGAGTAAAACGACAATTAACTTGGAATAAGTTTTTTTATTCCATTTTTTCTTTTTCTCACGTTAGATTATTTCTTCTCTTGCCGGAGGGATCTTTTTAGATGGTAGCAATTAAAGCGGGTATTTTAGGCGCTACAGGCGCTGTTGGGCAGAGATTTGTAGAAGCACTGGCAAACCATCCCTGGTTTGAGATTACAGCCCTTGCAGCATCAGAGAGAAGCGCCGGCAAAACATACAAAGAAGCGGCAGGCTGGCGGCTAGAAACAGCTATGCCGGAAAGTGTTGAAAACATTGAAGTTGTCCCTGTAGACCCAAAAGCCGTAGATGCAGATGTTGTTTTCTCGGCGCTTCCTGCAGACCTTGCTCTCACAGTAGAGCCTGAATTTGCAAAAGCCGGGTTTGCAGTGGCAAGCAATGCATCATCTTTCAGGATGGAAAAAGATATTCCCTTAGTAATCCCTGAGGTAAATCCCGAGCACCTGGGACTTCTTGAGGTCCAGCAGGATACAAGGGGATGGGATGGATATATCATAACAAACCCCAATTGCTCCACTATTGTCATGACAGTTACCTTAAGACCTCTTATGCAGTTTGGGCTCGAAACCATACAGGTAGCCACAATGCAAGCGATATCAGGAGCAGGTTTTTCCGGAGTTGCCGCAATGGCAATTTATGACAATGTAATTCCCTATATCGGAAGCGAAGAACAGAAAATGGAGACCGAAACTTTAAAACTTCTCGGGGAGTTTAACGGTTCCGAAGTCTTGCCTGCAGATATAAGAGTCAGCGCTTCCTGCCACAGGGTGCCAGTTGTCGACGGACATACTGAAGCTATATGGGCTGGAATGAGAGATAAACCAACACCTGAAGAAGTAAGGGAAGCCTTCCTGAACTTCGACCCTAAGCTGGGGGAACTCCCATCCGAACCTAAAAAAGCCCTGATCGTAAGAGATGAGGTCGACAGGCCTCAGCCGCGTCTTGACCGCAATATGGGAAAAGGCATGAGTGTCTCAGTGGGCCGGATAAGAGAAGGAATTCGCTATATCGCCATGGGACATAACACCATCCGCGGAGCCGCAGGGGCAAGTGTCCTGAATGCAGAACTCTTGCATTCAATGGGCAAACTCTGAACTTATAAAGTACGGATTCTTATTAAGAATTCTGAGTCAAATAAAGAATTGAAATGAGAGGTAAAAACCTTAGATTTAGACTTTTACTTCTCTACTTTACTTTTTTGAAGCTTGCTCTAACTTATGAGGTCCTTTAATAGTTAAAAAGTTTATAGGTGAAATAGCCTATAGATTAAAGAGCTTATGGACAAAAGAAATCGCAGACAAAAGGATTTATAAAGCTTATTTCTTCTGTTTTTGTTTCCTAGTGCTCTTATTTTAAATTTCAGGAAAAAAGTTTTCTTGCAGCTTCTTCTGCCCTTCTCATGACCTCTTTTACAGGGACACCGCTAGTTTTTGCAATTTTCTTGCAGTCCTCAAACTCAGCAGAGATATTGAGCAAGATTCCTTCAGAGTCCCTGGCGATTTTGACAGCAGTTTCATAAATCTGTCCTTCCACCTCAAATTTGATTATCTCGATTTTACGGGCAGCCATGAGCCTGTGTCGAGTAGGGACAACCCTTACTCCCAGGGAACCGGTTTCGGTGATAATTTTCCGGGCAAGCTTCGCAGTGTCCTCAGGTTTTGCAATTACCTTGATAACATGAGCAGGACGGCCTTTTTTCATGGTCGCCGGAATAATTGCAACATCTCTTGCTCCCAATGCAAGAAGTTCCTCAAACAGATTACCCAACACTTCTCCACTTACATCATCAGCATTAGTTTCGAGCATCTCGATTATATCCGGAATCAAACAGGAATCAAGTTCAGAAAGTACTCCCTGAAGTACATTAGGCCCAGCCAGTTCTGAGTCCCCCGCCCCGTAACCTATAGAAATTGCCCTGCCTTGAGGAAAAGCCTCCACCGGCCTTGCGAAATGGGCCAGAATGGCAGCCCCTGTAGGAGTAAGAAGTTCTTTTTTCTCACTACCTCCTCTGAAATAGAGTTTCCCTTTCTTAAGAAGTTCAAGGGTAGCTGGGGCTGGAACGGGCAGAATCCCGTGTGCGCACTGTATTGTTCCACTTCCTACATTGATAGGCATGCAATAAACATAATCGCAGTTAAGGGCATGGATAGCTGCCGACGAACCGATTACGTCTGCAAGGGCATCACTCTGCCCTACCTCATGGAAATGGAGTTTCTCAAGGTCAGGCTGCCCGTGGACCGAAGCTTCGGCTTCGGCCATTTTCAAAAAAATATCAAGAGCGCTTATTTCCACTCTGGGGGGCAATTTTGCAGCCTTTACAGCATCCACAAGTTCTGGATACGTTCTTACAGGTTCTTTATCAGGCACTTTAATTCGGACATCCAGGGCTTTCACCCCCTTTTTTACAACTTCTCTTATATCCATAGATACTGAAACGGAGGCTTCCACCAGTTCCTTAATTGCTTTTCTGTCAGCCCCGAGGTCGAGAGCGCACCCAAGGATCATATCTCCTGCTGCCCCTGAAAAAGGATTGAATATAAGTGCTTTCATAAGACTCCTTCCTGTATTGCGTTTTCAATTTATTCTCTATTTATTCTCTGTTACTTTCTAGCTCTACCTTCCCTTCCCTGCCCCGTTTCTCAGCAGTTGCAATCATGTTCGCGATCCGGGCTGCATAAGCGCCCGCAACAAAGCCTGCATCGATATTCACTACCGCAATGGGGGAGCAGGACTGCAGCATTGCCAGCAGCGCGGCTTTTCCCCTACCTCCAGCTCCATAGCCTGTAGATACTGGAAGCCCGATCACAGGTACATCCACAAGTCCAGAAACGATCGTCGGAAGTGTTCCTTCCCTTCCGGCTGCAACAACGATTGCTCCCGGCATGGCATACCTTTTAGTTTATGGAGTTCCGGAATGAGTCTGTGAATTCCTGCAACGCCTACATCGTATACGGTAATAGTTTCGCAGCCCATTTCTGAGGCCACAACTCGAGCCTCTTCCGCAGCCGGGATATCGGCCGTGCCTGCTGAGATGATTCCTACGACCCCCCCGGTTTTCGGGGCAGAAGTACCGTCGTGGATAACAACTGTGCGGGCCCGACTATTCCACTCAAGTTTATCCTCGCCCAAATGCCGCTCTTAAGGTTTCAAGATGCCCTGCGAGAGACGCGAGTAATAAGGGCTCTTCTACTCTGCGCTACCATTACTCTTGCAATCTCTACCACATCCTCAGGCTCCTTACAGTCTGCAAGGATAGCTTCAATTACTCCTGTCCTGCTTTTTCTGTGGGAGTCAAGTTTTGCAATATCTGCATAGGAGACAAAACCCAGACCACGGGCCTGCTGTTCTGCAGTCTCAATGTCCATTTTTCCTTCTTTAACAGCCCTTAATATGTCAGTAAGATCCATGTACCACCCTGAGTCAAAATTACTTGTTCTGGCAATAAGCAGCTTAACATTTTCTGTCTTAAGCAATAATTATTGGTTTGGAGAGTCTTTATGGTTTCTCGTTATATGGGATTTTTGGTGATGTAAGGAGAATATATCAGCGATACATTTAAAAAGCCAAATTGTTAATGTGTAGAGATCATCATGCTCATTGTACTCTCTTTAGGCGGTTCAATTCTCGCAAAAAACCTAGATCCGGATCGCTTTTTAAAATATGCAGAAGTCCTCCGAAACATCTCCAAAAAACATACCCTAATTGTGATAACCGGAGGCGGAGAATCAGCCAGGCACTATATTGGCGCTGCGCGGGCTATAGGAGCCGATGAAGTAACCTGTGACTATATAGGCATTGAGATTACTCGCTTGAACGCGCAACTGCTTGCTGCGGCTCTCGGACCCGATGCTTCCCCAGAAATTCCGACAAACTATATTGAGGCTGCAAAGGCTGTGCGCCCTGGAAAAGTAGTAGTCATGGGAGGTGTCACCCCTGGCCAAACCACAGATGCTGTTGCTGCAATTCTTGCAGAGTACCTGCGGGCAGACCTGCTGATAATTGCAACCTCTATTGACGGAGTTTATTCCTCAGATCCTAACTGTGATCCCACAGCAGTAAAATTTGATAAAATATCTCCTGAAAAACTCATCAATATCGTTATGGCAATTGAAATGAAAGCAGGCTCCAAGTCTCCTGTCGATCCTGTGGCCGCAAAGATTATCGAACGC
The DNA here is from genome assembly GCA_963722085.1 of uncultured Methanosarcinaceae archaeon. GTDB lineage: Archaea > Halobacteriota > Methanosarcinia > Methanosarcinales > Methanosarcinaceae > Methanosarcina. The sequence goes on along the minus strand of CAVRNH010000006.1, from coordinate 22,056 downwards.
TGCAAGCTTGATGCTCTTGTAATGGATGCCAGGGACCCTGCCCTGCTTGGAGAGATCCTGGAAGGGGAGGCGGCCAAGAAATCTCCAATATCCTGCGGGACCTGGATCACTACAAAAAATTAAGGCTAAAAAAGTCTTAATGACAGGAAGATTGGTTAAGTAAGAAAGTAAAATCAATTAAGAAAAATGAAGTCAATTACGAAAAGTAAAATCAATTAAGGAATGACGAAAATTTAATTTCAAGTATTTATGTACCGATATTGTCTTGATGGCGATTTGGGAAACGGGATTATAAAGCCATTTCCAAAGTGAAAACTTGAAGTTATTTTTCAACCATTCCTAAAAAGGTAATATCCAACTTAAAGCCCTCTACTTATCCAACTTTAAGGCCCCTCTCCCCCGGAAAGTCAAAACTTAAACATATAGGTTCCGACATACATTCCTATTACAAAGAATCAGCCGGGCTGCTATCCTTGGTTCCCGGCAGTTCTTGAAAGAAGGAGGTTCTGGGCTTGGGTCTGCCAGAAAAAAAGAATTGCTTTAAATTCACAGAATCTGTCTTCCTTTTTTTTTGCATATTTGTATTTTTCATTATTTTATGCAGTCAGATCAATTCCGTTTCAGCGGTATCAAATGAGGCAATCCAAGGGAAAGGAAATGTCTCTATTACTGAGTTTTTTTCGGATCATAATCTCTCTGATGCAACAGTTCGGTTTGAACAACCTCTTGAAAACGTCTCTTTAGTTTTTACTTTAAGTTTGGAAAATAAGGGATTTAGATCTAAAACCTTCCCTTTTGGTCACGTGGAAAAGGGTCAGGAGATTACAAAGGTTCTCTTCTGGGGACTTGAGGAAGACTTCAGACAAGATAGGGAATCTTATACAGCGCAGCTTTTTGTAATGAGTGGGGATGAAATTCTTGATTCGAGAAATCTTTCATTTCCCTACCGAAGTCCTATCCTCTCGAAATTAAAACTTATAGACTTTTCTGCGGATTCAGAAAAAGCTTCTGTTCTGATAACTTTGACAAGCTCTACAAATCTCAGGTCTATGCAGATACCCGAACCCAGCGTGATAGATCTTGACCTGAAACTCCTGTCGGGTACTGATGTCGTATACTCGGAAAGTCAGGAGAATATTCCTGTTACGGATGCCTATTACAAGCCAATTTACTGGCCCATCCTTCTCGAGAAAGGAAGGAATTATACGGCCCTCCTGAAAGTTCATTCCCACTCTCCTTACATTACTACAGCCTATAGATCGGATTTCAGAGCAGAGGAAAAAGTAGAATTCGTTGACAAAGATGTCCGTGTAGACGAGTACGGAGCAAGTGTCACTGTCATTGGAAAATCTCAGGTGCCTTTTGACGGCGTTATAAGGGTTGTGCTAACTCCAAAAGAGGGTGAAGTGAGGGTATTTGAAGAAACTGCAGACATTTTGACAGCAGGAAAAGAAGATACTTTAGGAATAGTCTGGCAGGGGATTCCAAAGGGAGATTATAATGTAAAGATTTATGCAGTTGACCTTAAAGGAAAAATACTGGATATATATGAGACGGCCCTGCGAGTTCTTGAACCCGCAGCCGAGGCAACTCCTGTAGAAAAATCCCCTGCCTTTGATTTTCTTACGGCTCTTGGCGTTTTCTTGTCCCTGGGTATTTTCCTTTTCCTGGGTGTTTTTCCTGGACGAAAAAAGGAGTAAAATCTTGAAATTTTAGAATATATAATTTAATTGTATAATTTGAATGATTCATAATTCGAGTGATTCAATTGTATAATTCGAGTGCGGGATCATTATGTTTGACCTCATCATCCGAAATATGATGAATAGGAAAATAAGGAGTGCGCTGACAGTCTGCGGCATTGCCCTTGGGATTTTTGCGGTTATAGTTATGGGAGCTATGTCCGAGAATTTTCACCAGACCTTTGAGCGTTCCATGAGTGTAACCAGCGATAAGATACGGGTATTTGCCGAAAGCGGAGTTTTCGGAGGGGGACTTACAAACGATAAAGCAAGTGATGTGCTCAGAGTAGCAGGCGTAAAAGATGCCTACGGAATCTTAATGACTACTTTTGATGAAGACAAGCTGGGAATGACCGGCAAACAAATCCTTGGGGTTCCTCCGGAAAAATCAAGCGTTGCCCTTTATCCTGTGGAGCTAAAAGCAGGCCGTTTCCTCAATTCAGGCGATTCCTACCATGTGGTTGTGGGAAACAATATCAAACGGGAGTATGAACTCGAGATAGGCAGCAAATTTGAAATTCATGATAAATATTTCACCGTTGTAGGAATCCTTGACTATACGGGCTCGATTTTTGATAATGCCGTAATTATTCCCCTTAGAACCGCTCAGGATCTTTACGATGTAGGCAATTCCGTATCCTATATTTTTGCCGTACCTGATGAGAGGGTGGATGCTGAGCTGCTCTCCAAACGCATTGAACTCAGCGTAAAAGGCACAAGCACCCTTTCTCCCGGAGAACTTGCAGTGCAGGCAAGGCAGTCCTTTATGATATTTAGTGTAATAACCATCAGCTCCGGGCTTCTTGCAGCAATCATAGGCGGGCTTTGTGTGATGAATACCATGCTTATGTCAGTTGCCGAAAGAACCAGAGAATTTGGAATTTTAAAAGCTATTGGCGCTGAAACCCGGGACATTTTACTCCTGACCCTCGGAGAAGCCTCATGTATGGGCTTTTTCGGTGGAATCCTTGGTATCCTGGTGGGTATCGGGGCTGTCTATATTATGAATGCCTGGCTTGCAAATACGAGGATTGTCCTGTTCCTGATAACTCCCAGACTCCTTATAATTGCCATGCTTTTTGCCCTGTTGATAGGTGCCCTCTCAGGGCTATACCCTGCGTACAGAGCTTCGAAGATGAGCCCTATGGAGGCTTTGAAGCATGCCTGAAACGGGAACTGAATAACTGGTAATAGTGAGAAAGCCATCTATGATTTTAAGAGCCCTTTTGGGGCTTTATCATTTAGATGAGTTTTTATTAGAAGCTCTTTGAAGGCTTTGATTTATTTTTTGTTTAATGCCCTCTCTCAAGGAGTAGCATGAGATGGACAGGAATTTCTACAATTTGGATTCAATAAAAGACTGGAAAGCTTAAGAAATTCAAACATATCTGAAGTTAATAAAAAATTGATTCTAGATTTTGTTTAAACTGTTATGTTGAAGGGTTAAGGCATCAACGTTTTCTAAAGTGCATTTGTCAGGCAGAAACGTAGACCAAGCGATCTTGAGAGCAAATGGAGTTATAGACGGTCACTCTATTACCTATGGCCTGAGAGATTATGATAAATATGTATCAACTCCAAATATGCAAAAAGAAAAGGATCTTTCAAATCCTATATCTTAAAGTGTCAAAACGGGAATTTACATTCCTCGGGTAACAAATTTACCTACATGACAGAAAAACCTGGGTTTGATTTATCGTCAATTTTTGAGGATATGTCATCAAACATATAGAAGCAAAAATTGCGGAATTATTAGGAACTTAATTCCATCTTTTTACACTTTAACTAGAGTATTTAATATCCTAAACCCAATTTTTAGAGCATGCCTATGTATTTATATTAAACCCTTTTCTCATTAAAAAAGCCATAAAATCAATTTTCCTACACTGTGTGGGTGATTATACGTATATTTTTGAATTGATTGTGTATAGTGCACTCAAATGTCCTCAATCTAAAGTACACGAAACCAAATCGATTCATTTATATCACAGATAAATTTAATTACGGTTAAAGACTTGTCGTGTGATTTTTATCCTTGTTTCAATTCATAAAATCTATGAACTTAGTTGTGTTTTAATGCCAATTGGAGGTATCAGCCACCATGCCTCAATTAACAATACCAGAACACGTTATAGACGATCTTAGTAGTTTCATCTCTGAAAAATATGATGGAAGGTTACCAAATTCATTACTTATTGCTCAAGCATTTTGTTTAAAGTTTCAAGATTATGGAAGAGAGTTTGGTCTTTCTGTAATGAATAATGCTATAGAAGATGGAATAAAGCGAGGTCTTTTTTAATTAATTTTGTATGAATGTACTTGAGAATACTTTCATTATTTGGGCATGTTATTCACAGAATCTCATGACCGTTTTTATAATAACTATCTGTTAAAATGTATCAGATACACTAGTGCATCGATTCTCAAATAAATACATAATTTGGAAATAATTGTAGTTTAGAATGCAAATGTTTACATTAAAGTAACCATGAGTTCTGTAACACGGAAAACGCAGGTGGGCATACAGTGATTTGATGACATTACAACCACGGAAAACACGAAATCACTGAAAGACTGCACCCTTACTATCTTAATTCCGTGTCTTCTGTGCTTTCCGTGGTTTTCAAAAATTTATTTCTGACATATTTTGGAATCGACTAGTACCATGAAAACTTAATTGTGGATCATATTATTCTAGTGATTCTCGCTGATTTGTTTTGATCTAATTGTGATCACAATTAAGTTTCATGACTAGTATAGTTTTGATAGCTAACACATGAAAACAGTCAATTAATTGTATTCTGCGTGCAAAGTTTTGGGCTGAATGGATATAAAGATGGATTTTTGAAATTTTAATGGATGAATTGTTAGTAAGTTAATATTAATAACAAACCGTATGAAAATTTGTTAAACATTTTAGATAACTGCATGAACGAAATGCTTATAATCGTCTGATTAAATCACTATGATTTACAGTAGATAAAAGGGAAAGGGCATTAGACATTAAATTTAATCTTCGGAAATATATATTCGGAATCAGTCGAGTGAATTCGAAGATGAGCCCATGGGGGCCTTAAAGCATGCCTGAAACGGAAGCTGAAGAACTGGAAATCGTGAGGAAGCTAGAAAAAGAGGACAAATATAGCAATTCCAGAAATGAAGAGCAAAAAATCATAATGCAAGTTGAAAACCTTTCCAAGACCTATTCCCAGGGTAAAATTCAGGTTCACGCTCTTCGCTGTGCCTCCATAACAGTAAGAAAAGGAGAACTCCTTGCCATAATGGGACCTTCAGGTTCCGGAAAATCAACACTTCTTGCCCTGATCGGTACACTTGAAAAAGCTACTGACGGAAAAATCATTCTGGATGGAATAGACCTTACATCCGTGCCTGAAAAATCGCTTCCCAGTGTGAGAAGAGAGAAAATAGGTTTTATTTTTCAACATTATAATCTGATTCCCACGCTTTCTGCCCTTGAGAATGTGGAACTTCCCATGCGCTTCTCCAGAGTTTCAAAAAAAGGAAGGGAAGAAAGAGCAAGGAATTTACTTGAAGATTTGGGCCTGGGCGACCGACTTAATCATAAACCCTCAGAACTATCGGGGGGAGAACAGCAGCGAGTTTCAATTGCCAGAGCACTTGCAAACAAACCTGCCGTAATTCTTGCCGACGAGCCCACAGGCGAAGTGGACAGTAAAACCCGTGACTCAATTGTCAGGATTTTTAAGGAATTAAGCGCAAAAGGGCAGACAATTCTTGTTGTAACCCATGATCCTGAGGTTGCAAAAGAATGTTCAAGGGTGCTCCTAATTACGGATGGGATCATTAGAGATTATTAAATTACAGGACAATTAAAACAATTATGATAAATAAAAATGGAAAGAGATTTAAGATAACTAAAAACTAACGATTATTATTGTTCCTCAAATCTCCTTATATATCCCAAATCCCTTCATACACCCCAAATCTCTTTAGACTCCCAAATCTCTTCATACATCTCAGATCTCTTTAGACTCCCAAATCTCTTCACATCTCAGATCTCTTTATTTCTCAAATCTCTTCTGGTTCCCAGCCCAGATGCTCTTTTATAATGGTATACGCCATGCCAGGGGAGATTATCCCGATGTCTGTTACAATCATATCAATATATTTGGCAGGAGTAAAATCAAAAACCGGGTTTCTTACCTCTACTTGAGAAAGGTCTGCAAGGATCACAGGATCGATAATTTCATCTGAACTTCTTTCTTCGATTTCGATGGGGTTTCCGAGAATCGTACTTGGACTAAACTTGAAAGTTTCGGCAGCTACCATGAAACTTTTTCTGGCTTCATGAGCAGCAAGAGCAAGTTGGGAAGTTCCTATCTTATTTACCAGTGCGCCATTAGATGCAATGGCATCAGCTCCGACAACGACCTTATCCACTTTTTTCATGTGGTAGCGCACTGCAGAGTCTATTATCAGAGTTGTTGGAATCCCAAAATTATTTAGGTGACGGATAGTCAATAGGCCCTGGCGCTTGGGACGGCTTTCGGTGGCAATTACCGAAATGTCCTTTCCGTCCTTAAAAGCCGTTGTGATGATGGAAAGAGCGGCATGGGAGTTGCAGTGGGTCATAATAACGTCTCCACTCTGGATTCTTCTTGACCCTATTTTTCCGATTATTCCAAGGGCTTTGTCGGCTCTCTCGATAAAGAGATTTGCATTTTCAATGATTTCCTTCCTTGCTTCTTCTATATCTCCTGATGAGTATTTCGAAGCAAGTTTTACAGCGTTAGGAAGGGAAACAGCTGTAGGGCGAGTACTGATGAGAAAATTTGAAGCATGCCGAATGCAGGTACTGAATTCCTCTATTGAAGCTACTTCCAGGCCTGCTGCGTAATCCCTGATGGCCTCAGCAGCAGCTTTTGCAATCCTGCCTGCTCCACGAATTTCCATTGTCCGGATTTTTTCTGCGGTTTCCTGAAGTTTTTGCATGTATAAAGGATAGTAAGAGTCCAATTTATAGCTATCTTCTGTATTTCAGGATCTTCTTGTTTTCAGGATCTTCTTAAAACAAAAATTCATACTTCAGTTATTTTATCTGATATATCCCTGTAGTAAGCAAAGAGATCCTCTCCCCACTTAAGGGCAGCAGGGTCGAAGCAGAGGACATCTCTTTGATAATCAAAGCTGCCGTCAGAGAAAGGCAAGGTAAGAGAGAGAAACGTATCAGTAACTAAATAAGAGAGTTCTATTTCCCTGCTGCATACATAGAAGCTTGCATTCCCAAATTTAAAGGATTCTCTCAGTATATCCTCGAATTCTCTCTTTATTCTTTCATAAACATGGGAAGTTACAATAATAGAGACTTCCTTTTCCATTTCTATAAAATCAGTATAGAAAGATAGATACGAAGGGTGAAAAAATGAAAAAATGCCACTTATCTTATTTGATTTTTCAACGTTTTCCACACATTCTATATGGAGGTCAAAGAGGCGAGTCTTGTCAGGAGGTTGGGAAAGCGTACAGTTGGATAGCTCTCCAATCCTTCCCATGAAAGGAGCCGGTATGCAATCGATTGCATGATTTTCCCAGTAACTATACTCAGATCCGAACACTTTTAAGAGATCTACCATTGGCTGCAATCTGCCAACTATGGCTATGCCAAGAGGAGACAGACTATATACCTCTCCTTTCTTTATAACCAGGGAATTTTCCCTCAATTTTTTAAGCTGAGGAAGAACCGCTACGGAGCTTAAATTCAAGAATTCTTTAATCTCTAGGATGGTTTTTGGACTTTCTTTTAAAAAAAGAAGAATTTCTTTCCTCTTTTCAGAGAGGACCATCAATTCAAGAAAGGAGCTGCTCACATTTTTATATATGCAGATACTTGATAAGTATTTTTCGCATTTTGTGCCCTTCTTGTAGTTCCTGGGATCAGGATGAGGGTTACCATAAGATCTTTGGAACAATATTGGCAGAAATTGAGGATTCTTTTTTCAGGGAAAATCTGTTCGATGATCAGAAAGAAAGAGGGTTAAATTGTGCCAAATTAATAGGACTTACGCATTCGGAGGGTCTATCTCTCGTTTTTCCCTAACTTATGTAGTATCACAATAAGTTTAAGTTGTATTTTGGTTTGCTTAAATATGCCGTTGCTGCCACTCTGTGAATTTTCATTTTACTTTCAAACCATGATATCCCGTCCCTAATTCTTTGTACATCCAGCCTTAGAAAAGCTCTCAATGATAACATTACATGTGCTCTCTGTGACTCTTTTTCTCTTTCCTGGCACTTTTCCACACCACAGAACTGTTTTATTCCTCTATGATATTCTTCAATTTTCCAGGATTTATTACCGAGATCTTCTCTTGTGGATTCATCCATATCCAGCACATCTATAGCCCAGTACTGCGTGTCCCCTTCTTTGGGAACTAATTGAAATAACTTAATAAAACCATATTCTTTGAGATGAACCACAGTTCCTTGGGGAGGGATCTCAACTGTTTCTAGAGGCTTATTTTTCGTATTATCAGGATTCACCAAACGATTTGATTTCAATCTTGTTAAAAAATGCCATTGTTTTTCCCTGATGGCTTTGAGGTTCTTTACGCTTGCAGACCATATATCAAACTAACGTACTCAGGCTTAAATCCGCGTTCTTCAGCCCTATCAAGCATATCAAGGAAATGATCATTCTTGGTTTTATTGTCTTCATCGATGTTATAGATACGAAAATATATGGGTAAGACAACCTTACCATCTGTCCAGACCATGGTAACCAGCCAATTCCCTTAACAGTACGATGATGTTTCTCGCTCCACTGATGCCGAACAAAACCTATCTTTTCAGAATAAAGTTTATCCAGTACTGTATCATCGACAATCAGTTAACCTTCTTTAAAAACAATGAATTTCCTTACTTCAGCCCATAGAGGTTCTGTGTCTGAAGGTTGCTTTTGAAGGAGACGAGTATAACAATCATGAGAGGGAGCATCGGTTGTAGAAGGGTAGCAGCGAGAAGCTTCAGTACAACTAAAAACAGTAGATGCGGCGATAAGGAAATTAATGTAATCAAAGTCAGTGCATTTGGATGAGTTCATTGACATGACTTTAGCCAATTTTATAATTTGTCCATGAATAATAATATTTCAAATGATTTTAAATTTGCAGAGACCCGATCTGCATAAGTCCTACCTTGATCAAGATTCATAAGAATTCTTCTGTAAAGTCTCTAAATAATTCTTTGGATCTCTGCAGTCCTGTGTTTATTCCATCTAAACTATCTTGAGAATATCTCGGTTTTTTTGTTATAACGAGAGTATCTATGAGCAAGTTAAACATATCTTGTAAGCTTTCTAATTTTGCAGCTCGATCTTTATCAGAATCGGATAAAACAAATTTTTCCGCATTTTCATCAAAAGTATCTTTGGCTATCTCTAAACCTTCATTGAATCCTTCTTTAAAATCTGAATAAGCCCGATGATCCTTGTTTCTCTCAATCAAATCGCTAAATCTTTTAATCGTATTTTCAACTTGTTGTTTATTCAAGTTTTACCTCCCTTCTTAAAGCAAAAAGACTATTATGTCAATAAAAAGAAGTTTCAACCGTTGGAAATTAAATGTTAATTGATTAGCTAATTTACTCATTTCTTATATATATCTAATTTTGTATCAATTGATAATTGGATCTTGCTGGAAATGCTGAAGAAATAACCAAAATAAAAAAACCAAAATAGAAAAAATCAAAATAGAAAAATAAAGTCTTGAATCGCTTTTTAGTTGATTTTTCTCGGGAATTTTACCAATATCTTCCAAAGGTTTTTACAGTCCCCATTGAATAATATGTGAATCCAGATCTAAATAATGCAGTGGGTCTATATGATTTACCAACTTGTACTTTAACGATAGAATCCCAATTACCTGATTTATGTGGATATGATCCGGTACAATCTATATACACTAGACCTTTATCAGTTGTCTTAAATGCGTTACAAACATGTCCCCGGCTGTCTTCTTTAAAATCTATTGTTACCCATGCTGCTTTAATACCAGCCTTTTCCGCATTATTATGGACAATCTCAGCAAAATCTCCGCATGTAAATTTCCCTGGTTTATATGTTCTTTCATCTATTTTATCATTTTTTATAAATGAAATCAGTTGACTGTAGGTAGGGTTCGTTGCACTATTATTATTGATTAATGAAATTTTGTGTCCATCAGCCCCAACCCAATAAGTATTTCCTACATGCGGATGAACAGTAACGAAACTTGCACTTGCAGTACTAACTGTTAAAGAAACTAGAATAATGCTCAAACAAATTAAATATTTAATTTTCATAAACTTTAATCCCCCTTAAGTTTGTTTAAAAGTCCACAGTTATATAATATTTTAATTGTATATATAATTTCAGTTTCTTTACCAGGTTGTACTATTTACTGGGCTGCTTTCTCCTATTTTCAGCAAATTCGTAATACTCCCAAATTTGATAATGAAGATCAAGCGACTTTCTTCTTTCTTTAAGCATAATTAATTAAAGAATAAAATAGAACAGAAAACTTTGAGTTGTGATTAAATATTGGGTATAATTTCTTTGTTAATTTCACATCTCAAGCAGGGAATAATTGAGCATTCTTGAGAAGCGCTCTAAAAAGCCTCTGACTATATTACCTATTGAGATCATTTTAAAAGATTAGAAAAGAACTGGAGAAAAATATTTTTGGTGAAAGAAGACTTAAATGTTTAGGATTTAAATACTATTTGTATAATTTAAAAGAATAGAATTTAATGTTGAGAACTAGGGCTCTAAATCGTTATAGGAAGTTGAACTCCAAATTCTTCTAGGAAGCTGAATTTGAATTCTTCTCGGAACCTAATTTTATTTTTAATGAGAATCTGAGATAAACTTGATCAAAAATGGTCCTTAACCTCTAAAAATAAGCAGGAAATTCCAAGATTCATTTTAATGAAAAAAGAAAGTATAAAAGAAGAGAAGCTTGAATTAACCTTCTCTTATTATTCTTGCAATCTCATCCCCGACATCTGAAGTGCTGCTGTTGCCGCCCATGTCATAGGTTTTGACTTTACCGTCCAGGATATTTTTCTGGATTGCATTAACTATTGTATGTGCAGCTTCTTTTTCTCCAAGCTGCTCTATAAGCATTGCACCGGCCCAGATTGTGGCAATCGGGTTGACTTTGTTCTGGCCCTTGTATTTAGGAGCTGAGCCATGGATAGGCTCGAACATGCTCGTGCCTTTCGGATTGATATTTCCACCTGGGGCAAGACCGAGGCCGCCCTGAATCATGGCTCCGAGGTCGGTGATGATGTCTCCAAACATGTTCGGGGTTACGACGACATCGAACCACTCTGGATTTTTCACAAACCACATCGTGATTGCATCAACGAAATTGAAGTCCGTAGTAACACCCGGATGCTTCCCCGCAACTGAGTTGAATTCTTCTCTCCAGAAGCCGTAGATATCTGAAAGGACATTTGCTTTGTCCACAGAGGAAACATGTTTTTTCCGGTTTTCGGCAAGGTCGAAGGCATACTCAATAACCCTTTTTGTGCCTTCTTTTGAGATCAGGCCTATCTGATACCCTATTTCTTCGCTGTCAGTCTCGATATCAAGGCCGAATTTTGCAGAGTAGAGTGTCCTTTTAACTTCGAGGAGGGCCTTGCTCTCCCCTTTTTTTGCCCTGCCGCCAATTCCGATGTAGAAGTCCTCGGTGTTTTCCCTGACAACTACAAAGTCGATATCTTTTGATGTTTTATCTTTGAGCGGGGTCCAGACTCCGTCCAGGAGTTTTATCGGGCGGAGGTTGACGTACTGATCGAAGTAAAAGCGTGCAGTTAATAAGATTCCCTTCTCAAGAATCCCGGGAGCAATCCTCGGGTCTCCAATGGAGCCGAGATAAATTGCAGGGTAGCTGGATAGTTCCTTTAAGGTGTCTTCGGAAATTAATTCTCCCGTTTCAAGGTAATGGTCTGCTCCATGCGGGTATTCGACCCATTCTACATCAAAACCTAATCTTTCGCCGACTGTATCTATAACTTTTCTGCCTTCGGCGATGATTTCTGGCCCTATCCCATCGCCCGGGAGGACCGGAATCTTATACTGCGTCATATTTTTACTCCTTTAGAATTGAGGCAAAAATGCCTTTTTATTACAAGATTCAAACGCGCACATGCGGCTGTCTATTGATAGCCTTCCTATTTTTCAGTGCCAGAGATCAGTTTTCTGGCATATTCTATAAGCCCTCCCTCATTTACGATCTCACGAACGAAATCGGGGAGCGGGGTTGCCTGGTAAGTCTCTCCTTTTGTTTTGTTTTCAATAACTCCTGTAGCAAGGTCTACTTCAAGCTCATCTCCGTCATCGATCCTGTCAGTGTCCGGACATTCCAGAACAGGAACTCCGATATTTATCGCATTCCTGAAAAAGATTCTTGCAAAAGACTTTGCAATCACACAGGCTACCTTTGACCCTTTGAGGGCGAGGGGCGCATGCTCGCGCGAAGACCCGCAGCCAAAATTGCTTCCAGCGACTACGATATCATTCTCGTGAACATTCTTTGCAAACTCGGGGCGTACGCCTTCAAATGTGTACTTTGCAAGCTCTCCTGGAGTATTGTAAATAAGGTACCTTCCAGGAATTACTGCATCCGTATCCACGTCATCTCCGAATTTCCAGGCTCTTCCTTTCATATACATCACCAGTGATTTGCTGCGATTTAGTGCTATAACTAGATAATACTTACAGCTTTTAACTCAGCTGCATTCACAGGGTTGAAGTATCACAGCTAGTATTTAAATTATTTTCTGGGAGGATAAAAAATTGGTTAACAATTCTAGCTTTTTACCCCTAGCTTCATCCGGAGAAATATAAGAAATAAGTTATTTTGATCGTTGGATTGTAGTTTCTCGACTTATTTCCCCTGCACATGGCTCAAGAGCACTTGGTTCTCCTCCTCCATGCCAACTCATGCGAGGGCGGATGCGTACAAGGTGAACAGATTCAGAATGGTCATCTACTATCAAAGCAGCTCCTCGTTCACTTCCCATTTTCTCAAGGTATGCCTCGAGACTTTCCTGCATATAAAGAGGACGGGAAGTTTCCAGAGCCAGAATGTCATCACTTGCAGTAAGGCGATGGCAGATAAGAAGGTCACTCTGGGAAACAACATCCGGGTGCAGACCTGCAGGTCTCTGGGTTGCCAGGACTAAAGAAAGACCTGGCTGCCTCCCCTGCCTGAGGCAGCGGTTAATAAGCACTTCCGATGCAAGACTTTCTGTCCTTGAAGGTATGAAAATGTGAGCCTCATCTATGAAGAGCCAGACCATTGGAAACTCTTCTTCGTCAGTCTTTTCTCCCATAAGCTTCTTTTCATAAATTCTTCTAGCCTCAAGTCTCTTTTCATAAAGCCTGCCTGCAAGAATCGATACTGCTGCAGCGCAGATATTCTCATTTTCAAGAGTACTCACATCAAGAATAGTTGTCTTTCCCCCTGATACGAGTTCAGATACCAATGTACCTTCCTTTGAGAAAAGGCCCCAGGAGTTAACTGCCCTGAAATAATTTTCCGCAGCCCCTTTTGAAGCCGGATCAGAGCGAGTATCCTCCAACATCTCACCTATAATATCTTCAAAAGAATACACATATTGTTTATCTCTTAAGGATTCAATAGTCCTTACCAGCAAAATTCCAAGAGGAGAAATCTCCTCGATATTAAAGATCCTGCACCACTGGCTTCCTGAAAGTTCCCGGATTGAGATAGAGAAGGGCTTTACATTGATGTTCCGTTTCCTGTAAGCCTCAACTTTGCCAGCGGGCACGAAGATCTCAATTTCGAGTCCAGCAGGATTTAGATCCCAACTCTTTAATCTTCCAGCCTCAAGAGTATTCGGGAAACTCATTGTCCAGAAAATCCCCATAGTATCAATGACAACGGATGCAAGCCTTTTCTTAATGGCTGGCTTGAGAAGTGCAAGTTCTTCCAGCATGCAGCCCATTGTATAGGATTTTCCATAGCCTCTTTTTCCGCAGATCAAAATGGCATGAGGCTTCAGCGCATCAAGATAAACAGCAGCCCCTCTGGAGTGGTCAAGTGCCATGTAATTTCCAATAGACAGAAGACCTTCCCCTGGGTTCTCCTCGCTTCCAAGCACGCGCAGTGCTCCGGCAAATTTACCTCCAAAAACAGGCCTGAATTCCTTACCTTCAACTTTAGGCATTATGATAATATCGGCGCGAAAACTATTTAAAATATTTTCTTAAGCCGTGTTAAATAAAAGTCGATTTAAGTAAGTACAGGTTTAAGTAAAAGTCAAATTAAGTAAAAGTCAGATTTAAGTAAAAGTCAATTTTAAATAAAATTCAAATTTAGGTAAAAATAAATTTCCGAACTTATTATATTGGAAACTATTTTCATATCTCCTAATATTTAATAAGTAAATCAGAATTCATACTAGATTCTAAAGAATATTTGATATTAAATTGTAGACAATATGTAATACTTAATTAGTAAATCATATGTGTTCGCAGGGGTGTAAGTCCAAAAGATCAAGTGCTATTAAATAAGGCAGAGCATCTAATAAAAAGAAATTGTTTTCATTTTATAATCACGATAGAAACCTTGTGTACTAACGTAGAGCATAAAGCACATATTATTCCGCCAGATAGAAATTGTCTAGATCTCAAGATGTTTAAAATGTAACATTAGGCAATATGTAGATATCCACAAAAGAGAGGGAAGGAAATCGATGAAGACATCAGTAATTCTTGGGCATCCAAATAAAGAGAGTTTTAATCATGCGATTGCAAATACGGTTGTAGAAACCCTGTTAAATAACGGGCATGAAGTATTTTTCCATGATCTGTATGAAGAAAATTTTGATCCAATAACTAGAAGTCAGGAAATTCCTAAATGCGCCTCTTTAGAAAAAGTAATAGAGAGACATTGCAAAGAAGTCTTTGAAGTAGAAGGGATAGTTGTAGTTCACCCTAACTGGTGGGGGCAGCCACCCGCAATATTAAAAGGATGGGTAGATCGAGTATTGCGTGCGGGAGTAGCATATGAATTTAAAGAAGGAGATAGTGGCGAAGGAATACCAATAGGATTGTTAAAAGCAAAAACCGCCTTAGTATTCAATACATCAAATACACCGAAAGAAAGGGAAATGCAAGTATTTGGGGATCCACTTGAGACACTTTGGAAGAACTGCATTTTCGATTTTTGCGGAGTAAAAAGCTTTTATAGAAAAATGTTTGGCGTTATAGTTACCAGCAAGCTTGAAGAACGCCAAGATTGGTTAGAAGAAGTGGAAGAAATAGTTAATGCATATTTCCCAGTGGATGCTAACTTCCCTGCATGAGTGTTTATTTCGTTCTTTAATCGATTTTCTTTAATTTTTCTAGTGTCCTTTTTACGCCCACCCTCGGATTAAGTTTCAATGCGGTTTCAAAATGTTTTATCGCCTCGGCGTTGTTCCCCTGTAAATGGAAAATTTCACCTAAAACCCTATGAATTTTTGAGATGGTATCTTTATCAGAAAATCTTTTTAATCCTTTTTCTAAAGGAGTAATAAGTGCATCATATTCTCGGGGATTGGTATTTGTAGAAAGCTCTACTTTCAATTCTTTAATCGCTTCAAGAAATTCAATATCGTTTCCACTAACAATGCAGTCATGTCTATACATTTTAGAATCAATGAAAGTCCCTTCAAAAGTGTAACGGTAAGCTCTATTTTTGTTGTGTATCAGATACAGGACCTTTTTCTTAGTATCAAAGCGGTAGCTTTCTGCCCAGTTAAGCTCAGATCCAATTGTCTCAGGCAATTTTTTCCATAATAATTTTTTATTCTTTATATCAAAGAAAAATAGTTTACAGCTATCCGATTTACTGGTACTTTCTAAAGCCTGGCAAACAGCAAAACGTCCATCATCTGAAATGCCAGTGTGACCCATATTTGCCTTACATCTTTGCTTGATCAGAGTCTCTCCGTCTTTATTTATTATATTGAAGACCCCATACATGCCCTTAGAAGTCAAATCGCTGAGAATAAACACTCCATCGTTTGAAACCATCCCATTATTAGGGTGTCTCATTTTAGCTTGAAGTTTTACCTTCTCGCGTTCTAATAAAATATATTTCCCATTTTCATTTTGACCTTTCCACGCTAAAATGAATTTGCCGTTTGGTGATTGATGATATTCCCCTGTAAAATCACCGATTGATAGAGAACTGCCAGTTATCGAATAATTTAATTTGGGAGATTTTTGAGAATTTTTTACTTTATTTTTAAAAAAGTCAAATAAACCCATTTTGTGAACACCAAAAACATGTATTTCTTAATCAAGGACTACTCGTCGTGTATAAGTATCTAATTCTTTATAATGTTTTTGAATCTGATTGGCATCTATTGCCTTGTTTTTTATTTCCTTGATTTTTTGAAAGCACTTTATAACCTTGTCTAGCTCACTAAGTCCTACACAAGCTACACCTTTCTTATTCAATGCGTCTACTTCATCCATTGGGGCATGAGAAAGTTCTTTGAGAGCAGCATGCAATGTTCGCTTTTTAACAGTTGTTCGTAAATATTAACAAATTCCTGATGTTGTGCCCGGCATCGACATGAATAAGGAATTCAGTCACGGCTATTGTTACGAGACCTTTTGGGAATATTTTTCTAATTTGCTCTTGACTGATCATTGCGACTAAACTTGTAGTATCGTCAGATTTATCGACACATCACGTTATATTACGAGTAAAAGATTTTTATAGGAAAAATATTTGGGATTAAGTCACCAGCAAGCTTGAGGAACGGCAAGAATGATTAAAAGAAGTAAGAACGAGGAGGAATAAGGATTTCTCATAAGTTTTTAGTTCATCTCTATTACATAATTGATACTTTACATGATAACGTTTTAATGACAAATGTTTAAAAGACCCAAATGTTAGTAGATCTTTTAAAATGAAAAAAGAATTTAAAAGCCTCTGAAATTTCAGTAGCTTTAAGAGTTTATCTCAGAATATTATCTGTTCAGAATATTATCTGTTCAGAATATTATCTGCTCACGATATTATTTTATCCAGCTGATTTGTTTGAGCTGCGACTTTGATTTCCTGAGCTATTCTCCGCCCGGTTGAGAGATTTTCCTGCATGAGGTCTGCATAAGGAGAGCCTGAGATGTAAAGGTTTGTTCCTGCGACAATTCTGGCCGAGATCTCAAATACTTTAATCTCGAGTTCATCCGTAAATACCGTTTCAAGGCAGAAGGCCCCTATCATTCCGCCAAAAATATTTAGAGATCCTTCCACTACCCTTTCTCCAAGAGAAAAGATAAGCGGCAGGAGAGACTCTCTTGCAACCAGGGGCACATTTCCGGTGACCACATATGTAGGGCGGATGCCTGCTTCTATGAGTTCTCGGGGGGACCCGAGCCTAAAGATTTCATCGGCATTAGACTCTACCCTGCGGTCCATACTCAGGAGTTCAAGGCTGCCTTTGCTTAGAGTGTATCCCTCATTTCGGATAGGGGAATAGAAGTAATGCAGGTAATAACGGGTTCCTGTGATAAATTCCTGGATTGTGTACTTCTGGGTTCGGTCCACAAGTTCATCAAATTCTTCGTAGGTTTTTGCAACGAAGAAACCTTTTCCTCCTTTTGCGCCGTCGTACTTAACCATTACAGGGCCTTTGATATCATGAGGATCGTCGATTTTTCCAGGCATGTGAATACCTGCTCCAAGCAGCCACTCACGCTCTTTATCTCTATCCGATTCCCATTCGAGCACAGCCCGGTTTCCAAAAGTTGGAACTGCCAGTTTTGCAAAATTCTCAGTGCCCAGGTATGCAACAAATGAACCATGAGCAATGATGATAGTGTTTTTCTTTCTAAGCTCTTCAGCCTTGTTCATTATATCTTCGTAACTTTCGACAACTAGATATTCATCGGGTTTTGCCTTGGGAAATGCCTCATAAAATTTAGGCGGTTTGCCAACGCAGATTCCCAGAGTTCTGAAGCCTTCCTTTCGCGCTCCGTCAAAAATCTGAAGGCTTGAGTGAGAGCAGACTGTTGCAATAGTAATGTTTTCTAAATCATAATTTCTCAGAAATTCAAGAACCTGCTGTTTTGTGATCATGATTACTACCAGCGAAAATTTAGGTTAGAATATACAATGTTATATTTAAGTTTAAGGTCTGGATTCTATATATAATATAGTAGTGCATGTATACAAATCCATGAAACTAAAATTTTATATTAGGATCATTGCAAACTAAGGTGTTAAGTAAATAACAATAAGCAGGTTTATAACTCAGGAAGTAAGCATGAGTAGGCTTGAATAAGCAGGATTTAATTCAGGAAGTAAGCATGAAAGGGCTTGAAGATAGAGACAGTTTATCGGAAACCAGTGAGCCTCCCCAGGCGCCTGAAAAAACTGAAAAGGGCAGCAAAGTCCTTGTTCTCCCAGTAAATGGGGAATCAAGAAAGATTACCCAGATCCTCTCCAACGAAACATCATTGAAGATTCTTGAGCTGCTCGGGGAAAAAAGCATGTCTGCAACCAATATTGCAGAGGAGCTGAATTTACCTCTGACAACTGTTAAGTACAATCTTGATTCTCTGGTTGAATCCGACCTTATAAAGGTCAAACAAATTAAATGGAGCCAGAAAGGCAGGCAGGTAAAAATATATGAATCAATGGAAAAACTGATTGTTCTTGTTCCTTCAAAGAACGCAATAGACAAACTCTCCATTATAAGTATACTGCAGAAGTACATTGGAGTAATAGGAGCAGCCTGCTTTGCAGCTGCAGGAATAGAATATTTTTCAGCTTATATGCAAGCAAAAAGGATCTTTGATGCCACCGCCCCTTTGAGAATGGGAGTCCCAGAAGCAGCAAACAATTCTTCGACGCAAGCAGTAATACTGGAAACAGACGAAAGTGACAGCGTGAGTCCTAAATTAGCTCTTGACCAGCAGACGCCTGAAAATAGGACTATGAATACCAACTCTGAGGCCCTGGTAAGCGGTACAGAAAATGCCTCATCAGGATTGGAGGCTGGTCAGAGTCAGGGGGCTGTTGAAGTTCATGCTGCTACGTCTAACGTGACAAGTTCAGTACAAAATCTGTCTTCTATCCAGCCCGAAGGTCTAGCTCATACAGGAGGAAGTCACGGGCTTTATGATGCACTTTCCCTTCACCCTGGACTCTGGTTCCTTTTTGGGTGTATTTTTATAGTATCCCTTATGATTGTAAGAGAAATCTATTATAAGAAAAAATTCAAGTAATCGGAGATTAGCATGAGAGTGGCTTTAAAGCTTGCATACATAGGCACTGAATTTCACGGTTCCCAGATCCAGCTCAATGTCTTGACCGTGGAAGGAGAACTCTTCAAGGCTCTTCGGAACCTCGATATCATAGAAAGCCCTAAGTCTGCTAACTATACCTGTGCCGGCAGGACCGATGCTGGGGTTCATGCTCTTGGACAGGTTATCGCCTTAGATACGGACAAACCGAACCTTGCAATTCCCAGGGTTATAAATTCCGAACTTCCCCCGGGTATCTGGGTCTGGGCTCACGCGGAGGTCCCTCGCTACTTTGACGCAAGGAGAGACGCGGTTTCAAGACACTACCGCTATATTATGAGTGGAGAAGGATACGATATCTCCAAGATCAGAGAAGCTTCGAGACTGATGATTGGAACTCATGATTTCGAAAACTTTGCGCGGACCAATGGAGAAAAAAGTACAATTCGAACCATAGAAATGATCAATTCTCGTGTCGATGGAGAGCTTACCAAAATCGATGTTGTGGGAAACAGTTTCCTCTGGAACATGGTCAGGAAAATGGTAACCGCACTTTCGATGATCGGAAAAGGGGTACGTGATAAAGACTGGTTGCTCCAGATGCTGAATCCCGATATCTATGAAGAAGGAATCGAACTTGCTCCGGCCTATGGGCTGACTCTTCTGAAAGTAAATTATGAAAATGAAATACAATGGATCGAAGATAATTATTCTATAAGGAGAGCAACCGAACAGAACCAGAAACACATCCTCAGACATAGGGTTATGGCCGAAGTGCTTGAGGAACTTATTACCCATGAACGAAAGTAAAGTTAAAAGACATTTTTCGATTTCTTATTTATTGGTGGTCCATCATTTGTTGATTGATATTATTCCAAAATAATCGAAATACAGTTTCCAGCTCTTCTTTTCCCGTAATTTTGGCACTGCTGGAGCCTACCTGCTGTGTGTGCATATAAACACAAGCGAAAGCCATGTATGAAATTTTATCATGAAAACATCAATCAGGCATTAGTGGACGACATATTTATTCATCACTGTTTATTACTCATTTTCGGAAAATTCATTACTCCCTGGCCCCCATATTTTAAGCGCATATACATAGCTCCACTAAATTATAATGTCAAGTGATTGTTGTTTTGAAATTAGAGCTTTGGTTTCATGTGCTTAAGGATAAGCACATAATTCGGTATCAATAGAAGCTTATGTGCCTAAAAAAGCGGAATCCAGGTTACTCATTTCTGAAAGCCCACTGCTTATTTTATGAAAATTCATAAATAATTTATGAAAATTTATTACTAAATTTTCTGGAAAATGGTTATCGTCCTGGTAAGGCTTCTATGTACCCTCTGCACATAGATCCCAAGAACCTTAAGTCCTGCTTTTTTTCCGTATTCCAATGCTTCTTTGTCCGAAACTACAACAGCAATACCTCCAGGCTTCAGGACGCGCTGGATTTCCTCAAGAGAGCAGGAATAGAGTTTCTCTAAAGATTCTGCAAGGATTGCTGCCGATCTGCCGTAGGGAGGGTCAGTTACGATTGCATCTATTGTGGCCTGTTTAAACGGCATCCTGCAGGCATCTCCTTCCATTAAGGCATAATCCAGCTCAAAGGCTTCAACGTTCATGCGAGCACCCACAACAAGTTTTTCCTGGGCGTCGATTCCTATAACTTTGGCGCCTACAAGTCCGGCTTCAACAAGTATGCCTGCAGTGCCGCAGAAAGGATCCATAAAGAGCTCTCCGGGCTTTATCCCTGAAAGATTTACAAGGGCACGTGCGACTCTAGGCATAAGAACGCCGGGATGGAAAAAGGGCTTATTCTGGGGATTTCTGGTTTCGTACACACTTCTGTCTATGGAAGACAAAATAGTTCCCAATACGGCTTTTTCACTGAGTATAAGCCGGAATTCCACATCAGGGTTTTTCAGATTTGCTCGAAAGCCTTTTCTGTAGATGCATCCGCCTATTTTTTGTTCAAGGAGTTCGCCTGGAAAATCCACATGATGCTTGATTCTTTTTGCCCTGACTACAAAACATTGCCCTTCTCTGAGATAGCCCGAGGATTCAAAGGAATCCGCAAGTTTAATGACGGCATCCGGGGTATTTTCAGTAATCCCGACAACTTTGAGAATATGATGGGTCATTGCCAGCCTTTCGGTAATCGGACCCTTAAGCACTTGTTCTACATCCTCTTCTTTACCTGCTATCTCTACCACCAGACACTGGTCAATGCTGGTATAAAGTTGAAAATCAAGCCCCTCTATTCTGAGGCAAGCAAGGATTTCGGCAACAGGCAGTTCTTCATGTTCTCCAGAGAGCTCAAAAGCGTATAACATTGATAATCCGGGATGACTTGTTGTTTTATAGTTCGGAGTAATATTCAAATCACACAATTATTAAAACCGTACAATTATTCAAATCACACAATTATTCAAACTGTACAATTATTCAAACCGTACAATTCGGAATAAATATAGATCTTGTATATAAAACGTGAAGGTAATTTCTAGACCAAAAGTAAATTGTTCAGCGGAAAGGAAACGGTAAGTGAAAAGAAAATCGTTAAACGGAAAGGAAATTGTTAAACGGAAAGATAACAAGAAATGAGATAAGGAAACCTGTAGACGTTGCTGACCATTTTTCAGTTATTAGTCAGAATCACCTTTAAGTTGTTTGTATTAAAACATTCTTTCCAGGGCTTCTCTGCCAGTCATGCCGGGCTCAATTCCAAGTTTTCCAGCCATCTGAGTTACTTCGACTACCTTAGCGTTGAGCATATCTTCAAAACTCTGTACGCCTTTTACTTTCGCTGCCGTATCCCCAAGCGATTCTGCAGCACTTACGTTCAGGTACCCGCACATAATGAATCCCTTCTCTGCCCTTATAACCAGAAGGGGATATTTTTGCATCTCAAACCTGAGCCCAAGAGCGCATCCTTTCTCAAGCTGAATTTGTTCAATGAGCATGTTTTTCTAATAAGCTTTAAGCCAGATTAACTTTTTGGACTCTGCAGAA
>CAVRNH010000005.1:0-26594 GCA_963722085.1 uncultured Methanosarcinaceae archaeon | reverse complement strand
ATCATAGACCGTATTAGCCAGATACTTGCTTCTCCAATAAACTTCTTGATTATGTCAAAAGACCTTCTTGACTATGTCAACAAAGTGTTTTACACTAGCTCTTATACTACATAGGTAGACCAAAAAGTTTTTTCCTATTAGCTCCCGAACTGAATGCCAAAAGATTCAGGGTATACACGGTTCCGCAGACTATCTGGATTTCCCTTTGGATTTCTATACTCCTGCCATAGGGTGGGCTTTACAATATGGTTTTTGGTAGTATGAAAAAATTATAAGTAAGTACTGCAGAATCCAAGAATCCTGGAAAATTCACGGATCGTTATTCTTTCAAATACATGTTACTTCATTTGATGGAATGATTAATATTCAATTGCCTTATCAACAGTATTGTCATTATTAACTGATTAAATTTTATTTAACTCAGATAATTGATGGCATTCTTTTTTATAAATTAACTTTTGGCTCTTAAACTGGAATATCTTATTTCAGCAATAAAGCATGAGACTACTTGAGGCTTAGTTTATAGCTATATCAAGCGGTCAGTTATCTTTTTGAATAATTTCAATGATTATAAGCGAGCGTTATAGAAAATGATACTGTTATGGATGTATCTACGGAAACGGGGGCATATAACTTCGGCTTTTAATTAATATTGGATTCTTATTTATATTTCTATATTAATTATATTATTTAATAATAATCTCCTACCAACACAATTTGAAATCACTCTCATCGGCGCATAGATTGTCGGCACCTAAAGTAGGATTAAAGAGTTGCCAATAATATAGAATTTTAGAGATTAATTTGAAGGACTAATTCGAAAAGGTATTTGCTTGATGCATCTGCCGATCTAAAGTGAATCGAGAAATCAACAGCTTTCAAATTGTATAAAACAAAACAAAAATTGGAGGAGTGTGACAAATGTTTAACATGAAAAAAGTACTGGGTATTTCTTTCCTGGTCTTGCTTGTAACGTCAATGATGGTTGCGGTAGTGAGCGCACAACCACAACAGCAACAGCAACAGAAAGGGGACGAAGATCAATTCGGTGCAGGTGACCAACGCCGTCAAGATTGTGGATGGACCTGTACAAACCCGACCTTCCGGCAGCACTGTGAGAGATGGACCCAGCGGCAGTTCTGTGACCGCGGACACTGGTGTTTCACACAAAGCGGGCAGCGAGTTTGGAAATGTGACAGCCCCCGACACTGGGGATGGGTATGTAGCCAGTGGGCTAATGGAAGATCCTGTAATAACTGGAATAGGAGATGTTGTCCGAGCAATACATGAATAAAGGAAAATATACATGAAAAAAGATATATTGGAAAATATGTAGGCAAGACTTTAATAAGACTCAGGACGCTTTACTTGTAGAAATCCAAGATATTAAAGTCTTATAATCAAAAGGGACTTACGCAATGTAATATCTTCACGTGCCTTGTATTGCTTTTTAATAGAGTAAGTCCCATAAATATTTTTTTTAAGAATTTATAACTGTATCAAAAGATTCAAAGAAAATTTATATTTTCATTCTTCTTTTATATAAATTAACTATTTTGATTAATTAATTTATTTCAACATTCTTTTTCTTTCCTTTTTAATCGCCTTTTTCAATCACTTCGACAAAATACATATCTGACAGGTTCTCTTTTCCGGACCGAAAATTGCCTGCGGTATTTCCAGACTTCCGGCTAATTCAAGAGTTCCTACATGAACTAGAGTCAAAGACAAATCAGTAAGCTGTAAACGAACAGAAATACTTTGGTTCCCTGCCTGGTCATGAAGTCTGAAATAAAAGAGGAAGAATGAGAAAGAAAAAATAAGAGAATAAAGTTCGCCACTTTGATTCCTTCTATTGTCAATACTCTTTTGCTGTTCCTTTTTGATCACCTTCTTCAATCACCTTTACAAAATGCCTGTCTGACAGATCCTCTTTTCCTGACCAGAAAATTGCCTTGTGGTATTTCCAGACATCCGGGTCTAATTCAAGAATCCCTACATGAACTATGAGCTCAAAGACAAACCAGTAAGCTGCAAGCAGATGTAATAAGCGAAGTAACCCCAGAGCATTAGCGTTAAAAAAAGATGCAAAATACCAGGTTACTGAAAGTATCCATGCAGCAATGGGAATTCCAAAAGGAGCCCAGTTAAGGTTGTAAAGCACTACTCCTGTAATTGCTACAATGACGATTGCTATGCTCTCAAGAACAATCAAAATTTTAAGTACAGGATGAAGCTTAGTTGCATAATGTCCGTTACGTTCGTCATAGATAGTAAAAGCCGGATATCTGCCTTTTCCAAAAAAATTTTTAACTATATCAACAAGGCGCTCTGCATCAGCTTTTCCAAAAACATAAGAGTCCTTGAAATGCACTATCCTGTCTCTGACACTGCACCTTTCTTCTTTGCAGGAAAAAAGGTTGTATGGGACCAGGATCCAGTTTGCGACCAGGAAAAAAGGCACAGCAATCATATGCAAGGCTCGCGCTGTTTGAAAAGCCATGAATTCCCAGCCAAAATAGATTTTGAGCCCTGTAATAAGAAGAGTGAACATGGCGAGAAGATGCACCAGATGAGTTAGCCTCTCAAGCCAGGTATAACGTTCAACAACCAGCCTTGTAGAAGCTGGTTTTTCAGCAGATCGTACCATTATTCCCACCTTCCTTTTCCTTTAAACTACCCTGATTGTATAATTCGGATGCTTTCCGTTTTTATCAATTGTATGCACTGCACATGCCAGGCAGGGATCATAAGAACGGGCCGTATGCAGGATTCCGAGAGGATTCGAATAATCCACTCCAAGTGCATTTTCGGCAGCTGAAATTTTAGTGCCTATGAGAGCCTGCTCAACAGGGCTGGGAATCCCTCCTGAGTTTCTTGGAGCAAGGTTCCAGGTACTCGGAACCACAGCCTGGTAAAGGGTTACCATGGAATCTGGCCCTGTAGCAATCCAGTGACCGAGAGCCCCGCGGGGAGCCTCCCATAGACCCATTCCTTTCGAGTTCGCAGCCATGGAAAGATCGGTATGCACTGCAACCTTTCCGCCTGCCTGAAGATCCTGTGTGAGCCATTTCATAAGTTCTGGAACTACTACAAGAATTTCCTGCATCCTTGCAATCATGCGGGTGTAGTTATTGACAGGATAGTAGCCGTTATCTTGAAAAGTTTTTACCAATCCCGTGACAAGAGGTTCTCCCATAATCATCATACGAGCAATGGGGCCGACCTCACACGGAATCCCATTATAATGAGGGGCTTTTGCCCATGAATAACGGCTCTCCGATCCTTTTGTATAGTCGATCTTTTCAGGGTTCCCTTCCGGGACCGTAACCCCATTCCAGGGAGGACGGTCTTCTACGTTGTCAATGTAAAAGGAGTGACTAATGCTTTCTGAAATCTTCCCGTAGTCGAATTTTTCGGGCTTGAAATACCCATTCATATAGCCGGAAGGAATAACTCTGCTGTCCGCAGGACTTGTGGGGTCATATCCATCTCCTTTCTCAGGCTTGAAGAAAACTCCGTAAGAAAGAAAACCGATCTTACCGGGATCTTTGTAAGTCCCTGCACGGTCCATTTTCATACTGATAGGCAGACCGAGAAGTTTTTCTCCTATCAGCTCCGAGCCGAAAGCCGCAAAGAGCGGGACGTCTCCCCAGCCTGCAGAGTGTGAGAAGTCCTTGCTGGTAAGGGATTTATTCAGAAGTTCCTGCAGGCGCTCGATGACGAAATTAACGGCCTTTTGCGGGGAGGAGGCCCTGTAAGTATTTTCAATCCAGGTATCTGGAGAGACTCCAAGAGTAAATGCTTCAATGAACTTCATCGCCTTTGATACATAGCCAACAATTTGCCCTATATCAGCAACCGTCGGAGAATAAACCACTCCCCCAACATTCTGAAGAACCGGATGAGGCATCTTGCCAGCTATCAGAGAAATGGCTTCGTGCAAGCGGCGAAATTCTCCTATAGCACCGAGATAGGACGAGCCAGCTGGATAACTGATGCCATTAAGCTGATAAATCAAAGGCGCAAAACGTCCGGGAAGTTCTTTCCATACTGCATTTCCAACATCCCCATATTTTGCCAAGATATCACGGTAAGCCGGGTTTGCAAGATCAGGACCCCAGAGCAAGTAGATATGGGCTGCATGGCTGGCTATATAATTCAAGCTCTGGTGAATGTTTCGCATTACAAGAGCGTTTTTGGGAACCTCACCCGCAACTCCGAAAAGTTCGTCCAGGGCATTTGCTGCAGTTATGCCGTGGCTAACCGGGCAGACCCCACAGATCCTCTGGGCCAGAAGCACCGCATCCCTGGGATCATGCTTCTGAAAAAGCCTTTCAAAACCCCTTAACTGCAAACCATTACTCTGGGCATCAGTAATCACACCTTCCCCATTGACTTCGGTGTTAATCCTGTAATGCCCTTCAATTCTCGAAAGAGGATCAACAGTGACCTGTACCATTATTTTTCACCTCTGATTTCCTCTGGAGTTCTTTCTTCGGCAAAGCCTTCCTCGTCCTCAGGTCTTTTCATGACAGTTCTCCTGACAGCGTGAGCCCCTGCAGCAAGCAGCGCACCTCCTATTGCCACACCTGCTACAGTACTGATATTCGTACCTACAATTCCTGTTTTCTCAATTTCCACGAAAAAAGGCCTTGATGAATCCGGGAAGCCAGGCTCAACGCAGGATATACAGGGAGAACCTGCCATCGGACATAAATTAAGGTGGCCGTTCCAGTGGCGAGTACCACAGTCGGCATGGGAATAAGGGCCCTTGCACCCCAGTTTCCAGAGGCATTTTTCTCCACCTACGGTCAAGTCAAATTCTCCGCGATCATAGTATCCGCGACGAGGACAGTTATCATGGACAACATGGTCAGGCGGAAAGAAAACCTTTGGACGCTTCCATTGATCCAGTACATAAGGCAAATCATCAGGCACCTTTATCTTTCCCAAAACAACTGCACCTATTGTCAAAAATACCCAGTCAGGATGTGCAGGACAGCCGCCAATATTGATAACCGGTGTATCTATACCAAGCAGGTCTACAATCCCTTTTGATGAGTCCTCCATAGTAAAGGCAATCCCACGGGGATCCATAAGTTCAGCTATATCACTCTTAGCAGCGTTCACCCCACTGTTAGTTGCACACTGTCCGATTGCAACAATTACTGAGGCATTTTTCGCAGCTTTCTCGTAAATCTCCTTATAGGGCCTGCCCCCGTACATAAGATATTTCCCGGAACCTTGAGGTCCGTTCGCGACTGCTCCTTCAGAGACTAGAACATAACCTTTTTCCCTTCCCAGTATCTCATCCAGCAGAATTTCAGAATTCAGCTCACTGGTATTTGCAAGCTTTCCGTCAACGAAAATTCCCTGCTGCATCATTAAAACTTCATGATAGAGTAATTTGAGATTATACTCCTGAAGAAACTCTACTATATCAGGGGACCCTCCGTCCAGCATTGATATGGTACAGCCACTATCCATTACTCCGTGAAGCCATACTACCTTAGTTTCCGAAAGTTTGAGAGCTTTTGCTATATCGCTTTTGTATGATTGTAAAAACAACGAAGCTCCCAGCACCCCTACAGCCTTTATAAAAGTCCGACGATCCATCTTCACAAAATCGAGATTTTTAAACTTTTCAAGTAAGCTGTCCTCACTCGTTCTGCTTCCCCCATAATAGTAAATACTTTTATATACAGATACATATAAGATGGAGCCCAAGATATTAAAAGACTATCATAATCGCTATTGGTCTGCTCCGCAAACAACCTTTCAGTGTCAAAGCAACAAAAATTTTTCAGACATGCAGTTTTCGGTAGTCCATCATTTGTTGATTGATATTATTCCAAAATGATCGAATACAGTTCCCAGCTCTTTCTTTTCCCGTAATTTTGGCACTACTGAAGCAAACCTGCGATATAAGTATATAAACGCAAACGAAAGCCATGTTTGAGATTTTGTCATGAAATCATCAATCAAGTATTAGTGGGACACCTAGTTTTCTTTAAAATACAAAGAAGTTTGCTACTATTAAATGCTTAAAGCCAACTTCTTAATGCTTAAAACCAGTTACTTTTTTTAAATAAATATAAGTTTTTATAAAAACTTATATATTTTAGTGTCACTATCTATTTATTGAAGTTTTAAGCTTAGTAACATAAATTGTAGATGCTGTATATTGAGAAACAAATATGCAATAAATTAGGGGGATAAATATGACTATTGGGGACGGGCATGATTTAAAATCTTCGAGATTTGCAGGCGATGAAGTTCTGGAGGCTTGTTATGACAACGAAAGGGTCCTTCGCAGAGGCGATAGCGGCCCTGCAGTAGAGAAAATCCAGCAGGCCCTGATATTTTTGGGTTTTCCTGTGCCCAAAGTTGGAGCCAGTGGGATCTTTGGTGACGAGACTGAACTGGCTGTCAGAAGTTATCAGGAAGCACGCGGACTGAAGGTTGATGGTATAGCAGGGCCAGATACAATAGGGAATTTGGATTCTGAATTCTATACCGGACCAACAGAACATCGAGTTACACCAGCACCGGAACCGCAAGTATCGAAGGTTAAAACTCCGTTAGAACCGGAATCTCCAGTTCGACCAGCACATGCATCTCCGCTTGGGCCAGTACGTGCACCTGAGGTTCCACGAGTACGTGCACCTGAGGTTCCACGAGTACGTGCACCTCCAGTTCCAGTACCTGAAACTCCAGAGCTAGCAACAAAGGTAACCCAGGCGCAGCCGACCGTCTCGTGTGTCCCAACGCGAAACTCCACCTACGACTTTACGACCTCATCAAGACCGATAGTCAGGGGCGCATACTCATTTCCGAAGGGACATGGCAAGGGGATAGGTATCTCGAAGTCGAGGCTGGGAAATCAATACATTTTGAAATGATTGGTCTCAATGTCGACAGATCAAAAGTCCGGATACGAGCAGACACCGGAGAAACCAAAGAATCCATACTTTCGCCGGGAGTTGCTATCGATGTTGATTTTTCCAGGGCAGGTCAAGAACCCTTTATATGGACTTTTGATATCGAAACAGACAGCGAGAAATCCTTAATTGATTGGAAGCTCTACAGCGACTGGGTACCAGCTAATCCGGATAACCCAATAGTCTAAAGCTTATTTAGCATTAAATGATCTACTAAAATAAGACACCAATAACATTTCAAAAATAGGAGGTTCTAATGCATCGGGTATTTAGGTCTTTACCCCCGATTATTAGAAACACTTAAAATTTTCTTTAACCTACAGATCAGTTTTGGGTTTAGACCTAAGAAACAAAAACGTAAGTTTTTCTATTAAAATAATCCAACTAGCAGGGTTACCTAAGACCTGACAATCTATTTTTAATTAATCTTCTCTACTACTCTTTAACTCCGGACTCGCTGCGTCAAAGCAAGCTTCGGTTGCCAGCAGTTTATTAAAAAGGCATTATCTAGTTGATTGAAGAGTCCTGGACAAGAAGCATGAGTTAGTAGCCCTATAATCGGTTAGAAATCAGTCCCATTATGGAATATCCAGAGATAACAAATTTGAGATAGAAGATAAATTTTGTAGACAAGTTAAATGGGAGCAGGTTTAAATCAAAAAAGAGAGCCGGAATTTTAAAACAAGCTCATTCAAAAACTTGAAGAGTCTTGGTTTTGAACCCCGCTCGATTACAATGTGTATCGTTTATTTATCCAAACTACAGGCTAATCTGTAGATGTTTAATGATGTCCGCCTTTGTCGTAAAAATAAATTAGATTAGCAAGAACACCAAATAGACCCAACATAACAACTACACTAATAAACACATCAAGCCAGGAAAACGCACTTGGTAGATCCATATCAACACCTCTATGAATATTACTTCTCCATATGATATACGAAATCAAATACAATAAACGTTGTGATTCAGATTTGGACAGTTAAGGAATTAATGTTATTGACTTTTAAGCTCAACTGCATAAGTCCTAATAAAAGTCATATTCATTAAAATATATAACTTTTATTAATTTACATTCCCTAAGTTGTCGGCTGACGGAACAAAGTCAAATAAACCCGTAAGGCAGAAATCAAAAAATATAAAATAAATTAAAGTGTAGAAGAAACCTCTTCTTTTATTAGCCTTACAGCTTCATCTAGACCCTTGAGGACCTCGGGGCTTATCTCAAGCGTAGCGTCAGTAACTATTGTTCCTATTTCGATTCCAATAACCACGATCTCCGGAAGAGACTGAACATGTTCTCCGATCCTCAATACATCTGTAATCGTCAGATCGTGCCCAGAAACCAGAAGAGGCTCATCAGTAGATTTTATAATATCCTTGCCATCAAGACGATGCACTGAACCTACAGAGCTGTCCGCAAGAACTGCATCCACTATAATGACCTTTTTCGCTCCGTCGAAATAGTTAAGGAGATCAAGCCCGCAGACCCCCGCGTCTGCGATGTCTAGGTTTTCGAGGCTCCCTAGTTCTGTTTTTTTGAGAGCCTCAATAACCTTCAGTCCAACGCCGTCGTTTCCCATTAATAAATTTCCGCATCCGAGGATGCGGACAGGAGCTTGTAACATAGGCATATTCTCACGTTATTAGACAACTAGGCAGATACATGTGGACATGCCCATACCTTTTTCCCTAAATTAACTTTTTCTTGCTTTAACAGCTGAGTGGCCTTTCTCAGGTAGATGTTCGTGGGTGTTGATGACCTCTGAGTAGTGAGTATCTGAGAGATCTTCTTTTCCGGACCAGAAGATAGCTTTGTAGTACTTCCAGACACGCGGATCGAGTTCAAGAATACCGACATGCACTACCAGTTCGAAGATAAAGAAGTACGTCAGCAGCAGGTGCAGAATCCTAAAGAACTCCAGGGAAGACAATGCGAAAGTAGGTGCAATCAGGTCCCCTGCCGAAAGAATCCATGATGCTATTGGGAGCCCCAGGAACGACCAAGCAGGGCTGTATAGAACAATACCTGAGACTGCAATAAGGAATATTACACAAACCTTCAATCACAACAAGTATTTTCATTACCGGGTGAAGCTTGGTCTTATAGTGTCCTCCTGACTCATCGTAGATTGTGAATGCAGGGTATTTGCCTTTCCCGAAGAAATTGCCAATTATCCCAGCCATGCGTACTCCATCTTTGGGACCAAAAATATAATTGTCGAAAAAGTGCATAACCTTGTTCTTAATTCCTCCTTTACCTGCAAGTGCCCAGGTGACCGGGATAAGGAACCAGTTCACTACAAGCAAGAAGATTACTGCGAACATGTGGAGGGCACGGGCATTATGGAAACTCATAAAGTCCCACCCAAAGTATATTCTTAACCCGGTGATGATGAGCGTTAGCATAGCAGCGGCATGGACAAGATGGTTAAGTCTTTCAAGGCCGGTGTAGCGCTCAACAACCAATGGGTTGCCAGCCTGAGATTTCATTATGGGTCATCTCCTATATCTTTATAGAATTCTTAAGGTACGCGGAGCGTTTTTCCCAGTCAGGTCTATAGTATGAACTGCGCATGAAATGCAGGGATCGTAGGACCTGCCCATGTGGAAGATGCCAAATGGATTGGTGTAATCGACGCTTCCAACGGTGTTGATTTTTGAACCAATGAGAGACTGTTCGAGCGGACCAGGGATGCCTTTGCTGTCTCTGGGGGACATTAACCAGGTGCCCGGAACGATGGCCTGATAGTTTTTAACCTTTCCGTTGCTGTCAGTGGATATCCAGTGTCCGAGAGCCCCACGGGGTGCTTCCCACAGTCCCATACCCTGGGAGTTCTTAGCCTTTTCAAAATCAAGAGGCACGGAAATCTTGCCGTTCGGGTCATAGTCATGTGTTACCCAGTTAAGAAGTTCGTGTGCGAGAATTGTGGTTTCCTGAATACGAGCCATCATTCTTGTGTAAACATTAGCTGCAGAGTAGCCTTTCTCATTGAAAGCCAGAGCCAGGCCGGTTACGAGCGGCTCTTTCATATTTAGCATGCGTGCAAGAGGCCCGACTTCAGCTGGAATTCCTTCGTATCTCGGAGCCTTGTCCCAGCTGTACTGGCTATTCGAACCCCCTGTGTAGACGATTTTCTTTGGATCCGTAAATGGAACAGTTTCACCTTTTGTGGGATCGAAATCGTTAGCACTATTCTGGTAGAAGGAGTGAGCAGTACTCTCCGTAATCTTGTCTGGATTAAATTTCTGATATTCGAGCTTTCCTGTTACCACACCTGAGGGGATAATACGGTCTTCTGCTGGGCTCCTCGGGTCGTATCCGTCTTTGGGCTTGTAGTATCCACCGTATGAAAGGAAGCAGATCTTTGAGGGGTCCTTGTACCCACCGATTGTATCGTGTTTAAGGCTTGCAGGAAGGTCCAAGGAGTTTTTCTCCTACAAGTTCGGAACCAAAAGCTGCATAGAATTCCGCATCTCCCCAACCTGCTTCTTTGGAGAAGTCATTGGAACCCGATGTTTTGTTAATAAGGTCAGTCAGGTGCTCAGTAACAAAGCTTACTGCTTTTTGAGGAGAGCTTGCCTTATAGGTATTTTCGATCCAGGTATCGAATGGAACTTTCAGAGTATGTTTGGATACAAAGTCCATTACTTGCAGATAGTAAGTAGAAATTTTGGTTATGTCTGCAACATTCGCCTTGTAAGTGTATCCTCCTGGATAGAGGGATGAAGGACCAGGCATTCTGCCAGCAATGAGTGCAATGGCTTCCTGAAGGCGTTTCTTTTCAGGGATTGCTGCAAGATAGGAACTTCCCACAGGTACAGGTACGCCATCCATCTTGTAGCTGATTGGGGCAAACCTTCCAACCATTTCTTTCCAGACTGCGTTTCCTGTGTCTCCAAGTGTTGTAAGCACTTTTTTGTATCCTGGGTTTGCAAGGTCAGGGCCAAAGAGGATATATATGTGGGTTGCATGACTTGCAACCATGTTCAAGCCCTGGAAAATGTTCCTCATTACAAGGGCGTCTTTTGGAACACTCTCAGCTACACCATAAAGGTCGTCAAGAGC
The DNA here is from genome assembly GCA_963722085.1 of uncultured Methanosarcinaceae archaeon. Classification (GTDB taxonomy): domain Archaea; phylum Halobacteriota; class Methanosarcinia; order Methanosarcinales; family Methanosarcinaceae; genus Methanosarcina. The sequence continues at coordinate 15,581 of CAVRNH010000005.1, read as the reverse complement.
ATTTGTGGCTGTCATCCCATGAGCAATAGGGCAGACACCACAAATTCTCTGGGTAAGAAAGGCTGCATCTCTCGGGTCCTGGCCCTGCAGGATACGTTCAAAGCCCCTGAATATAAGGGAAGATGACTGGGCATCGGTAATAACACCGTTAGCATCTACTTCAGTGGATATGCGTTGGTGACCTTCAATTCTGGTTAAGGGATCAACTGTAACGTTTACCATTTTTTATTCACTCTCCTTTCATTCTCCTAACAGCATGCACGCCTGCAGCAACTGCAGCAGCGCCAACTGCAACTTTGGCCACTGTACCAACATTCTCTCCGAAAAGCACACCCTTCTTCTCTGTTGGAACATACAAAGGCATTGAAGCATCCGGGAATCCAGGTTCCACACAGGCTATACAGGGGCCGCCTGCCTGGGTACACATGCTTACTGAGCCATTCCATCTGCGAATTCCACAGTCTGCATGGGCATACGGAGCTTTACATCCTAAATTATACAGGCATCCTGGGCCGCCTACCTCAGTATCGAGCTCTCCACGGTCATAGTATCCGCGGCGGGGACAGTTGTCGTGTACAGTATGGTCCGGTGGGAAGAAGACCTTTGGCCTGTTGTACTGGTCGAGAACGGCAGCGAGATCTTCAGGAACCTTGATCTTTCCAAGGATAATTGCACCTACGGTAAGGAGGACCCAATCAGGGTGAGCAGGACAACCCGGAATATTAATTACAGGTTTGTCGATGCCAAGTTCTGTAAGGATGCCTTTGGTTTTATCTGCCTTTGAGAAAGCTACTCCTCTGTAGTCCGTATCCTTGGCAACATCGCTCGCTGCATTGGTAATTCCTCCCCAGCAGGCACAGGCTCCGACTGCAACGATAGCTGCGGCGTTCTTTGCAGCCTCTGCAACTGTATCCTTAAAAGGCTTGTTCCCAATAACCAGGTAGCGGCCTGTACCATCGGGGCCGTTCGGGATTGAGCCTTCAATGACAAGGATATACTTGCCTTCTTTGAAGAGCTCCTCAAGGAGAATCTCGGAGTTAAGCTCGGAGGTGTTTACAAGCTTACCATCATTCCATATTCCCTGCTGTGCACAAAGAGTCTCATGGAAAGCAAGATTGACATTGAGCTTGGTAAGTGCCTGTACAATGTCAGGGTTGCCTGCGTTTAAGACTGATTCGGAACAGCCAGTGCATTCGGAGCCATGGAGCCAGATAAGCTTCGTCTCTGCAAATTCAAGCGCGCTTACCATCTGAGTTCCGAATCTGCCGATGAAGGCACTTGCTCCAAGGAAGCCCACCGTTTTCATGAAAGTGCGTCGATCCATTTTTAAGAAGTCTACACTATCCAGTGTTTGGACTAGATTTTTCATTCCAATACTCATCTCTACCACATCTTGGTTTTAATAAAATTATATATTTAAAAGAAAATATTAATTTAATGTTTACCATAATTATATAAATTCACATATAAATTTATCGTTAAGGATTTCAATGAGTGAATAGTATTTAAGGTTTTTTACTTGTAATGAGAAATATATTAGTTGGGAGAGGAAGTTTTTAAAATACAAGAAAAAATATAATAATTTAAAGAATTTAATTCTGCACTTTAAAGTACAAGATATATCAATATTGTATATATCAAAGGATTGAGTAGTTTCAAAGAGAAAAATAATTCTGAAATTAGACCAACTCTAAAAGCCAAAAGCTGACAATAAAGTATGAATCTGTAGTCACATATTCACTTTAATTATGAGAAAAAACATAACAATGATAAGAATAAGACAGAAATCTAAATACAATTTAGTCAATATTTATTTTATTGACTTCGCCTCTAAGTGATTTTGTAGAGAGGTTTTTAAAGGAAAATCTCAAAAAAGAGACACTGAGAAAGCTTGTTTCTGCATGAAAAGGTTGAGTAAATAATGCGTGAGTATAACTTGTTTCATATATATTAGAAATCAATATTCTTCAGATTCATATAAAATAGATTTTGAACTGTAACTAAAACATATTCAAATCAAATTTCAAATTCCGATAAAAAACATTTTTAAATTATGCAGGGGAAGTGAGAAAACACAAAAGATATAAAATAGAACTATAGAATTGCGAAAAATAACTTTCCCACTGGAAATATTTTAAAATTAGGAATCCAGTCCTTTCTCATTGAATGTTCACATTTTTATTCACGGCAAGTATAGAAGAAAGAGAAAGTGAGCAATTAAAAATACAACAGTATAAAAAATAGTGTATTGAAAACATAATAATATAGAAAGCAAGTAATATAATAGGAAATTAAAAAATAAGCGCGACCTGAGAATGGGGATTCAGGCTGTTCATCCAGTTGAGGAGAATAAAACTCCAGGCTTTTTACTGATTTGAGGCCCCAAAATATTTCTTGCTAAAAACAACTCCTGTAAAAGCTTAATCAAATGCAAAAACTAATTATATATAATACTCAATTGCCATAAATTGACTATATTTTGAAAGAAAAACTTTAGAGGTAACATGTGTATAGCTATTCCTGGAAAAATTAAGGCTATCGTGAATGAAAGCATCGCAACTGTCGATATGGGCGGGATCTGTAGAAACGTAAAAATGGATCTGCTGGGAGGAGCCAGTGAATCCATGCTCGGGAAACATGTTCTTGTCCATGTGGGATATGCAATATCTGAAATCTCAGAAGAAGAAAGTGAAGAAACCATGCGGCTTCTCAAGCAGATAGCTGGTCTTGAAGATGTAGGCACCTTTGAAGGTATGTCAGATGCCTTTGAAAGTGAGTCCCCCTGAAATAGTGGATGCTGATAAAAAATGGAAAATGGAAATTCCCCTCCGATGTCAGCTGTTCCTGAACTTGAAAAAAGGCTCCTGGAAAGAATTAGGAATTCGAAGGTATCACTTCGCATAATGCATGTATGCGGGACGCACGAGAGGACTATAGCAAAGTATGGGCTAAGAAGCGTGCTTCCAAAGAGTATTGACGTTATAAGTGGTCCAGGATGCCCGGTCTGTGTCACTCCTGAAGAAGACGTTAACATTGCAATTGCTCTTGCGAAAAGTGGGGCGACGGTTGTCACTTTCGGAGATATGATGAGGGTTCCAGGTTCAGCAGAAAGCTTGCTGAATGCAAAATCAGAAGGTGCAGATGTAAAGATGGTCTATAGCATTGACGATGCTGTTTCCATCGCAGAAAAAAAGCCAGAACTCGAAGTAGTCTTTTTCGGGATCGGCTTTGAGACCACAGTTCCTGCCAATGCGGCTGCTCTCATTAGAAATACCCCCGAAAACTTCAGCCTTCTTACCTCGCAGAAGCGGACACCTCCTGCAATCGAGCTCCTCGCCAATGACGCAAATGTTGATGCTTTTATAGCTCCAGGACATGTAGCGACTATAATAGGCACAAAACCTTTTGAACCTCTTGCAAAAAAGGGCTTTCCTGTTGTCGTGAGCGGATTTGAGGCCAGTGATATTCTCCTTGGAATAAATTTGTTACAAATGCAGGTCGAAGAAGGATGCTCAAGGGTGGATAATGGTTACCCAAGAGCTGTAAAGCCGGAAGGTAACCAGATTGCTCTAAAAATAATGGATAAGGTATTCGAGACCTCGGATTCTGAATGGAGAGGTATTGGAAAAATAGAGAACTCAGGGCTTGTGCTCAGGAAAGAGTTTGAAGAAAAGGATGCAGCAAAGAAGTACGAAGATCTCTATGCTTCTTCCCTTGAGGATATTCGTAACAAAGCCGAAAGAAAAGACAAAAAGCGCTGTATCTGCGCGGCTATCCTCACAGGAAAAGCAAAGCCCCCTAAATGTCCGAACTTCGGGAAGGACTGCACTCCAAAAAGTCCTGCAGGCCCATGTATGGTCAGTCAGGAAGGCATGTGTTATAACTGGTTCAAATACTCAAGGGAAGGAGGCAGCAAACTTGCATGAACTTTCAATTGCCTGCGAGATCTTAGAACAGGTATTGAACACGGCTAAAGCTCACGACGCTACTAAAGTCAAACACGTAACTCTTCAGATGGGAAGGCTGAGCCATACGAATGCTGATCAACTCACTTTCTGTTTCAAAGCCATTGCAGAGGAAAGCATTGCAAAAGATGTGGAATTCATTGTAGAAATGGTCCCCCCTTCCCTTGAATGCGAGTGCGGATATAATGGACCTGTGGACGAAAAACAGATTAGAGAAAGCTCCGAACTCAAGAGCGAGCTTCTTGCTTATATAGCAGCTATAGAATGCCCAATTTGCGGAAAACCGGCCCAAATCACAGGCGGCAGAGAACTGATTATTAAAAGCATTGAGATCGAAACGAAAGATGATAATTAAACTGCAGACAGGTAAAAAAAGTAATCCCCTGAGTGATGTTTATGTTAATGCATGTAATCCATATGGAACACGATGTTTTCAAAGCAAATGACAAAATTGCTGAGAAAAACAGAAAGAAACTTGACAAGTATCAGGTCTTCTCAGTAAATATTATGGGAGCAATTGGGTCAGGAAAGACCACTCTTATTGAAGAGGCGATTAAACAGCTTAAAGAGAAGTATAAAATAACTGTGATCGCAGGGGATGTAATCGCAGAAATGGATGCTTCCCGCTTCAGGAAACTCGGGGTTCCGACAATTCCTTTAAATACTGGAAAAGAGTGTCACCTGGATGCAAAGCTTGTGGAAAAAGCCCTTAATGATGTCGACCTTGAGAATACGGACCTTCTTTTAATTGAGAACGTAGGCAACCTGATCTGTCCTGTGGACTTCAAACTGGGAGAGCACCTGAGGGTTGTAATTGTAAGCGTAACAGAAGGTGATGACATTATTCTCAAGCATCCCATGATTTTTAAGACTGCAGAACTTGCAATTATAAACAAAGTTGACATTGCACATGCAGTTGATGTTAATGCTGAGAAGATGCGAGATGATATCCTTTCATTAAACCCCAATGTGCCTGTTATCCTGACTTCAAAACATGATTGGGAGAGCCTCGAAACCTGGATTACCTTTATCGAGCTTGGACTCAAAAAAGCGCAGAAAAAATAAGACAATTTAAAGACGCTAAAAAGCGGAAAAACGGAGACGGATATGAAACCTAATACCATTTCTCTTGAGCACGGTGCAGGCGGAGAGGTTATGCAGGCACTAATAGGAGAGATAATCCTCAAAAACTTCCGCAATAAAAGTGCAGGCTCGATTGGGCTTGAAAGCCTTGACGACGGATCTACGATCAGTCTTGAGAATTTTAATCATGGATCCGAACTCGTGCTGACTACAGACAGCCATGTTATAACACCTGCATTTTTCCCTGATACTAACATAGGAAGACTTGCAGTTGCAGGCACAATAAATGACCTTGCAGTTATGGGAGCAAAACCACTTGCCCTTACCTGTGCTGTTATAGTCCCTGAAGGCTTTTCGCTGCAAGAGTTCGAAGAAATAATTAAAACAATGGATAAAACTGCTGCGGAAGTTGGTGTACCTATAATTACAGGAGATACGAAGACCGTTGAGAAAACCGCGCTCGATTCAATTATCCTGAATACTGCAGGTTTGGGCATTACAGATAGCCCTGTCAGGGACTCTGGGCTCAGGCCCGGAAATAAAATCCTTGTGACAGGTACTATCGGCGATCACGGGATATCTCTCATGGCCCACAGGGAAGGTTTTGACTTCGATACAGACCTTGTCTCGGATTCTGCACCCCTCTGGAAGCTCATAGAACCTATTTTGAAGCTTAGAACACCAGAAGGAGAGCCTGTAGTCACAGCAATGAAAGACCCAACACGCGGAGGGCTTGCAAATGCCCTTAACGAGATGGCAGCAAAATCCCGAACAGGAATCCTTATAGAAGAAGACTGGATCCCTTTCAAGCCTGCAGTTTCCGCAGCCTGTGAGATGCTTGGCCTTGACCCTCTTGAAGTTGCAAATGAAGGAAAAGCAATAATTGGAGTTAAACCCGGCTTTGAAGAAGAGGTCCTCTCTATCCTCAGACAGCATCCTTATGGCGTAAATGCTGCAGTTATAGGAGAAGTTACCGAAGAAAATGAAGGAGAAGTAATCCTGAGGAACCACTTTGGCGGTATGCGCTATGTAGACACGCCTTCTGGAGATCCTATTCCACGGGTTTGCTAGTCGAGTTGCGCCAGTCGAGTTGCGCCAGTCGGTTTTCGGTCGACGATGCGCTGTCCGTTTCGCTCGCTTCGCTCACTCAAGCGGACTAATCTATTAATAATCTATTAGATTGCAGTCTTTACATCCCAAGTTTCGCTTCCCGAGTTTCTCTTCGGGAGCACGAAGTCCGTTTCGTTCGCTTTGCTCACTCAAGCGGACTAATCTATTAGATTGCAGTCTTTACATCCCAAGTTTCGCTTTGGGAGCTGAGGTCCTTTTCGCTTCGCTAAGAAGACTAATTTTTTACTTCTATTTCCATTTCCATTTTTATTTTATCTCAAAAAATACTTTGCAATTTGCTGTGGAAATGGAAAACTTCCCAAAAAGCTATTATTAACTAATTATTCTGGACTGGGGGGGCCTATTATTCTAATTATTACTTTTAGTTATATCTTCACTTTTAGCTTTTTTATCTGTATTTAAGGTTCTAAGTAGGCTTTCTGTGGCTATTTTATATTGTTTTTATTACTACATATTTATGGAATTACAAAATAGCATTCAAATTGATAATTTTTACAATGATCAAAAATCTTTAGATGATTCAAGAAAGAATCTAAGCAGGGAGTGGAAACAGCTGTGACTAAAAGAGTAATTGTTGAATTGAGAGTACCTTTCGGTTTTTCCATGGAATCGATTCAAGCAATGGATATTGCTACACAGGCAGGGTTTAATATGGACCTTGAATATAAGCCAGTTCCAGTCAATCCACCTGAAGAGATCGCAAGTGCTCTTGCGGCTGCAAATGAGGAAACTATTCTTGTGAGAGGGGAACTGGACGAAGTAAAAGAAGCTGAATTAAAAGCTCTCCCCAACGTGGTAAACGTATGGACTGATGCCCGAATAGAGCCTTTTGTAACGGATTGTGACTTCAATACTGCCAAGGGAACAATTGAGGATGTTGCAAAATATCTCGGTTGTGACCAACTCTGGGCAAAAGGTGTAAGAGGAAAGGGAATTGTGATAGGTATTTGTGACACAGGGGTTAACAGAAAAAAGATTCCTGCTGTTATAGGTGGGTGGTCTCCCTTCTCTAGCTCCCCCTTTGGGAAAGATACTCATGGGACATGGCTCCATGTGTGCCACAGATGCACTTGGGATGTGTCCCGATGCAAAAATATATGATTTAGGGATTTTGAAGACTCTGGGAGCTACTGGTATTCTTTCCAATGCTGTAAGCGCTTTTCAGTGGGCGATAGAGCAATACAGACAGGACGGTACTCCACATATATTATCTAACAGCTGGGGGATGTATCAAAAGGAGGATGCAATCGATTACGCTACGAATCCTGATCATCCCTTTACCCGAAAAGTCCTGGAAGCAATAGATACAGGAATTATTGTAACCTTTGCAGCTGGAAACTGTGGATTAAAGTGCCCTAATAGGAAGTGCGGCTCAGATTTTGGGTCTGGAAAGAGTATCTGGGGAGTCAACGGGCACCCAAGAGTGATAACTGTAGGCGCGGCCAATATCTTGGAGCAATGGATTGGATATGCCAGCCAAGGACCTGCAGCTCTTGATTCCCAGAAAACCAGACTTCTGTGCCCCAAGTCACTTTAAAGGATATACTAGCTGCGATAACGGTACTTCAGCAGCCAATCCCATATGTGCTGGAGTTATCGGGCTTCTGAAATCCTATGATCTAACGCTGGCCCAGGGTGTTATCAAAGACACACTGCAGAAAACGGCAAAGGACTTCTGCGGTAGCGGCTGGAATACGAATTCAGGCTACGGAATGATCCAGGCAGAAGCTGCCTTTAACAAATTAGTCGGTAGTTCAGAACCTATTCCCCATGTAATCTGAAATCCCGAAATAAAAAATAATAAGTCAGTGTCTGACAAATATCATTTGTTAAGGTTGATATAAGTTTGCGGGAATTTAAAAGTCTGCTTTCATTTTTCCCACAAATTTATTCAAAAATATTTAACCTTCAGGTCAGAGATGGATGGGTAAGTCTCTTTAGCAGTTTGAGAGCAATTAGGTGAAAGGGAATAAATTATGGCTAAAAGAGTTATTCTAGAACTGAGAGCACCAGTTAATTTTACCATGAATGCAGCGATGAACTCAGATTTGGCAAGGCTTCCTGGGTTCAAGATCGACCCCAACTATGAACCTGTTCCTGTTAACCCTCCTAAGGAGATGATTGAGAGCATGGAAACTGCAAATCAAAAGATATTCTTGATTCGGGGTGTTGTTGAAGACGAAAAAGAGGAAGAGCTTAAATCGTCTTCTAATGTGCTCAATGTTTGGAGCGATGCTCGAATAGAACCTTTTTAAGAAAGCAGTTATTTGAATACTCAAGTTCTGATATGACATTTCCAGGATATTCTATTTTTCATTTACAGTCTGTCTGAATCTACTTTTGTAACCTTTATTTCTTTTTTCCAGAGAAAGAAGTTTTGTGGAGTAAGATGTATTAATAATACATCTAATTATTAGGAAATTACAATGCTCTTTTAATGATCTTATTAGGCGTATCTAAACGTGTAAGATATAGAGATGGGAAAGGCGGAGAAATATTAATGATAGTAGATTTTAAAAGTAAGAGCCCGAAAATATCAGAGACCGCTTTTATTGCGGATTCTGCGGATGTCATTGGGGATGTAGAGGTAGGAGATTTTTCAAGTGTATGGTTTAACGCCACTGTCCGTGGAGATCAAAATAAAATAAAGATTGGGAGTAGGACGAGCATTCAGGATAATGTGGTAATTCATACAGACCACATTAATGGGGTTCAGATTGGAGATGATGTAACTGTGGGACATGGAGCTGTACTTCATGGGTGCAGAATAGAAAGTAATGTGGTTATAGGAATGAATTCTACAGTGTTAAATGGGGCTGAGATAGGACAAAATTCCATAGTAGGCGCAAATGCACTCATTTCTGAAGGGAAGAAATTCCCTGAAAGAAGCCTGATTATTGGGGTTCCTGGGAAGGTTAAGAGAGAACTAGAAAAAGCAGAAATTGAAGCCATAACAAAAAATGCTGAAGAATATGTAGAACTTGTAAGGGAATACACGCAAGAAATGAAAATTAGGCAAAGACTGTGAGGAAAAAAACAATATGGATTGTCTGCGCTTATTTATATTGTTAAATGAGAGTCTTAAAAATGGTAAGTATTCAGAAAAAAGAATCAAAGAGGACAGATCAACACATAAACATATCAACTCATATTATACTCAGAAAGAGATGTAATACATCAAGTTAAGGAATAGTCTTCTGAGAAGGAAGAGTAATATTAAAATTAATTATACAAACATATATCCTCTAGAGGAAAGAATGGCAGATGCTTCTATTTTATCGCTACAAACGAATCCACAACTTATGTACCCAGCAACTTCCGCTTTTTAAAGCGCATATATTCAATTTTTCCATAATTTCTTTTTGTTTCCTTGTGAGCTCTGGAACTACTGATTACTCCATTTTGCAGTTCTACTTTCCTTATCTTTTCTAGTGGAAAAGTAATCTTTCCACTGTATAATCTTCGATAATCTTTGTTTCCTCATCATACCGAGCAGCCTCGTTCTAATTATCAGTAGTCCTATAAAGAAGACAAAAAAATGAACCCCTTCGTTGTTGAAACTTTTTACTCCATTTAGTGGAGTGTACTGAATTCATTTTCATATTATTTTGATCCTTTTCAGATATCTCTTTCTCATACTGAAATTTTTTTATCAGTTGATGTTTTCATAGTAAAGGAAAAACTTCCCCATTCCGTTCATCTTGAGATATGGATTTCTTCTTGATATTGATCGAATGGTCATTATCTTTTTCCAAGAATAGAACTGCCATTTCCTTCTTTGCCTTCTTTTTGACTTGCATTTCTCCTCATCTGGATTGCGGTTCTTTCCAGTTTCTTCACAATCCACAAGACGAGAGTAAAATGTATTTTTCTCTTCCAATTCTGTTTTGGATCAGAAAACATATTGATTCATTCTTACAATTCTTTGCTGAATAGTTGATGACTCTTTAGAAGATTGTACTCTGATCAAACTTGTGAAGAGTACTCGGACTTTCACGTTTTTGTGCTAAACTAGAAGCTCTTTGATACTTTTGAGTGACAATTGCAGCTGGGATAATCAACGGTAATTTTCATCCAGTAAGCCTTCTTCCAATGTTACCTTGCCGCACCTGTTGATCACCAAAGTATAATTTTCCATTCCTAAGCTTCTATCTTTGATTGTGTTTTTAAGGGTCTAACGTCAATGTTCCTGGATAATGTTACAGATCATGGAATTCCTTTTCTTTATCACAATCATTGATAGATTTAGTTGAGGGAGATCAGAATCATCTTTATTGTTATTTGTATTCAAGAAGATTTATAAAATGAGAGCTCAAAAACTGGTAGATCTTGTATCAATGTGGTGTTTTGTTTGAACATATTCTTAACATTTTACCCATGAATATAGATGGAATGTTGTGTTAATCTACTTACAAGTAAATTGCTAATGTTTTGACTTTTCAAAAGGAACCGAGGTAAAATCGAGGCAAAGAACAGAATTTTCATACCAAGTTTTAAGGTCAGACACAGCAGTGGGACGAGTTACACGGTTCAGTGCCAAATGGAGCATCATGTTCCTACTCTTTGATTGAATAAATTGCGAATACTTTCTATTTTGAGTTCATTGATTATTTTGAACTCGGAGAACTTACTATAGTTGAAGCATTTCATGGGTTTGCTTTGAAGTAATGAAAATCCCATTTTGAAAGAATTCAATATATCCTGAACCTAGATGTTTACCGTTTTCATATTTCTGCCGATGTATTTGGATCGATGGCGAATCCGTCTCTTTTCCTTATCGTAGAACAAACATCTTCATACCAGAATCGATTCGATTTCGATTTTTTTCGATATGCAGTGTGGATTTCAGCATGCGTTAATGACATAAGTGTACAGAGAGATTTAAAAGTTTGAAATTGTAAACTAAAAAAGGGACACAAATGACGTCGTAGAAGCGCATGAATTGAGAATAATTAATGGATAGAAAACCTATGGGTTTTAAAAAATTTGGAATTAAGGAAATGAACTGGCTTCGATTTTCTGTAGTGTGGGAGTTTACTGGAAGGGTATAGCTCTGGAAGAGCAAAATAAGACGAGACATTAATTTATCGCTATACTGATATTAAATACTGTATACATTTTTACCTATTTTTATATTTTTGTATTCAAGAGGGAGAGCAAGGAATATAAATCGGAACAATCTGTACTTCTTCATGAGTCTTAAAGCTCATGTTTATGAAACAAATCTGTAAAATTCGTAGTTTTTCTGGATAATTGTGAGAGACACTGATTGATTAAGCAACATTTAAGCGAAATCGTTGACCTAATGTTTGTAAGGATATACTATAGCTTAAAATTTGAACTTCCGCAGATGCCCACAGAATTGATTTTGATTTGCCGAAAATTATCGATCAAAGGATGGGTGGAATTTTTCAACCAAATAAAATAATTGTGAAAAAGTGTCATAATTTAGAACTATTTTTCAGAAACATATGTTTGAAAATCATTTTATTTTAAAATTCACATTATTGAGAATTATTATATGACGTTGATTTTATCTTGCATATAACTTACAAATTGGAATAGCTTGATTGTTTATGGAAAAAAGTAAAGCCAATTCAAAAATAGATTGTGATTTTTGCTCACTTCAACAACAACTCAGGCAGGTGCTGCGGGTGATGGATGTAAACGGGGTCACTGGAGGACATTACACGACGATTCAGGATGCTATCAACAATGATAATGGAGACGTCATCCTTGTAAGTCAGGTAATAATCAAGAAAATGTAAAAATAGATAAAGAGCTCACAATTCTTTCACATTCCTCTTTTACAGGTAACCAGACGGACCATACCTGATATCATAGGCACAGTTCCAGGAAAAGTAATTTTGACATTTATTCAAGCAATGTGACAATAGAGATGTTTGATATCTAGGAAGTCCTTTAGGCAACAAATCCATAGGGTAGGGATTTACCTTGAAGGGGTGCAAATTGTTCTCATATTAATATAATTATACTGAATTAATTGGGTATTGCCTTACAAAGTTCAGAGGGTAATTACCTTAGAGGTAATTTAATTAGTCTCGGCAGTGACGAATAGCTCTAATCACTCTGAAAACAATATACGTCAATAAATCTGGTGATAACATATACCAATGGACTTTTGCTGTACAACTGTTAGAATATGACACTATGAAGAAAGACCCAGGACTGAAGTTAAAGGACTACCAGAAATGAAATATGGATTAAGGATCTATGAAAGAAAAATCTCAATATAAATATTCAGAAAAACATTAGCAATAACAACAGTAACAGCAGTATTAGAACGGACCCCACTAAATGAAGAAGATCCAACAAGCCCAAGGGACACTAAGGAAAAAGTGATTTGCAGAACCGCAGCTGGTAAAGAAGAGAAACATCTCCAGAAAAGGAAGGGTTTTAAGAATAGGGAGCTGAATGATGCTTATTGTGACTGATCAGCGAAAAAATCCCCTTAAAAGAATGGCAACGCAACATAGAGGAAGCAACCATTATGATTATAGATATAAACTTGAAAGTCCTAACTATGACACTTCGGAGAAGGCCAGATCCACTTGGAAATTGTGGATTGAAAAACTGGACAAGATGTTTACATGCAGGAGAATGGTATTTATCAAGATTCATTGAAAGCGAGGATTCAAGGACTAAAAGTAAAAAACCAATGAAAAAATTCCTGGATTCGGTCCTTCTACATGAAGAGAAAATTGAAAGCAGCGGACTTTCCGATGGCAAATATTGGAATTTCAATTACTATCATGATAGCTAGTGTATTTATTTTGAAAAAGATGGATAATTCAGAAAACAATTTAACTTTAGGATCGCAAAATGAATGAAGTTCACAAGGAGTTCTACAAAGACAAGCTAATTGGGACCGTATTCTCAATTGAGATGTTATAACACGAAAGTACATGGAAAACTGAATAACTGTGTCCTTGCTCTCGATTCCGCACTTTGATGCTTTCCGTGGTTTTCAAAAAATTGATTGTGTCGCATATTTTTGAATCGATGCACCAGCCGAATGTCAATTGCTTTATTCTGATCAGAAATGGAAGTTATTATCCAGTAAAACCCGAGATAGAAACAGTAAATTTATTATATAAAAATGAGCTTGTCTAAAACGATTCACTATTTATTTGGTTCTGATTATACTTTCATTTTTCAAACAGGTGTGTATATATGTAGGTGAGTTGATGTAACTAAATGCCTAGAAAGATTAATAAAGACTTACTGTAGATAAAAATATGATTAATGTAAATATTTATTTTACAGAGTAAGCAGAATGCATATGAGATGTTTGAAGACGCGAAAGGTCTTGATAGGATATTGTGAGAGAGATTATACAGAAAATGTGAATATTTCGTAGAGAATTCGGTGTATTGAGCAAGATGATAGAGCCGATTCCACGGAGATGTGAAGAATTAGAAATTGAAGAACGATGGGCGGGAAAAGTGACTGCATAAATGAGAAAATGCAATTAATCATGTGCCTGTTGATAGTTGGTCCTAAACCTTGATACGATCTATTATGACAATAATATGAAAACTACTGTAATTGTGGTGAAGTATTCACAAAAGAAGAGGCAGAGAGAGTAGCAAAAGAACTCAGGAAGACAATAATTTTCATTCTGATTTTGCCACTACTAAAAGATCGATTATCCTTCTTATTTTGAGAGTTGAGACTTGAAATAATTCTTTACATTTGAGCTCATTCAAAACTATTTTTAATTTTCACCGAGCTTTAGAATTACTGGCATTCTCAGCAACTTGTAGTTAAGTTTACAGCGCGCGCCGAAAGTCTGTAGATTTTGAGATTATAAAAGATGTATGTTAATGGCGAACATTACATTTAATTATTTTTTTTCGACGGCTTCAAAATAGAGCCATTTCCCCGACAGCTAGTTACTATTATTTAAATATATAAAGATATAGTAAATAAAATTTCTTTAAAAATTGGTTAAAAATAAACGAAACAAAGAAAAATGGGGTATTGGAGATTATATATCTTTGGAAGTTTATTTATTATGTGGAAGTGAGCTGTTTGCGTACATTTTGATACTGGAAAATGAAGAAACATCTGTGATGTAATTCAATCCGTGATTAACCAAACTCTGAAACCCACGTTCTGGTGAATATTATTGATGATGGACACGCAGCCTCCAAAAATAATAAAGATTTTGTGGTTGAACACAATTGGATAAAAACTACAGCTGCCGCCCCAGCCTCGAGACAGTAATCATATATCGTGTGTATACAACTTCGGTATTCAATTTTATTAAAAATTTTGTGAGGACAGAATAAAATTGATAATTATTTTGTTGCTTCGATAGATGCATATATATTATTAGAGCCTGAATATTTTGAAAATTTTATCTAATCGAACAAGAGTCAGGGATTGCAAGCGGGACTAGATCATGAGATTAATGGGAAATCAGTACTATCTACAACAGTTGAGAGTTTCCCTTCAGGGACAGGGAGGGTCTGGTCAAAAACTTTTTTGAAAACAAGGCGGTTTTGTCAGAACCTCTTGCCGATTCGATTGGAAATATAAAAGAACAAAACCCCAGGGGTTGGGATATTAAAAGGTTTAATGAGATACAGATGGTAGAAAGAAGGTTACTAGCAGTGAGAAGGATTATGGAAAGTGATAACCGTAAAATGGGATATATGGTATATGTATTAGAATTGATTATTAATAATGCATATTTCAATACACTTTAAGAAAACCATATTATACTAATAGCCTTTTATGGGGGTACCTAGTACCGTGACAACTCAGCTGAGTCACTTATATAGTTTGAGTTTTTTATATCTTAGATGTTAAATATTACTTAAATAAATGAGTGGTTCCTGCACAAACTTTATAGGAAAAAAAGGAATGGAAAAATGCAAGATCTCTTACCAGTATGTATTCTATGGATGAGCAAATCAGGGAGAAAGGGTACTGATATTGGAAACATTAGGTGTTGGTAGAAATTGCTCTAGGATAAGGAAAAAATCGAAGAAGGTCTACAAAGTGCTTTGGGACACAAACCAAGATCTAGTTAACTGAAAAATATAGTCAAAAGCATGTTGCAGAAATAATAGCTTTAGGCATGCACAAAGTTCTGAAGGAAGAAAAAGATGGTTGTTTGGCACTCCCTTTTGTGAGGAACTGATAAAAAAAGAAGGATTTGAAACCATAAACAAAGAGACTGTCAGACTTATTTTGAAAAAATAAAGTTAAACCCTGACTGAAAAAAATGTGGTGTATTCAGACGATTGATTCTGAGTTCAGAAAAAGAGAATGTACGACGTTCTTGACCTATACTGAAGAAGATTACGACCCGAAAAGACCTATTGTTGTCTGAAGTATATGTAACTGAACCAGTAAATAAACAAAACATAA
>CAVRNH010000004.1:0-17847 GCA_963722085.1 uncultured Methanosarcinaceae archaeon | reverse complement strand
ACTAAGTTCTTTATATAGACACATGAAATAAAGCTAAGACTAACATAAAGTAAAGTAAAGACTAGAACAAATAAAGTGAAGACTGGCATAAAACGGACAAATTAATTAAACAAACTAAAAATGATTTATTGGAGGAATTAAAAATGTGCGAACTCAATGTTGTTCTGCTTCGCGGAGATGTACGTGAAAGGGTTATGGATTCAGTGGCAAAGATCCTGGTTGAAGGAAATTCAATCCAGCTTACAGGAATTCTCGGGGATAGAATGACTGTAGAGGGCTCAATTAAAGAGATTAATATTTCACGCGGAGAAGCCCTTATTCTTGCAAACTGAAGTTTTAACTTTTTTTCCCTTTTTTCCAAAATTTTGAATTGTCCTAACCATTCCTGATTTTTTAATTTTTTGTAATAATATGCTTTGTAACCCACGCTCTGAGAAAAAATACGAATATGTTGTATTTTATAACGATTGTGGTTTACAATAAACTGTATAAACAATATGTATTTCCGTTTGCTTTAAAAATTAAATAAGCAGTTGTAGTCCTCTAGCTTATATTGGATTAAAAACTAATGTATTTTTAGAGAAACCTTATTTTAAATGAGAATTCTCTGGAAAACGATCTGGACGCTCCGGAAGCCCGAAAACTCTCTTCTATTTTCTTTAATTGATAAGAGCTACCCGGGAAAAGCATTTATCTATTCTTATCTATAACCTCATGTGATCTAAGGTATTAAATTAGGTTTAGATTCAATAAATTGAGAATTATATCAATCAGTATCTTGGATCATGCAATGGGCAGTTTGCAGCAGACTATTTAACTTATGGAAAAATTATAAATCAACCAATATACCTTAAATTTATGTCTATACTTTAGACTTAATCTATTCACTGCCCGGAGATCAAGAATCCGGATAAAAAATTAAGTTTTAAGCTGTTTAGGCTAATTTAGCTACAATTTAGCTATAATTTTGATTATATCCTGAATTAAATAGAAATGAATTAAACAGGACAGGATAACAATGGTAAAAGCAAAGGTTGCAGTAAACGGTTACGGAACCATAGGAAAAAGAGTTGCAGACGCCGTTCGGGCTCAGGACGATATGGAAGTTGTCGGAATTTCCAAGACAAAGCCGAATTACGAGGCTGCAGTGGCCCATCAGCTAGGTTATGATATATATGCCCCTGCCGAGAATGTCGGAGCTTTTGAGAAGGCAGGAATGCCAGCAGCCGGAACTATTGAAGAAATGTTGGAAAAGTCTGACCTGGTTGTGGACTGCACTCCAGGGGGAGTGGGGGAATCAAACAAACCTTTGTATGAGAAAATAGGGGTAAAGGCCATCTGGCAGGGCGGGGAGAGTCACCCACTTGCAGGTTTCTCCTTTAATGCAGTCAGTAATTACGAGCAGGCTGTGGGCCGCGACCTTGTAAGGGTTGTTTCCTGTAATACCACAGGGCTCTGCAGGGTTATCACACCAATAGACAGGGAACTTGGGATAAAGAAAGTGAGGGTAACTCTTGCAAGAAGAGCAGTTGATCCCAATGATATAAAGAAGGGGCCGATTAATGCAATCGTACTTGACCCTGTCAAACTTCCTTCTCACCATGGACCTGATGTAAAGAGTGTGCTTCCAAATATCAATATTACATCTGCAGCCATGAAAATTCCGACAACCCTTATGCATATGCACGTAGTAAATATGGAAGTTAACACTGATTGTACTGCAGAAGATATAAAAAAGATCTTTAATTCACAGTCCCGAATACGTTTCATAGGACAGGGTATTACTTCAACAGCTGAAATCATAGAAGTTGCCAGGGATATTGGACGCCCCAGAAACGATATGTGGGAGAACTGCATCTGGCCCGAATCCATTACAGTAACTGAGAAGGAGCTTTACTTCTTCCAGGCCATCCACCAGGAATCTATTACGATTCCCGAAAATGTGGACGCAATCAGGGCTATGATGGGACTGGAGAGTGACGGCGCAAAGTCAATCGAGAAAACAAACAAAGCCATTGGGCTGCATAACAAATAAGGTTGCCTGGGATCCAAGTCTCCTGGAGACTCAAGTTTTTGAGGGTTCTGGGTATTCATTTGAATGTCTGGAATCCAATTTAAAAATTCGGAAGCTCATATCCAAACTCGGCACTATTCATCTGAATGTTTTTCGCCGAATAAAAATTGGAAATTTAGATTCTTAATTCTGCGTCCGGATAATTGAATTTAGAATATTTAATTGGAAAAACTGGTTTAGATATGAATTCAGCAGATTCAAGCTTACTGAAATTGTCAAGAGAAGCTTTTAAAGCTGCATCAGATTCCATCTCTGATCTTGCAGGCACTGATGCCGCAGGTACTTTTGTCTGTATGGGAGCCGATGGGACACCAACTGCAAGAATAGATGTTGCAGCAGAGGACGCTATCGTCGAGGTTCTTAAAGCCGATGGGAGGTCTATGAGGATAATAAGCGAAGAGCTGGGAGAGCTTATTTTAGGTGATTCTCCGGAATTCTCTATCGTTATTGACCCTCTTGACGGGACCTATAACTCTTCTGTAGACATTCCCTTTTACAGTGTATCAATAGCTGTTGCTTCTCACGATCTCTCAGATCTGAAGTTTGGTTTCGTGAGTAACCTTGCATTGTGTGAGGAATACTATGCAGAGGCCGGAAAAGGGGCTTACCTTAATGGGAAAAAAGTCAAAACTTCCCTGAAGTCAGAGCTGAGGGAACTGTGTGTCAGTGTGTACGGCTACCGGCAAAATGTGGAGAGAACCCGAAGAATATACAAAAACGTCCGGCGAGTAAGGTTGCTTGGGAGTGTAGCGCTCGAACTGTGCTATGTAGCCTCAGGCAAGCTTGATGCTTTTGTGGATGTTAGGAAAGCTTTGCGCGTAACTGATGTTGCAGCAGGGCAACTTATTCTTGCAGAGGCTGGTGGGCTTGTGACAGACGGGGATGGAAACTCTTTAAAGCTTCCTGATAATGTTACTGCAAGAGTTGAGATGGTCGCGTCCAACGGACACGCGCACGAAAAACTTTTAAGATTACTTTAAGGGGGATATATTGGCGATAAAAAAGATCGGACTCTCCTCACGCTGCGACAGGTCAGAAGTAATTGAGATGGTCAGGGAAATTATTGTCCATTTCAGCTCGAAGGTGCAGATCTTTATCGCGACTCCCACAGCTGATGTACTCGGAATAGAAGGTACTCCAGTTGAAAAAATGCGGGAGGAAGGAGTAGAACTGATAATCAGTGTCGGAGGCGACGGCACTGTCCTTCGGAATATTGCCAAGATGAAAGACCCTCTCCCTATACTCGGGATTAATATGGGGACTCTTGGTTTTCTCGTTGATGTGGAACCTGAAGATGCTATTGATACTATAGAAGAAATCCTCTACGGTTTTTCATATCTTGAGAGGATGAGAGTAGATGTCTTCCTTAATGGGGAACTTATTGAGACCGCTACCAATGAGATTGCGATAATGTCAGCAAAGCCCGCGAAAATTATCCAGTTTCGAGTCCATGTTAGTGACTGCCTTCTTGATGATATGCGTGCGGATGGTGTGGTTTTTGCAACTCCTACAGGCTCGACTGCCTATGCGATGAGTGCAGGCGGTCCTATTGTAAACCCAAGAGTAAATGCAATAGTAGTCGTCCCTGTTGCCCCTTTCAAACTCTCTTCAAGGCCCTGGGTTGTCCCGTCTGACAGCGAGATTACCATTGAACTGACTGCTCCGAAAAAGGAAGCTGTCATTGCAATTGATGGGCAGAAATCTTATAGGATCAGGCCTGATGATATAGTTAAACTTAAAAAATCAAAATTTCCGGCCCGCTTTGTGAAGATCTCTGATACCTGCTTTTACGAAAGAGTTCAGAAAAAGCTTACCTGAGAAAACAGAAAAAGCTTACCTGAGAAAAATTCTTTATTCCGAATTTAAATTTTTTTATAAACTTTAATTTTCATATAAGCTGGAATTCCCTGAAATTTTCTATCTTGAGGGCACTTTTAATTAAATCTCCTAATTGAACTCAGTTTATTTGAAGGGGACTCTTCTTAGTTCAGATTGTAAGAACGTTGCCAGCGGAAGTCATTTTCCTACAAGGAAAACATTTATACAGGTGTAGGTAAAGCTATGCTTAAATTTGACTTAATTTTGACAAGACATAATATTTCTGACTTTTAAGAACCTTTGAATCCGAATACTTCTTTATTCAAGCCTTTAATTTATTTTCCAGGCAGTTTATCAGGTTATATATCATTAAAAATAATCAAAAATACCTCAAAATAATCAAAATCGCAGGGAACAGTAACCATGTTAGAGAGCGAGCAGTATTCAAGAAATACATTAATGGACCTTATAGAACATCGCCCCCTAGATATCGAAATCTGTGACGTGACACTCCGCGATGGGGAACAGACTCCGGGCGTTGTATTTACGAAAGAACAGAAACTGGCAGTTGCCAGTGAGCTTGATTCCATGGGTATTGAGGTTATAGAAGCCGGTTTTCCAGTCGTTTCCGAAAACGAAAAGGAGATCGTAAAGGCAATTGCGAATCAGGGCTTAGATTCAAGGATCTGCTGCCTCTCTAGAGCAGTAAAAGGGGACGTTGACGCTGCCCTTGAGTGTGATGTTGATATTGTAAGCATTTTCATTGCAATGTCAGACATGCATCTCAAATACAAATACCACCGTAGTCTTGAGGACATGCTCGGCTGCGCCAAGGAAGCCATTGAATACGCAACTGACCACGGGTTAAAAGTGCGTTTTGCAGCCGAAGACTCAAGCCGGACTCCAATAGACCGCCTTAAGGAGGCCTTCAAAGAAGTTGAAACCGAATGTAAGGTGCAGTATTTAAGCCTTGCGGACACCATTGGCATCCTGAACCCAACCACAACCCACTATCTGGTAAGCGAGATTCACAAATCAGTTAATGCGTCCATCTGTATCCACTGCCACGATGACCTTGGCATGGCCACAGCAAATACCCTTGCCGCCGCCGAAGCCGGGGCAAAACAGCTCCACACAACAGTCAACGGAATAGGAGAAAGGGCAGGAAATGCTTCCCTTGAAGAAGTTATGGTAGCCCTCAGGGTGCAGTACGGAATCGACCGCTATGATACCACAAAGCTGACCGCACTTTCTAAAATGATCTCCGAATATTCAGGCATCACCCCTTCAGCAAATAAAGCCATTGTCGGGCAAAATGCCTTTTCTCACGAATCCGGAATCCATGTCGCTGCAATCCTGGAAGAGCCACGCACCTACGAACTTTTCCTTCCTGAAATGGTTGGCGGAAAGCGCAATCTCATTGTCGGAAAACACACAGGCAAAAAAGCTTTAAAAGGCATCATCAACAGCATCGGTTTATGTCTTGAGCGCGAGGAACTCTGTGCCCTGATTGAAAAAGTCAAAGTCTGCACAGAAGAGAAGCACAAAAGTATTTCCAGGGACCAGCTTGAAAAGTTAATCACTCAGGTCAGACAGGAAAAAGATTCTCCAGACAAAGGGAGAAGAGAAGATTTCTATCTGAAAACAGTCTGAGATCAGAAAGTTTTGTGCTTTCAATTTTGTAAATATTTGTGCGTTCGAATTGCACCCCTCGCACTAATTTTTAATTAATTCTTTCTTCTGCTTAATTATTTAATTCTAGTTATGTTTGGTCTGAGGTTTATAGGAATAGACAAGTTTCTGCCGATTACCCGCATAAAAAATAAAAACCATATGTAAGTATACATACCAAGCCTAAAAATGAATATCAACAGGCTTTAAGGATAGATTTTAATTACTTTCTGAGATTTATGATCTTACAGAAAAATCGACACACTGCCTAATACTAATTCCACACCTAAACTTTTTGAAGATATAACTGAATAACCTGACCTCTGGACTTTTGCATTTAGTTTTATTTGTAATTTATTGTAACCTTTGCAGTACTGTATTTCTCGAAACTATTTTTTACTTTGTATGTAAAGATGTCTTCTATGGTAGTTTTAGAACTGGAAACAGGCTTGTAGGAGAAAGAGCCATTACTCTTCATAGTTACTATGCCGTCATTTGAGCACTTTGAAACACTGACAACTTTGAGTCCGCTTCCCTTGTCGTTCTTCAGTACATTGCCACTTTTTACAGTCGGTTTGAAATTGAATGTATCAGAGTTTGCTTTACACAGTGAACATGTTGCTGCTGCTCCTGTCATTGACATGACAAAGAAGACTAATGTAAAAATAGCTATTGTTCTCTTGATTTGGCTTTTCAAATATCTATTCACTCCTTATTTTTATATTCAGTTGCAGGCTGTATTGCAGTCCCTGTTGCTGTACTCTTACCAGTTATTGCAAAGGGAGAGAATCCAGATGATTATGCTTCAGGAGAGAGATGTGTAGCAATTTTAGAGCATATGCTAGAATATAAATTAAAGATTAGAATTCATTTTTGTTAAATGCTGCAATAGCATTGCAGACAATAGCAGGTCAGCATCCTTTTGTTAACAGAAACAAACGAACAGGGATAGCTACTGCGATAATGATTTTAAGAAATGAAGGATATAGATTGACGATTAACGATAAAACCGATTTTGTTATTTCTGTAGCTACTCCAGAGAAGAACATTTCGCTTGACCAGATCGTTAACTGGATGGAAGATAATTGATATTTTGATTCAACTTGAAGAAAACAAAAATGATTTGTCTCAAAACTAAACTCGATTTTACAATTCAGATAAAATCTTCTACAATAATATCAGTTTGTACCTGGATTTCGAAAATATTTACTATCGATTTTAAAGTAAACGTTGCCCATTATCCAATTGAAGAAATGGATTGAATTTTAAGACAGCTCCAAATCTGAAAAAAGAACATATTCGTCTTTTTGAGCCAGCTCATAAAGTGAAAGTTTACTGTTTTTCACTTTCATGACTTTAATAGTAACATCCTTCCCAACGTTCCCGATTCCCACGGAAAAGGAAGCCCAGATTGAATTAATAAGGCATGAGAATTCCTCAGAATATTCCACAAAAAGTCCAATGTACTTTTCTAAATTTTGTCGCCCTTCTTACATCAATTGGAATGTCTCAAGCTGAAAGGGATTAAAGATAAAATTACTCAGTTTTTAGAAAAAATCATAGCAGGAAAAATAGTAAAATCGACGAAAATAACTTTTAAAAAGTGATTATCATACCCTTTTTTAGAATTAATTTATGTAATATAACATAAATAGAGGAATCAAAACACTATCAAAATAATGTCGGCTCATTTAGATAAATATATATATAGTCAAAACAATATAATTTATGAAAGTATGTAAAACAGATTTATAATGGGGGAAATATGAAAATTAGAGTAGTTAGTTCCAGAGAAGAAATCTTTACACTGAACCCTAATGAACACATTCTTCACCTTGCCTTCAGGCCGTCAAATAAGGACATATTTGGACTGGTTGAAGCCTGCCCGAAGATTGAGGCAATCCAGTTACCTAAATCCTACATGGCTACGGTTTCGAAGTCAATCGAGATGTTCCTTGAGATGCAGAGAATCCAGCTTCTTGAAGGAGATGTCTGGGGTCACAGGAAGGATTTAAACGAATATTACACCGTTCCGTCTTCAGTGTTAGAAAAAATAAACGAAATGAAACTTGAGGGCAAATCCACAGATGATATTGGGGAAGAGATTTCAAAGAAAAGTAAGCTAAACCACGGAATGGTCGCTTATATCCTCAATAAGGCAGCTCCTGCCTGAATGGGAGCAAATATGACGCTTTCGGAGATTAGACCAATAGAAGGATGTTAAATCTTTCCTTATCTCCAGATTCAAATTTTTTCTATAATTGAACTGAAAAACAGTAGTAATTAAAAGAATCTAAATTTTGCGATGAATGATCGGATTAAACCATAACTCTTCCATAAGATTAAAAGAGGCTAGGATTAGGGTTCCACTTCCTGTGCCTCCGTATATCTGAGGGTTCCGGTAACTGGCAAGTTCCACTTTTAACGTCTCCGACTGCCGTTGCATTAAAGTCTCTTGATCCGTTGCCAAATACTGTTTCTATTGCTTCCTTGTATTCGTAGGGCCCAAGGTCATCCGAAACACCAACGTAAAAAGCAGTAATCGTGTAAATCCTGTCCCATTTCTTAAGGAGATCAGGGATCAGCTTTAAGCTTGGAGGTGATCAGGCTTGCCTGTATCGTCTGGATGCGAGCCTCCTTTTCCGGGTCTTCGGCCTCGATCAATTTACCTTTGAGAAGCATGCTCATCCTGCCGTGCCACATGAAAGCCTTGAAATAATTCTTCAGGATTTCCGAATGAGTATAATGTCCCCTTGGCACATACTGAGAGTAGTCTTCCTGATACTTGAAAATCGGAGAAAGTGTCGAACCCTTCATGCGCATCCTATAAGAGCCAGTTCGGCTTTGACATCTTCGTCTACAAATGCTGGGACCTCAAACTGGTATTTTTCCTTTGCTGCCGGGTCAAAATATGTTCCTGCATTCAGGATCATAAGGGTCCTTAATTTCCTGTTATTTGCTCCGTCTTTCAGCTGGAGCAGACTCAAAGCAACTGCAAAGTAAGCTGCATTTCTTCTTGAGGCTTCCTTTGCTTCTCCTGAGCTGATTTTATAGTCTTCAACCGAGGCGTTAAGCAGGGATCTATCAAGTTCCCATAAAAGGTCGTACAATTCTTTTTGCTCGATCTGACTCATGCTTTCGTCAAACTGGACGTGGTAGAGATGGAGGACTGTGTCCGAAGTTATAAAAATCGGCTTGTCATCTCATTTAAGCTTCGTCATACATAGCAGTGATGTCTTCTTCCTTCAGGGTTGTAAGGATTGGAAACTACCACAAATCCATTATTCTCAAGTTTCTCCAGAGGCTATCTTATTTGTCGAAAATATTTTCGAAAATTTTTCATAATTTGAGAAATCTGATTCTTTCAGGGGCAGTTCATACTGGGGAGCTTTTAGCTCTATATCAAGAGCTTCGAGTCTGTAGTTTCCTGCAAGAGACGAATTCCCCGCCTCCAAACTGGAAAGGTTTATATGCTTCGGTTTTCAGATGACCTGTCTGAGAGCTCTCATTGTCCTGCTGGAGGAGCTGCCACTACCTGCCGGGAAGCTGATATTATTATTTACTTCTTTCTTTTCTGTTCCATTCTCCACATTTAATCCAGTACTTTGCTTCAGGCATCCTCCTGTAAAAAGGGAGACTAAAAGAATTAGAAAAATTAAATAAGTTGACGATGGTCTTATGTTCGATGCTTCATCATTTCATCTCGGCCGCCTTGAATTCTATATTTGATAGGAGCTTTGATTGGAGCTTCTTTGCCCGCTCAGAAAGGTAGGGGTTTTCTACTTTCTCAGTCTATGGGTTTGGATCGTTCCTGTTTTGCGACCTAAGGACTGTATATGGGGTCAAAATTTGTTGGAAATCAAATTTTCCTACATGTTTGTACTTCAACAAAATATTTCAATATATCCAGAGTTCGGTTACTTGTTAATTAACTAAAAACGTTTGAGAATAACTATAGAAAAATGCGGATTGAGAGTAAAAATTCGAGAACTAATATTGAGAATAAAAATTGAAATAGAAGATGGGATAATAATTAAAAAATTAAGAAATGTATGTGGAGGTCCACTCCGGTCTTTCCGGTGGATTTGCCTCCAGCATTTCTCTCCACTTTTCATCTGTCAGGCGGTCCTGCATAGGCTGCTTGAACTCGTAATGACTCATCACGGGCCCTGCCCCAATAAGGATTCGGCCGTCCGGAAGTTTGTATGCAACAACCAGCATATTCACATGTCCAACTCCTTCTTCAAGCACTGTCTGAGTGTTTGCATCGGTATGGACATCAGCTACAATTGTGGTTTTCTTAGCCTTATCGTCAACATCTTCTATAGTACCTTCAAGCTGATCTCCGAAATTTTTGATGAACTCGTAGTCTTCTGCTGTCAATTCCTTGTTTTCGAGTTCTTTTTCTGAAATGTTCTGAAGCCTTGAGAGAATATCTTCAAGGTTAGTGAGTCTCGCCTTTGAAGTCGGGTCAAGTACACCCATCTCATCGAGACCCTTATTTGTCATATTCGTTAAGGCAAACAGCCTGGCGTAAAAGTCGGGTACTGGCTCTACATATCCTACGACAGGTTTTTCTTCAACAGGCATGGGCATTGAGGTCAAGAGCATGGTATAACTCTGTTTGGAGTAAAGTATGGTATCGTGCCTGAGTTCTGTCCAGGAAGCCAGGGCTGTATTCATTTCTTTGTCCTGCCAGGCATCGGTCTGCATAAAGGTAGGATAGCCATTTCCATAGTCTTTCAAGAGGGGCTGGAGAGAATAAAGCCATGACCAGTAGAGGTTCCTGTTCCAGTCGGCTGCGCTGAAGTTCGAAAACTCCGAATTCATCTTTCCATACTGAACACTGTAGTTCTCATAGCTGGAATCGTTCAATTCATCGAGCCAGTAAAGAGCCCTTTTGGAGCCAAGGAGAGCCATGGCATCAAGCCCGCGAGGGAAGCCTCGGGTAGGACCGGCTTCTGAAATCACTAGCGTAAACGGAGCGTCTTTTTCCCCATTATATCCTCCTGTATATACTCCAACCATGTTTGAGAAAACATAGGAGTCCGGGATAAAGCGCTGCCCCATGAAACGGAAACCGCTCGTGTGTTTCAGGCATTCGTCAGCCTGCTCGGAGGTAAGAGGCGGTACAAGAACACAGTTTCCTGTGCCTCCATAGATTTTAGGGCCCTGGTATTCTGCAAGTTTAGCTTTCAGTTCGTTAACCGATGTTTCGTTTAATTGTCTATCTCCATTGCCAAAGACCGAATCCATAGCCTGCATGTATTCATATGGACCGAGGTCATCAGAAAAACCTACGTAAAAGGCTGTGACCTCATAGATTCTGTCCCAGTTTTTAAGAAGTTCAGGCTCGCTTTGGAATTCAGAAGCAATCAGGCTTGCCTGGATTGTTTGGATGCGGGCATCTTTTGCAGGGTCTTCGGATTTAATCAGTGTATCCTTCAGGAGCATACTCATTCGGCCGTGCCACATGAAGGCCTTAAAATAGTTTTGCAGCTTCTCAGAGCGGGTATAATGGCCTCTTGGCAGGTACTGGGAATAATCTTCCTCATATTTGAAAATTGGAGAAGGCGAAAAACCTTCGTGTAACTCTATAAGGGAAAGTTCGGCTTTCACATCTTCCTTTACAAACTCCGGAATTTCAAATTGATATTGTGCTTCTGCCCCTGCAGGGAAAAGGGACTCATTAACAAGGCCGTAAGAGCCTTGTGTTTCCGGTACCGTAGACTGTATTTGTGCGGGTTTTGGTTGGAGCAAGCTCAATGCAACTGCAAAGTAGGCTGCATTTCTTCTTGCAGCTTCCTTTTCTTCCCCTGTGGCACTGTTATATTTCTCTATTGAAGCATTTAGCAGAGCCAGGTCTGTTTTCCAGAGAGTATCATAAAATTCCTTCTCCTCTATCTGGCGAAGAGTCTCATCAAACTGAATATGGTAGAGGTGCAGCAGTGAATCCGTGGTAATGAAAATAGGTACTTCTTCTTGTTTGAGGGTTGAGTACATTGAAGTTATATCCTCTTCTCCGGGATTGTAAGGATTCTCGATTACCACAAAACCATTACTTTCCAGCATTTTAAGAGCTGATTCGTTTAGAGAAATCCTGCCGGAAAAGTTCCCATAGTTGGTAATATTATCCCTGCTCAGGGGTAACTCGTAAGAAGGCGCTTTTAATTCCATATCAAGGGCCTCAAGCCTGTAATTTCTTGCAAGGGTTAAGTTCCCTGCAAAAGTAGAGTTTCCTGCTCCATGTTCGGAGAGGTTTACTGCCTCTGTTTTAAGATAGCCTCCAGGAGAGTTTCCATTAGCGTCCCCCTCTTGATTTCCTGTCCCATTTCCCCCGGTAAACAGGGAAATTTGCCCCAGACATCCTTCTGTTAAAAGGGAGACAAAAAGAACTAGAAATATTAAACACTTGATAGCAGTCTTAGTTCTGTGCTTCATAATTCCATCTCGCCAGTTTTAGATTTAGTATTATGGAGCTATCTACACTCCGAAATTTGATTTTTACCTCTCAGTTTATAGATTCAGATCATTTTCTATTTTCAATCTGAGATTTGTACATAGCCACAATTTCAAAAATTAAACTCTGTTATATATTTATCTAAGCGAAATATTTTAAACTATCTGGACTCCAGTGAATTTCAGTAAAATGACAGACAACTAAAACTTGAGACTTCAATAAAGGATAAAAATTAAGGATCAAGGGTGGATATTAAGAAAAAATCTAAAAGGAAGGCTGAAACAACCGATTGGATTAAATTAGGAAGTATGTGGAGGCCCACAGGGTTTTCCGGCAGTTTCTTCCAAAGGAATTTGCCTTCACATTTCTTCCTTCATCAATCTTTTGGACTTAAAGGATCTAGCCTGAAAAGCAAAATCATGAATAATGCAGTTACAGTCCCTGTACCCAACATAAGTGGGTCTCTGGTAATATTCATGAGCATACCCATAATAAGTAATAATGCTCCAACTACCAGCAAAATTTGAACCTTTGTGTTCAATTATTTCCCCCCCATTAATTCCATTTTTTAGTTGTAAATTTCCAAATATTGAAAGATATTGAAATCCCAATTCCCTATTTTTAATAGTTTTCTTTAGTTATTTACTTTTTCACAAGGAACATATCCTTTTTCAAACTTCAATAAGATTTGAAGTTATATCCTTGAAGAAAACAGGATAATGCATCTTAAAATAGAATAAGTTGAAAAAATGAAGTAGAAATCCAGATAAATAAAAAATAAAAGTTAGGCTAAAGAATTAAACTAAAAATTTAAATTGTGAGATGAGATTAGGCTAAGGAAACTAAACTAAAAATACAAGTATTGAAAAAATGGTTCAGGAATAATATTTTCTGCATTTTCCTTTTATAAAAATAACAGAAACTCCTGGAAGGGCAATTTTAGTACGGATCAACTCCAAAAGCTCGGAGCTAATGGTCTGTTTTTCGACTTTACACCTTATTCCCTTTTCAGCCTCGGCTGTGTCAGCAGATTTTCCTTTATTGGTATCGATATCGTCAGTATCGAAAACTGAAACATCGGGCGTTATTGCCTCAACAACTTTTCTGAGATCAGGAACTTCCTGCCCGCCGGTCATAGCTGCAACCTGATTTTGCAGTACAAGTACAAGCACGTTGCAGCCTGTAGTCGCGGCACTGATAAGTCCGAGTATGCCTGAGTGTGCCATGGCAAAATCTCCGATTACTGCTATGCCCTTTTTCTCAAAACCACATGCAACTGAAATTGCAGAACCAAGGGCAAAGCTGACATCAACTGCCGCAAGTGGCTCGGGTGCACTTCGGACAGAGCAACCCATATCGCCTGCAATGCGAACGTCAAGCGTGCTGAGAAAATGATAGAGGGGAAGATAGGGGCAGTTATTGCAGATTGTGGATCTATCCTTTTTCGTCTCTTTGGGAGAGGTAGTTTCTGCAGGGGAAACTTTCTCTTCATCTATATGCTCAAGAGCAAATTCTATATCCTCAGGCATAACCTGTCCGTATGGAAGGTGCCCTGTCTTTTTCCCATAAACTCGACCTGCAATCCGGATCTGTTCTTCTATAAAAGGTTCGGACTCTTCGGCCACGAGCACCTTTTGATTATTTTTAAGAAATTTACCAATTTTTCCAAGGGGAAGTGGATTAACAAGGGAAAGGGACAGGTGGGAAACCTCGCGATCAAGGTTACGCTTTTTCAATATTTTTTCCACTATAAAAGAAACAAAACCTGAGGAAATGATTCCTATCCGCTCAGACCCACGCTCAGATGACTCACGTTCAAACCCACGCTCAGATGACTCATGTTCAAACCCACGCTCTGGCCCACTCTCAGATCCATGCTCAAATCCACTCTCCTCATACCCATATTCAGGCTCAGAGCTGACTTCTGTTTCTCCCCCTGCCCTTAATATTACTTTATTCAGATCAGTGTTCTCGGCTTCAGCTTCCAATAGTGGGTAGATTCTGGAGTGAAAGAGCTGGTGTTTTTCCATCATTCGATTTTTCCAAATAGAACGGTCGAATTCAGGATGAGGAGGTAAGGATCTAGGGAGACGCTTTATTTTTCCTTCATTTTTTTCCAGGCCTGCAGTAACTCTAAGGATAACTGGAGTCTTCGTCTCTTCGGAAAGCTCATAAGCCCGCCTCAGGGCATTGTAAGCAATATAGGGACCAGTCGGATCAAAAACTGCTACTTCGGCTATCCTGCCGTACCAGCGAGAGTCTTGCTCATTTTGAGAGCCTTTAACTCCAGGGTCATCCCCTGCAATCACAACAAGGCCCGCCCCTATGGTATGTGTAACCGAGGTTATAAGCGGATCTGAAAGCAGGTTCATCCCAACATGTTTTACAATAACAAGGGCTCTTCTGCCCGAAGCAGACGCTCCGAGCGCAGTTTCCAGAGCAACTTTTTCGTTTGTTAACCATCTGGCACTGTAAGTGGGATTGTGCACTTTTTCAGAATTCTCCGCTTTGAAAGCAGCGGTTCTTGACTCAAAAATCTCTGTTACCCCGGATTTATCCAAAAAGAGTTCCATCAAGGAAGTAATGGGATACCCGGGGACGCCTACAACCAAGCTGACGTTACTATCAAGCGCTGCGAAATAAAGGGCCTTGAATCCGGTGTACTCTTCTGTATTCTCTTCCAAGCTTATCCCCGTTAGTAGAATTTAAAGAAATCCACAAAAATTCCGTATGAGATTTCTATCTGGGGTTTTCAATTTAACTTCTTGCCTAATTGGTTCTTGACTTATTAAGTGTCATTTATCAAATACCGTATATCAATGTTGTTTACCGAATATCGTTTCCGATTTTTTCCGTGATCATAGGTTTGATTTCAGTCCCAGCCATAATGGATTCTTCAGGCCTCCCGAACCAGGGAAGAGAAGCAAGCGCGCCTATTGTTCCATTGCCGTCCAGCATGATTTCCACGCCGTTTTCTTCGGCACAGGTCAAAGCATCAGTTTTCAAGACTCTTTCAGTCCGACAGCGGTTACTGTACCCGTATATCCCTTTTGCATAGAAATCAGAAAGAACAACCATTCCGGTTTGGCTGGAGGCACTGTATTTCTTAAGGGCATTTTTGAAAGACTCTGTAAGCCTTGATTTTGCTTTATTATCCACGCAGCCGAACTCAAGTACGGTAGACATGCAATTCTGGGTCTTTTCCGGGACAGGGAAAAGCTGGACAAGGGCATGAGAGAGATAAACTGCTTCCTGGCAGTCCAGTTTCTTTGCGATATTATGAGTCAGAGTCCAGGTGGCTCCTGTATCTTTGGAATCCGTATCGTCTATACCTATCAGGATACGGTCTCTGCGAGGAACCACAATCGTGCCTCTAGCGCATTTCTCTCCCCCAGATTCGGAAATTTCATAACGGAGAACCCCGTCTGCAAAAGCCCTGCAGCGGGTTGCACCGACGCCTCCGCCGCCTAACCCGGCATAGGTGATTTCTACTTCATCTCCCTGTACAATCACAGATTCAATTCCTGCGGCTGCTACTGAAGATTTAAGTTCGAGATTAGAAGTTCCAGTCTTCATAAGATAACGGATCATATTCCCGGCTGAGCGGGCTTTCAGGACAAGGGGCGCTTTTGCATAGTGGTAAAGAGACCAGGCTGCGCCGCTGTAGCAATTGGAATGCTCAACTATCTCTGCATACTCATTTTTCGCATCACATATTGCGTAAATGCCCTTGTAAGGTACAGTATAAGGGTCATCCAGAGTTATTTCCTGAATATGTCTGTTGTCCAGTGCACAGGCGTTTAAATTTTTTGTAATTCAGAAAACCTCCTTTTTAAAAGGATAGGAAGTGAGAGGGGAAATTGTTTGATTGAAAAGCCCATTTCTTGTAGATATATATAGATATCGTAGATTTAGTAGATATCGTAGATCTCAGTAGATATCGTAGATTGAGTAAGCTCGATAAAGCTAGCTTTATCGAATGAATAAGCTGCATATAAACTATCCGATTATAATAGACTATAATTCCAGGAGGCAATGTCTGCTTAGGTTTTAGCTAAGTAAAGCCATTAACTGAGGAAAGTGATCTATTAAGGGAAATATTACAAGTTAAGGGAAATACTACAAGTTTACTGATAAGTGATATAAGCTTACTGATAAGTGATATAAGCTTACTGATAAGTGATCTCACGGTGTTTGACCAGAGATTCCAGAAGGATCATTTTATTATCGAAGAGTTTCAGTTACTATGTATTTTTTCAATATACAGGCCATATTTTGTTCAAGGTCTTTCATATTTTCAATGTTCTTGATCTTCTCAACTTCTACGATAGCATTCCAGTAAGCTAGATTCCAGTAACTTGACCCTACCAGAAACATTTTTTACTATGCAAAAAATATTCAGGGCATTAAAGGCACTAATAGCACCTCAGCGGCGAGCAGTTACAACTGATGCTCCCACTTTATCATCAGTTCATTAAACATAGTTTGAATCAAGATAGTGGTATTCCATCTTTTCGTGGACTTCCATTAATGCCAATAACTTTCGTAACTCTCAACAACTATTATTCAACATGACTGTTATTCAACGACTGTTATTCAACAACTGTTATTCAACAACTGTTATTCAACAACTGTTATTCAAAGACTATTATTCAACAAATTCAGCAACTCTTACTAAACGAATTTATTCAGCAACTGGTATTCAAGTCTATTTTATGTTCTGCTTTTCAATCTACAGAAAGTAATTAATATGCCAGGTTTAAGTTCTGCAATGAATTTTATCTTACAAAACCTTCATCTTTGAGGCTCACGTACCTGCCATCTCCGATGATAATGTGATCAAGCACATCGATTCCCAGAAGCTTTCCTCCTTCAACAAGTTTCTCGGTAACCATTATATCCTCCCTGCTGGGACTTGGATCCCCAGAGGGATGGTTATGGACCATTATTACTGAAGCAGAGGATTCCATAAGTGCGGATTTGAAAACCTCACGCGGATGAACAATACTTGCGTTCAGGCTACCTATGGATATAATTTCTTCCTTAAGAATCTGATTTTTTGTATCAAGATATAGTGTTATAAATTTTTCTTTCTTTTGCTCTCGCATTTTAGGATACATCAGGGCATATACGTCCTTTGGGGAACAGATTTTCCTTTTTGGGTCCTCCACAAAAATCTCAAGCCTGCGGGCCAGTTCAAAAACTGCGGCTATCTGAGCAGCCTTTGCCTTTCCAACCCCATGAACCTGCATAAGCCTTGAGACATTTGCAAGACTTAGCTGCTTGATACTGTATTCAGATAATATCCGGTTGCAAAGGCTGACAACGTTCTCTTCCTTTGATCCTGTCCTCAGGACTATTCCCAGCAGTTCTGCGTTTGAAAGAGACTCCGGCCCACTTCGAATAAGCCTTTCTCTTGACGGCTTCGGTCAGGAAGATCCTGAATTCTGACTTTATTTATTTCCATATTTTACCCCTCTTTTAGATGATAAAAAGACTATAAAGGAAATTTATTCATGAGATAGCCTAAGTTTAAACTGAAGAAGTTATTAAAATGAATATATCCCTTTCAATATTTGAATCTTCACAAAAATATTAGTAATGTTTGTTTTTGTTGCAACGATATGAAATATCCATTACTTGGTTGACGTTTTCAATATCAATTTCCAGTGTAACAATGCTCGTTTCACATGCGACGAATTAGATTGTTTTAGCCTTATTGAAGCATGGAAAAAAAATGAAAAAATGGCTTAGGGATATCTGGAAAAAACATCAATAAAAAAAATAGAAGACTACAAAAATAGAAGACGAACTGATACCTAAT
>CAVRNH010000003.1:0-47999 GCA_963722085.1 uncultured Methanosarcinaceae archaeon | reverse complement strand
AACTGGCGGAATCGGCTTCCTTTGCCCTCGCGCATCTACTGGTTCCGCGGGAGGCCATGACCACGGACTCCTCTGTGAAGGAAGATCTGTTGCGACGCTTTACCGACCACGGTCTGGAGATCCTGACGCAACGTCCCGGACCGGTCAGGAGCGAGGCACTGTCGGCAAATGCTCGTCGTTCAGAGCCCTTTTTCTGGCAGATCGCTCTCCGCTGTCCCGATCCGAAACGAGCCCCCGCCCTGCTTGCATCCCTTGCCGCGGCAATTGAGAGGGAAACCCCGGTGCATGTTGCTTCCCTGTCCGGGCATGTTGCCGCGTACAAGGTCCATGGGGCACCTGAGATCCTGCCCCATTACTATCCCGAATTACGGCGACGCGACTTCCTTTCCTCTCTCACCATCGGCCACAGCCGCTATTCCACCAATACCCTGCCGACCGTTTTGCGGGCCCAACCTTTCGGACTGCTGGCGCACAACGGCGAAATCAATACCATTGAAAGGCTTCGTGATGAGGCACGGATGATGGGAATCGACCTCCCTCAAGGCGGGAGCGACTCCCAGGACTTAAACCGGTTGCTGGAAGGACTCATGTTCCGGCACGGGTTTTCCCTGTTTGTGGCCATGGAAATGGTCTTTCCTCCCATTTTCAGCGAGATGGATCGAATGCCTGAGGAACTCAGGAACATGTACCGGCTGTTCCGTCGCCTGCTGTCCGTCGGCCCAGGGTCCGGCAGCGGTTATCGCCCGCTGTGCCGACCGCTGTGTGTTCAGTGTTGATGCCCTGGGTCTTCGCCCCCTCTGGTTCGGCGAGACCGAAGAGGAGATCTTTGCCTCTTCGGAACTCGGGGTTGTGCAAAAATACTAATTTAAGATTCAAGAAGATGTTGTATTATACAGTCAGTATTAAAATCACATCTCTTTTTGCATTTTTCGGAAAGCCTCTGATTATTGAGTTGAAACTCAGAAATGTTTTGAGCAATACAATAATTATTGAACTTGCATACATTTCCATCTTGTTGAAAATCTTTAATCATGCCAGCAGCTAAAATTTGTCTCAATAAGCGAAATCCATGAGATTCATTTATAATATATTCAAGGCTATTGGACCTGATGTTATTACAATCCATAAATTCTTCAACCTTTTTCATCCCTACACACGGGAATACAAAACCATCTGGACGGATTACTGCTTTTTCAATACCAGCTTTACACTTATTATTACCTAGTCCAAGATCATTATAGTGAGCACCAACAGTGATACTTATTTCAGATGTATGCATTAATTCCTCAAGGGTTATACGTAATTCTAATAATTCTTCTGTGAAAGTGCCAATTGATCTTTATACTTGTAACCCCGTCCTTGGGGTACAAATCTCAAAATGTGAAGAGAGCGTAAACCAAAACTTTTTACAAGGGAAACTACAGCGCGTAGATCTCCGTAGTTTTCTTTAATAGGCACAAAGTGGACATCCGCACTTAAGCCTACTATTTGTGAATTATTAATTGATTCTATAAGATTTTCAAAGCTATTTTCTCTTCTAGTTATTCTATTATTTATTTGAGGATTAGAGCCATGCATGCTGAATACAATTTCATTTACACCAGCATTTTTTAATTTTAAGAAATAATCCACTGAAATTGGAGAAACAGAATTGTTTTCGTCAATAGTATTTCCAGAAATATATACAAAAACGTCAATATCAAGATCTACGATATATTTACAAATGTCTAAGATATATGCATAAGTTAGGGGTTCTCCACCAGATAAAGATATTTGGGTTACTCCGAGAGATTTAGCCTGATCCACAATATTTCTCTAGCTCTCTCAAGCTGAATTCATTAGGATAAGGCTCACCTCCATGTGAAGAGCACAAAAGACAATTCATAGGGCATTTTTTTGTTATCTCTAAAGTCAAATCATCCAAAATCATATTCCCTTATCTTACACATGTATGACTATACGTATTTGAGATTTAAAGTTGTGTACATTAGAGATTGCAGTCAAATGAAATTTTAAACAGTTGAATGTTTAATTTTATTAAGTTCTGGCCACAGAGTAAGTCCTAATATCCTCAAGCGTTATTTCCAAAAGTTGTTTGTCCTTTTGGTAACTCCGAAAGTATATAAATTCCCCTCTCTTTCTTTTTAATTCTTCCACTAATGTATAACCTATTAATAGCACTATTAACTGTATTATAATTTGAACCTAGTTTTTGAGCAAGGACCTTTGGTGTTATCTCTTCATAGGGATGTTCTGAAAAGTAATCCCAAACAAGATCAGATTTGTTAAATAAATCTTTGGTCTTCATAAAATTGCAATATTGCAATTTTGTTTATTGTTATATAAATATATCTATTTAATCAAGTGGCAGAGATCGGTATCACAAGTTAGGATTTAAGACTGTATTTTTTAGCAATCAATTATATAAAACCTATTTTAAAATTTACTCCAAAAGTATCAAATCCAAGAACTTACAACTACACACAATCACATTTATAACCAAAAAATCTTCACTAACGCAGAGCAGTGCAAATTTAATATAATGATGCCGTTATCCATCTAGTATTTCAGACAAATCAAGAATTTACAATTATCTGATATCCCCTAATCAATTTCACGAGGATTTATAAAATGGACAAATATGAGAAAGTATTCGAGCTGGCTAAACGCCGGGGGTTTTTGTGGAACTCCTTTGAGCTGTATGGTGGGAGCCGCGGGTTTTATGATTATGGGCCTCTTGGGAGCACGCTGAAGAGGCGGATTGAGCAGGTCTGGAGAGAATTTTACGTTATCCAGGAAGGGTTTATGGAGATTGAGTGCCCGACCATAGGGATCGAGGAAGTTTTTATCGCATCCGGACATGTTGGAGGCTTTTCTGACCCGCTGTGTGAGTGCATGAACTGCAAGGAAGCGTTCAGGGCTGACCATCTTGTGGAAAATGTAACTGAAGCTGCAGGAACCCTGAGTGCAGAAGATCTTACAAAGGTTATCAGAGAAAACGAAGTCAGATGTCCCGAGTGTGGTGGAGAGTTCGGGGATGCCTATGAGTTTAATCTGATGTTCAAAACTACAATCGGGCCTGGTACCGGAAGGCAGGGCTATCTCAGGCCGGAAACGGCACAGGGGATGTTTGTGGACTTCCCGAGACTTTCCCGTTTTTACAGGGATAAGCTGCCTTTTGGGGCAGTGCAGATAGGAAAATCTTACAGGAATGAGATTGCACCCAGGCAGGGCGTTATCCGGCTCAGGGAATTCACACAGGCCGAGTGTGAGATTTTCGTTGACCCCCGAAACAAGGAGCATCCCAATTTCGAGCGGTTCGCTGACAAGGAGCTTGTGCTCTATTCGCAGGAGGCACAGAAAAAGGGCGAATCCTTCAGGATGACTGTCAGAGAAGCTGTAAAAGCTGGAGTTATTGCTCATGAAATCCTGGGTTACAATCTTGCGCTTACCAACGAGTTTCTGACAAAGATAGGAATTAACCCTGCAAGGCTCAGGTTCAGACAGCATCTGAAGGATGAGATGGCTCACTACGCAATCGACTGCTGGGACGCTGAGATCGAGACAGACCGTTTTGGCTGGGTTGAGATGGTGGGAATTGCTGACAGGACAGATTACGACCTCAAAGCCCATGCAAGAGTCAGCAAGACCGAGCTTTACGTTTACGTGGAATACGATAAGCCTAAGATGGTGACTCGCTTTGCTATAAATCCAAATATGGGCAAGCTGGGTCCTGCCTTTAAGGGCAAAGCAAGAGCTGTTGCAGACGCCTTAAAACAGCTTTCGGAAGAAGAGCTCTCTAAGGATGAGATCAAAGTTACCGTGGCCGGAGAAGAGTTGACAGTCAGCCCTGATATGGTAAGCTTTGCGGAAGAGACTGTAAAAGTCAGTGGAGAAAACATAATTCCGCACGTAATTGAGCCTTCATATGGTATTGACAGGATCTTTTACGGTACCATGGAACACGCCTATGATGAAGAAAATGTGGCTCAGAAGGCAGCCGAATCCGGGCTTAAAGGTACGGAAGAAACTGGAACAGAATCAGAAGCAGTAAAGGGCGAAAGCGATACCGAGGGAGAAGAGGAATCCCGCCTTGTTATGCATTTCTCAAGCGCAGTTGCTCCGGTGCAGGTTGCAGTCCTGCCGCTTTTGACTCGTAAAGAGCTTGCAGATCCTGCAAAGGAAATCGTTGCAAAACTCAGGGAAAAGACCCTGCTTGTTAACTACGATGATTCAGGAACTATTGGGCGCCGTTACAGGAGAAACGACGAAATCGGAACTCCTTACTCGATTACTGTGGATTATGATACCCTTGAAGACGGGACTGTCACAATCAGGGACAGGGATTCCATGCGGCAGGTAAGGGCTCCAATCGAAGGAATCGAAAACTTGCTTTACGAGCTTATTTACAGGAGCAGAGACTTCGAATCTGCAGGTAACCCCTTTAACTTCTGAAGTTTAGGAATTAAAGATTTGGAGATAATATTAAAGATTCGGCTATGAAATTAGGCGATAAGATTCGACGATAAAATTTGACGATAAAATTTGACGATAAAATTCGACGATAAAATTATAGATTCGGTGATAAAGTTAGATTTCAGATATGAAAAACCTGGAATTAGATATTAGATCCACTTTCAACCCAGGTTCCAAGGCTGTGGGCTGTAAAAGCCTGCAGCAAAACTTTAATTTTATTATTTCATTGTTTCTTTAACACGATGAAGATCTAAAATAAATTAATAGAAATAGAATTACTATACAATGAAATGCTAACAGAGCTACTATGTAGTGGAACGCTGATAAAGTGACGATTTAATGAGGCGCTGACAGAGTAACTATTTAATAGAACAACTCGTCATGCAATAAAAAATCTGATGCGAAATGAGCGAAAATCTTTTTCCTGACGAGCCTGCCTGCATCAGGCACCCACTGATAAAGCCCGATACAGTTGAGCAGAGGCTCTACCAGCTCAATCTGGCAGGAAAAGCTCTTGAAGGATCAAGCCTGATTGTGCTTCCTACAGGGCTTGGGAAAACCATTATAGCTCTTTTTGTGATTGCTTCCAGACTCCAGCGTTTCGGAGGAAAAGCCCTCATTCTTTCTCCCACAAAACCTCTCGTTGATCAGCATGCCGTTTTTTTTAAAAGGGTGATGTCCCTTCCCGAAGAAGAGGTTCTTGCCTTTACAGGCAGTATTGCCCCTGCAGAGCGGGAAAAACTCTGGGTACAGGGAAAATTGATAGTATCCACCCCCCAGGTAATTGAAAATGATCTTCTTACGAAACGGATCAGCCTCGAAGATGTAAGCCATATCACTTTTGATGAGGCCCACAGGGCAGTCGGAAATTACGCCTATACTTTTATTGCGGAAAAGTACTTCGAGAGCGCGAAAAATCCTCATGTGCTCGGAATTACTGCAAGTCCAGGCAGCTCAGACGAGAAAATTTCTGAGGTGTGTCAGGCTCTTCATGTCGAGAATGTCGCTGTAAGAACTGAGAAAGACAGGGATGTTCGCCCTTATGTGCAGGAAAAAGAAGTAGAATGGCTTCAGGTTCAGCTTCCTGCCGAGATGGCCGAAATTCGAGGGTATCTGGAAAAAATCCTCGATGATCGGCTCGGAATCATAAGGGAGCTTGGTTTTTCTGCAGGCAATGGGAAATATATTTCCAAAAAAGACCTTTTGCTTCTTCAGAAAAGTCTCCAGAGTGAAATTCGTGTAGGTGGGGATCCTGCTATTTTTTCTGCCATATCTGTAGTTGCTGAAATGATGAAGGTAAACCATGCTGTGGAAATGGTGGAAACTCAGGGGATTGAGACTCTCAGAAAGTATATGGAAAAACTGGACGCAGAAGCATCCTCCAAAAGTGCGAGTAAGGCTGCAAAAAGGCTCATGGACGATCTCTACATTCGGAAAGCCTTTTACAGAGTAAAGGAATGCGATGTCGAACATCCTAAACTGGAGCTTGCACGGAAGATCGTATCCAAGCAGCTGGAAGAAAATCCTGATTCCCGCGTAATTGTATTTACAAACTATAGAGACACTGCCGAAATAGTGGCAAATGCCCTTTCTGGGGCTCCAGGAGCTATTCCTATCCGTTTTGTGGGGCAGGGTTCACGCCATAAGGACAAAGGGCTTACGCAGAAGAAGCAAGCGGAAATTCTCGATAAATTCAGAGCAGGAGAATACAACGTACTTGTGGCTACATCAGTTGCTGAAGAGGGACTTGATATCCCTTCTACGGATCTTGTATTATTCTACGAACCTATACCTTCGGAAATCCGCAGCATCCAGCGCAAGGGCAGGACAGGCAGGCAGCATAAGGGCAGAGTAATTGTGCTTGTGACAAAAGGTACACGAGATGAGGCTTATTACTGGAGCAGCAAAAACAAAGAAAAAAGAATGCTCAACAGCATGCATGGGCTGGAAGCCATTTTAGGCCCCAAGAGCTCAAAGGAAGGTTCGAAACTTTCCGATTTTGAGTCCAAAGCCCTTATCTCCGAGTTCGAGGAAAACGAATTTGAAAATGAAAACAGTATAATTGAAAATGAAAACAGCATAAAAGATAGGCCGGAAAATAAAGAATTCTCAACAGATAACTGGGGGGTGTCTGTAGATTCAGATTACAATAGAGGAAATAAACAAGCGAGAGAGAAAGAAATAGAAAGTGGGGGTCCGAATAAGCAAAATTTGAATGAGAAAGATTTAGATGAGAGAGATTTAAATGAGAAATATTTGGGTGTGGATAAGCATAAAGAAGGAGATAGTAAAGAAGAAGGGAACTTAAAAGAAAGGCAAAAAACCCTGGTAGATTTCGAAACTCTTTCCGGAAAGAAATCTGCACATGAAGGGGAAGTTTCCGAAATAAAGCCACCCGGGATAGAACCCGAAGCCCAGTCTCTTAGAATAGTAGTCGACTACAGAGAAACAAAAAGTGGAGTTGCAAAAGTCCTTGATAGGCTTGGAGTGGAAGTCAGTTTTACAACTCTCGAAGTAGGAGATTACGTTGTAAGCGATCGCCTTGCTGTGGAAAGAAAGCGCACGGATGACTTTGCGAGTTCCCTTATCGATGGAAAGCGTAATCTCTTTGCGCAGCTCTCGGATCTTGTAAGAGTGTATGAAAAACCAGTTCTTATTATCGAAGGGAAAGAACTTTTCACCTCCAGGCAGATTAATCCGAATGCCATCCACGGCTCCCTGGTAGCCATTGCAATTGATTTTGGAGTCTCACTCTTATACTCCAGAGATGAAGAAGAGACAGCTTCAATTTTGAAGATACTTGCAAAGCGTGAGCAGACAGAAAATAAGCGTGAGGTCAATCCCCATGGGAAAAGGTCAGTCAGTACTCTTGCTGAACAGCAAGAATACCTTATTTCTTCAATCTCCGATATAGGGCCAAAAGCCGCAAGAAATCTCCTTTTGCATTTCGGCTCAGTAGAAGCTGTTATCAACGCTGATATCAAAGAACTCAAAAAGGTAAAACTAATAGGGCCAAAAAGAGCAGCCCGGATTAGAGAGATCCTCGAGGCTCCTTATGAAGGATAAGTCCTTATAAAGGGTAAATGAAGGTAAAGGAAAGTCCAGAGTTCCTTCTTTCCTTTCTTCCTTCATGAAGATAAATGAAAGCTCGACTTCTTTATTTTCCTTCTTTCTTTTCTTCCTTCTTCTTTTCCCTTTTTCCACTCTGACTCTTTTATCTACTCTTTTGTTTCCTCTCGCATCTCTTTTCGTTTTATTCTTGCCTTATATCTGTCTAAGACGCTCGATAAGCCCAATACCCTTTTCAATTAGCTCGAAATCCTCAGCAATGCTACGAGGGTTCTTTTCATCCTGAAGGGAGGTTGCAATAGTGACCATCTTTTTAAAGAGAAGTTTCTCCAGTACTTCCCTATCTCCATGG
This sequence comes from uncultured Methanosarcinaceae archaeon, assembly GCA_963722085.1. Taxonomy (GTDB): domain Archaea; phylum Halobacteriota; class Methanosarcinia; order Methanosarcinales; family Methanosarcinaceae; genus Methanosarcina. Next base: position 40,102 of record CAVRNH010000003.1, on the reverse strand, counting down.
TCCCGATTCTCATGAACTGCAGAAATTCTCGGCGCCTCTACTGGTTTTTCTGCTTTCTCTAAGGGAGCAGCTTGAAACGCAGGGGCTATGTTTTTTGCCTCCCCTATATCGGAAGATTTTTTGGAAATATCCTCTTCTATGGACCCCAGAGCCTTTTCAATTTCTCCGGCAGCTTCAGATATTTTCAATCCTAATCTCGATTTTTGCCTGTGGGGCTGAATTCTTTTTTTAGCCTCAAAAGAGGGCCTGTCTTTTTCTGTATACTGTTTGGTTTCAGGAACCTGTACTTCTGCTGAGGCTGGTTCCGGAGCTTCCTCTTCTTCTTCCCGGACATCGCATACGGGGCAGATTACTTTGCCCTGATACCGAAATCTTGGGGCTCCGCATACTTTACAATGTTCAGCAAGCATCGTGCCCCCTAATTCTAGAAAACGCGCTATTCGCTTTACTTTTTGATCTTTTTCAGAATCCATGTACTTGGCCTTCCTCTATGCACAGCTTCTCTCTTATTTTATAAGATTTTTCCTGTAGCTTCCTGTATATGAAATTACCTCCATCCATATAATAGGAATAATCGTGGATTTAGAACCGCAAAGGGCTGACATTACTATCTGCAATTATAAAAATCACCGATACTATTTTATATAACAAGCCTGTCTTACAGTAATTTATTAGCTCTAATTTTTACATCATAATTGACTGCGAAGGTGATTCGAATGTCATCAAATGATTCAGCAGAAGTTATCAGACAATGTCTTCAGGTCCTAGACAGCATAACAAGTGACTCTTCAGTTCCAAGAAATATCAGGCGTTCCGTGAATGAAATCATGGACATACTGAACAACGAATCCGAACCTCTCTTCCTTAGAGCGGCATCAAGTATTTCCATTCTCGAAGATATAAGCAATGATCCTAACCTTCCTCTACACACAAGAACTTTAATTTGGAACCTCTCAAGTCAGCTCGAAACTATTCCCGTAGATGAATAAGATCGTAAAAATCCTCTGAAGCAATAAAAAAGAATTTGCTTGAGAGTGCAAACTGAGAAAGGAAAAGCTCCCGAGAATAGAAAGAGCTCGGGTACATTCATGAGACGACCCTTTAAAAAATCCCAAACTTTGCCTAATTCTGAAAAAAGAGCCGGAAAGCAGCAACTTCTTATTTTGCTAGCTTTTTAGAGCTGATTTTGGGAGTAAACTTAAGATTTACAATATAGACCAGGAAAAATATCTTTCCTCTTTTATATACTTTTTTTAACTAAATGACTGTTGGTAACCATCTAGCAACTATCTGAAATCGAATTTTAGACTGATGCATAAATATAAATAAGTTACAGGTTGAATAAAGGAGTAATAACAAGGATAAAGTTATAAAAAATCTTATCTCCATTTTATACAGACCAAAGAAAATTATACTAATAGAGATAATATACTTGATGATAAATTTTCAGACGAGGATCCTGAATTCTGAAAATATAAATATAAGATATCTAAATATAATTTGTTTTTAAATATAATTTAACTCAAGTAGAGTTCTAAAGCGTATAGAAGGCTGAAATATATTGAAGGGGGTATGGTAACAGTGCTTGAGAAAGTTTCGGCTCAGATAAGGGATAATTTTGAGGCTAAAGACAGTGTAAGGGAAAATGGATTGAAAATATCCCGGGAAATCGTCAGGGAATGCAGGGAAGCAACATTTGCTTTGCATGGACAGAACTTTGAGAAGGCAGATGACAGTATCAAAGCAGCAGGAAAAGCTCTGGAGAAACTTGAATTCCTTTTAAAAGGGCACGCTGACATTTATTATGCCGGATATGTGGAGCATGCTCAGCAGGAGTACTCGGAAGTCTCAGTCCTTAGAAGCCTGATGAAGGGGGAAGGGGAGTTGAAAAATATACCCTCCCCGGATGAACTGGGGGTTGAATATGCTGCCTACCTTAATGGGCTTGGAGATGTTGTGGGAGAACTCAGAAGACATATTCTGGACCTTATAAGAAGAGATTCCTTTGAGAAAGCCGAAGTATTTTTAGGGATCATGGAAAATATTCATGAAATACTTATGGACTTTGATTATCCTGATGCTATAACCAAGGGACTAAGGAGAAAAACTGATGTATCCCGTGGGCTGATAGAAAAGACACGTGGAGATGTTGTTAACGCAATTCGTCAGAAAAAACTTGAGACTGCTATGCTGAAACTTGAACTGAGGCTTTAAGTTGAACCTGCGCTCCAGCATCTAATAAATTAAAGATCCTGAGTCAACATCTAATAAATTAAAGATCCTGAACCAACTTTGAGTAAATTAAAGGTTCTGAGCCAGAATAATTAAGAATTGTGCTTTGAACTACAAATAACATATATAATTTACTCATATATTATTTATATAATTATTTTGATATTTGTCAGACTGTCTGATAACTTAATCGCTAAAGATTTGAATCTTTAAAAATCATGATTTACAATCCCAAAATTAACAATTTATCATTTTAATAATCCACTAAAGAGGATATGCATGAGATTCGATCCAGAAAAAATAAAAAAGGATGCAAAAGAGAACTTCGATCTTACCTGGAATGAAGGCAAAAAACTGATCAGGACACCTACCCTGAATGAGCGATACCCCAGAACCACACTTAAATACGGAAAAGCACATCCCGTTTATGATACTATCCAGAAGCTTAGAGAAGCTTATCTTCGAATGGGCTTTGAAGAAATGATGAACCCTCTGATAGTTGATGATAAAGAGGTCCACAAACAATTCGGAAGCGAAGCTCTTGCAGTTCTGGATCGCTGTTTCTATCTTGCAGGCTTGCCCCGTCCAAATGTGGGAATCTCAGACGAGCGAATAGCCCAGATAAATGAAATCCTTGGAAATGTAGGCGATGAAGGAATAGACAAAATCAGGCAAGTTCTCCACTCATACAAAAAAGGGAAAATTGACGGAGACGATCTTGTCCCTGAAATTTCAGCGGCTCTCGGAGTCTCAGACGCCCTTGTAGCTGATATGATCGACAGAGTATTCCCTGAATTTAAAGAGCTTGTGCCCCAGGCAAGCACAAAGACGCTCCGTAGCCACATGACAAGTGGCTGGTTCATCTCCCTTAGTTCTCTTCTTGAGAGGAAAGAACCTCCATTCCACTTTTTCTCTATAGACCGCTGTTTCAGGAGAGAACAGCAGGAAGATGCCTCAAGACTCATGACCTACTACTCCGCTTCCTGCGTGATAATGGACGAAGATGTAACCATTGACCATGGGAAAGCTGTTGCAGAAGGGCTTCTGTCCCAATTTGGCTTTGAAAAGTTCCTTTTCAGGCCTGATGAAAAGCGCAGCAAATACTACATTCCTGACACCCAGACCGAAGTATTTGCCTTCCATCCGAAACTTGTAGGGTCTAATTCAAAGTATTCGGACGGCTGGATCGAAGTTGCAACTTTCGGGATATATTCTCCTACGGCTCTTGCAGAATATGACATCCCGTGCCCTGTTATGAACCTTGGGCTTGGAGTGGAAAGGCTGGCAATGATCCTTCATGATGCGCCTGACGTTCGCGCTCTCACTTATCCCCAGATCCCTCAGTACAGTGAATGGAGTATGCAGGATAGTGAGCTTGCAAAGCAGGTTTTTGTAGACAAAATGCCTGAGACTTCCGAAGGACGTGCAATTGCTGCTGCGATTATTTCCCAGTGTGAACTGCATGGGGAAGCACCAAGTCCCTGTGAATTCCCTGCCTGGGAAGGGGAAGTCTGCGGCAAGAAAGTAAAAGTTTCTGTAATCGAGCCTGAAGAAAATACAAAACTCTGCGGCCCTGCAACCTTCAACGAAGTTGTAGCCTATCAGGGTGACATTCTGGGCATTCCAAATATCAGTAAATGGCAAAAAGCCTTCGAGAATCACTCTGCAAAAGCGGGCATTCGTTTCGTAGAAGCTTTTGCCGCACAAGCTGCCAGGGAAATTGAAGAAGCTGCAATGTCCGGAGCAAACGAACATATGGTAAGAGTAAGAATCGTCAAAGTGCCCTCGGAAGTCAACCTGAAAATAGGTCCTACTGCCCAGCGCTATATCACTGGCAAAAAGAAAAAGATAGATATGAGAGGTCCTGTTTTCGTATCTGTAAAAGCTCAATTCGTGTAAATGAAAGGTGGTAAAAAGGGATAGAGTAAATGCAAAAAATCCCTTTTTCATTTATGCAAAAAATCCCTTTTTCATTTCTTCGGGAATCAAAAATACGAGCTTTTGATAATAATAAATTACATACCTGATTCTTTTCTTTTTTTTGTTTCCGCGGTGCTTCTAATTTATGTTTCTTCATTTAAGATTGTTTATAGCTTCGACACTCAACCATGACCTCAACGAAGTTTCGAAAATAGACGCTCATGAACTCACCTATTTTGTATCTTTATGGAAAGTTTCCATTATGCACCAAAAGGTCGGGCGTTTGATTGAGCCGAAAAGCTTTTCACATTTTACTATCTCTGAGAGAATAAAATTTTATAATTTAATCCAGAAAAATGATCTTTCCTGGGAGCTCTATAAATGTTCCAGACCGAACCTATAATCTACCTTCAATCTCTTGGAACCCCATGGTTTACGTTTTTAATGATTATGATAACTACAATGGGATCTTCCTCTTTTTTAGCTGCCATTATAGTTATAATCACTTTTGGCCTTGAGTTTAGAAGGGGAGTTCTTCTTTTTCAGCTATTGTTATGGACAGGTCTGGTTACCGGAATCCTAAAAATGCTTGTCTCATTTCCAAGGCCTGATTTTGTAGATAATAGGGTCCATAATTTGGAATATGGAATAAAAAACATATCACCTTTTGAAGGAAATGGGTCTGGAGGAATTTTTGCACTTCCTGATCAACAGATCCTTAAAGCATTTCGCCTCCAAGAAGCTTTTACTTATTCACCTTTTGGTTTTCCCTCCGGGCACGTAGCGCTTACGACTGCATTATGGGGAGGGAGCGCCGCAATTTTCAAAAATAGGATACTCGGAATGTTCACTCCTTTTATGATAGTGGCTATGGCTTTTTCAAGAGTATATCTGGGTAGGCACTTCATAGGGGATGTACTAGGCGGGGCTATAGTAGGGTTAATTTTCCTATTTGTTTTTACGCGTTTTCTCAAAAGTTCTCTGAAAGATGATTTTTTCAAAAAAGAGAGTTTTGAACTTGCTTTCAGGCGTCAGAATTTACTTTTTTATTCTTTCATGTTTGGCATTCCTATTCTTTTCACAGCTTTATCGCTAGTAAGTGCCGATGTTGTAGGAATGTATCTTGGCACGAATATTGCATATCTCATGATTATACAAAAAGGAATTCCTGATGATACTGGAAGCATAGCCCAGAGAACCGCAAGGATATTCATTGCACTCTTACTATTCGGAGTAACCAGCCTCATCCTTAATTTTTGGTTTAAAACTCCCGTAACGATAAATTACCTCCAGTTTACGTTAATAGAATTTCTAAGAACCTTTATTCCTGCAACTACAATATGGGCTTCAGTAGCTATTTGCAAAAAACTTGACCTATATAGAAGAGATAAAGGAAATTTATGATCAATGCGGACAGTTATTGAATGAATATCCTCACAAATTCAGTAGCCAGTGAGTCCTGAAACCCACAAGGTAGTCGGCATTTGCTCATAATTCCGGAAAAAGTTTAGATCTCAGAATTGAGAGGAAATCATATATATTATATGGAGACTGAAATAGTAATTATAAAACTGCAAGATAACATTTAATATTATTCCATGATTGCACTAAGACTATGCAGTATATTGGGTCAAATAAGCAGGAAGGTCGTATCCGGTTGTAAAAATATAGGTTTTTTATGGAAAAAAACTCCCAAATCTTTGCACATTAATTTATTCTGTATTCTTTCTTTAAGGAATAACTTAAATAATGCTTTTAACTATTGAGCGTATTCACAATTTCACTGGATAAACAGCAAACGAAATCGTAACCTGTCGGTTGAAATTAATGGGAAAAATTTGATGGGCGTTTCACCTGTGTAAATAGTTTCCCACGACAGATATCTCAAAATCAGATCAAAACAGAGAGGATGACATTCATGGACTTTGAAAAATTAAGACACGGGACCGAACTTATCAAGCGGGGCTTTGCACGTATGCAAAAAGGGGGTGTGATCATGGACGTGACTACCCCTGAGCAGGCCAGAATCGCAGAAGCAGCCGGAGCAGTTGCTGTCATGGCCCTTCAGGCTGTTCCCGCAGATATCAGGAAAGCAGGTGGAGTTGCCAGGATGGCAAACCCTGAAATCATCCAGCAGATCATTGATACGGTCACCATTCCTGTAATGGCAAAAGCCAGGATCGGGCACTTCGTAGAAGCCGAAATCCTCGAAGCCCTTGGCGTTGACATGGTAGATGAATCCGAAGTCCTTACCCCTGCTGATCCCTTCTTCCATATCGATAAGAACCAGTTTACAGTGCCCTTTGTCTGCGGAGCCAGAAACCTCGGAGAAGCCCTCCGCAGAATTAACGAAGGGGCGGCCATGATCCGCACAAAGGGAGAAGCCGGAACAGGTGACGTCAGCCAGGCAGTAAAGCACATGAAACAGATCATGGGCGAAATCCGTGCACTTTCAAGCAAGACCAAAGAAGAACTGATTATGGTTTCAAGAGAAATCGAAGCTCCGATAGAGCTTGTGGTCGAAACCTCAAAAATGCAGCGCCTTCCTGTGGTAAATTTTGCAGCCGGCGGAATTGCAACACCTGCTGATGCGGCTCTCATGATGCGTCTCGGGGCTGACGGAGTTTTTGTAGGCTCAGGCATTTTCAAAGCCGAAAATCCTGTGAAAATGGCAAAAGCAATTGTCGAAGCTGTCAACAATTATGACAACCCTGCAAAACTCGCTGAGATCTCAAAAGGTACTGGTGCAGGCATGAAAGGTATCAGTGCAGATATGATTCCTTTAGAAGAAGCCCTGCAGGAACGCGGTTGGTAAGCCCGAATTTCGCTCGGCGAGCACGAGGTCACGTTTCGCTCGCTTCGCTTGCTCAAGAGGACTAATTTAATGTATGTATGTTCGCTCGCCAAGCGGACTAACGTTTTAATTTTTAAAAATGATCCTTTCTTACAGGCCTGTAAGAATAAATCATATTTATTTTTTAGATTTTTAATTCAAAAATAAGAGTTAATTTAAGAATCAATTTCTGGAAAATGGTGTTTTTAATGAAAATAGGTGTAATCGCTATTCAAGGAGCGGTTTCTGAGCATGTTGATGCTTTAAGGAGAGCCCTTGCGAAGAGAGGGGTGTATGCAGAGGTAGTTGCTATAAAGCATAAGGGAATTGTCCCGGAATGCAGTGGGATTGTTATTCCTGGAGGGGAGAGTACAACACTTTGCAGGCTGCTAGCTCGTGAGGGAATTGCTGCGGAAATTAAGGATGCAGCTGCAAGGCGAGTTCCGATCCTCGGGACATGTGCAGGGTTAATTGTGCTTGCAAAGGAAGGGGATGAGCAGGTTAAAAAGACAAGTCAGGAACTGCTTGGAATTATGGATATTAAAGTCAACAGAAACGCTTTTGGGAGGCAGAGAGATTCATTTGAGGCGGAACTAAACATTGAGACTCTCGATTTGCCCTTTACTGGCGTATTTATCAGGGCTCCTGGAATTTTAAGCTGCGGGTCGGGTGTGCGTGTGCTCTCAAAGCTTGATGACCTCATTGTTGCTGCAGAACAGAGAAATGTGCTGGCTCTTGCTTTCCATCCGGAATTAACTGATGATTTGCGCATTCACCAGTACTTCCTGGATAAAGTTTTTGACTGTAGTCCTTAAAAGGGCTTTTGGGTTTATTTCCAGAGCTCTTTCTTTTATATTGAGTTCTTTCGACAACTTTTCAGTATATTTTTATTTTTTGTATTTTTCGAGTGCTTTCTGGATCTTCGTTTTTTTCTGCGCTGTTCTCTTCTGAGCAAAAAGTAGAAAGAAGCTCCTTGACTTTCTTTGTTTTTGATGCCTTTAAAACTATATATTGATTGCATCCATATTAGTAAAAAATGATTGATTATAGGGGTAAGGCATATGGTTAAACTAAGCGATGAAATGAAAGAAGATTTTGCGAAAATGAAAATTTTCCCTTTTGCAACCGCATCTAAAAATGGAGACCCGAATGTAATACCAATAGGCATGTGCAGGCTGCAGGAAGACGGAGAGACAATCTGGATTACAGACAACTATTTCAATAAGACCCGCAAAAACCTGGATGAAAACCCAAGAGGATCAATCTACGTCTGGGGTCCGGAGATTAAAGGCTGTTACCAGATAAAAGGGGATATTGAGATCAAGACTGAGGGGGAAGACTACGAGAAAATGTACAAAATGGTCAAGAGCTTGGGAGAAAGGTTCCCTGCAAAAGCCCTTGCAGTTATGAAAATAACCGAAGTTTACGAATGCAAATCTTTTACAGAACCCGGATATAGGATTCTCTGAGTCTTTTAGCGGTAATTACAGAATTTAGAATTTTACTCTTATCCTGAGAATTGAAAAACAATCTCAGAATTCTCCTTTTTTTGAAGAAATGTTCCATGCAAATTATCATCATGCTTTAGTCCACTTGGAGGCAATAAGAGATCAACAGAGTTTTTGAAGAATTCTCGGCTATTAAGAATTGAAATAAATTTCTGTAAAAGGTAGAAGTAGAATCAAAAACCTAAAACCAGTAAACTATTATATTATAATCACAAACCTATAATGTTATTTCTTCCGAATTTGAATTTCTTAAAAATTATATTTCTAATCAGTTCTAAAGGTGTTGCAATGCCTCATATAATCGAATTAGTTGGAAAAACAAGAGTAGTTGTAAAGGACGGTAAAGTCATTGAAGTCGGGCAGCCTGAGGTCGAATGGTGCCCTATCTTCGCCAAGGTGCGCGGAATCCAGAGAATAACTCCTGAAGAAGTTAAAAAGAATATGGAATTCAGGATAAGCGACTTTGGGATGTTTACGGACAGGCGCCAGCTGGAGCTTGAGGATTTTGTAGGGTTTGGAGCCTCCGAAGTTATGATGACTGGCCTCAACAGAGGGCTTCTTGATACTACTGTAACTGCTTGCGAAGGCGCAGGGACTGTAATTTCCAGCAACCCTATCCTTGTCCAGGGCATGGGCGGCAGGATGTCTGGGCTTGTCGAGACCGAACCAATTACTGGCATCATCAAAGGCATCACTGAGCGCGGGGGAATCGTGCTTGATCCTTCAACTGCGGTGATTGACCCGGTTGCAGGAGTAAAAAAGGCGGCCGAAATGGGCCACAAGAAAATCGCAGTAACTGTGGCTTTTGCTGAAACAGCAAAAGAGCTGCGGAAACTTGAAGCCGAACTTGGACTTGATCTGATAGTGATTGGTGTACATGTTACAGGTCTCAGCGAGGAAGAAGCCCGCACCCTTCTGGAAAATGCAGATATTACAACCAGTTGTGCTTCAAAACAGATTAGGGACCTTGCAAAGCCTCTCGCCCAGGTAGGGACTGCTGTGCCTCTCTTTGCTCTTACTCAGAAAGGAAAGGAGCTTGTTATCGAAAGGGCTAAAGAAATAAAAAGTCCTCTCTTGATCAATACAATGCCTCTGCCAACTCTGCCTGAAAACAAGCAGCCCAGGGAACTTAAATAAAAAAGGCTTTTAAAGCCTTTATTTTAAATTCCACTTAATTTCTTTCTTTTTTGAATCTTTCCGATAAGAAGGAACGGAAGTTTTTGGATTTTATTGCTTGAGTTCCGTTTTAACCTGACTCGCTTTAAGTTGAAACTGAATAATCTTTTCTTAAACATGCCTTCAACTGAATAGTCTTTTCTTAATCACGTCTTTATCCGCGTTTTTTCAAGTCTTATTTTGTAAATAAATCTAAATAAATTTGCAAGTTAGTTACTTTTTTCTGCATGGATGATAAATCGGACTCCACTCCAGATCCGCTCAGACAATGAGGCTTTTACGAAAATTAGCCGAATAAAGTAACACATATATTTATCGCGGAAAATAGTTGTATAACTAATATCATAAAATTTCTACAAAAATAGGGGTAAAGTGGGGAGTGTTTATGAAAGGTGCGAATTTTACTTTATCAACGGAAACAGGCATAGTCTGCAGAATGGAAGTCGATAAAAGGAAAGCAAAGTTCACGAGCGAGTATGAGGGACAGATGCACTATTCCTTGTCTCTTTCCGGTAAGAATGAATATATACGGAAACCCGGCGAATATATAAATTTCTACGGTCCGAGAAGGTGAAATAGATGAAAATAGTTATTTCGGACCCTGTATTCCTGCCAGAGGAATATATAAAAAGACTTGAAACTCTTGGAGCCCTTAAGGTTTTTGATAGCTTACCTTCTTCCATTGAAGAACTTATCTCGAGGACAAAGGATGCAGATATAGTAGTGCTTGGCGGTAGATACGGTTTTTCAAAAGATGCATTTAATGCCTCCGTGAATCTCAAGATGCTTTCTATATGCCAAACCGGCTACAACATTATAGATATTGAAGCGGCAAATGAAAAAGGTGTAATTGTATCCAATGTTCCTGACTATGCAACGGATTCGGTTGCTGAATTGGTTTTTACCCTGGCTTTGAATCTCTTGAGGAAAGTACGTATAGCAGATAGCAAGCTTCGGGAGGGAAATTTTGACTGGAGAGACCATATTGGAAACCAGCTAATGGGGAAGACAATTGGGGTAATAGGTAGTGGCAGTATAGGAACGAGAGTTATTCAGATAGCTCATTGTTTTAATATGGATGTCATTTCGGTTACAGCCAATCCGAATGAAGAAAAAGTAAGCAAAACTTGGAGTAAGATTTGTCGATCTGGACACATTGCTTGCTGAGTCTGACATTGTCACCCTTCATGTGCCTCTAACTCCTTCCACGGAAAAATTGATCGGGGCAAAAGAGCTTGCACAGATGAAAAAAAGTGCGATTTTAATTAACACTGCCAGGGGAAACGTGGTGGATGAAGAAGCTCTCATAAAGGCCCTGAAAGAGAAACAGATCAGTGGAGCCGGTATTGATGTCTTTCAAAAAGAGCCATTGCCGGTAGACAATCCTCTGACAGACCTGGAAAATGTCATACTAACACCTCACATAGGTTTCGTAACACAGGAAGCCCTTGAGAAATGCATCTCTGTCTGCGTTGCCAATATAGAGAAGTTTATTGACGGAGAACCCCAGAATGTAGTAAACCCTGAAGTGATTGCGAGTTCCAGGCTGCCTTAAAACTGAAATTAAAGATACAAAGATAGGAATTAAAGATAGGAATTAAAGATAAAATATATAGAAGCATTTCAAGAAAAATATCTCAGGTGGGCTGAAACAGCTTTTCACATCTTTCTCAAACTACCTTTATTGCCACCTGGTTTCCGTTTTTAAGTCCGAACTTAAGTGCAGCATTTCCTCCATTTACCGCAATTTCCAGAAAACCGTGACTGCCTATGAGGATAAGAGGCTCTCCCGGTCTTACAAAACCGTAGGTCTGAACAAAGGGGACTTTCCTGCCATTTACTTCCACATGCGAGCTGAAGGCAGAGAGTTTCAAAATCACTTCCTCGGGGATATTGGTAATAACATTTCCGAAACTATCTGCAAGGATAACTTCTCCTATAAGATATGCCCCGTCAATTCCAAAATTTCCAAAATCAAGGTCAACGAAATCGAAAATTCTAGAACCTACTTTTTCAATTTGAATGCCTTTTGATAGATGAGCTCCCACAGGTGCAAAAATATCTCTACCGTGAAAAGTTGCAGAAATTCCTGATTTAAGCATAATGTCGCTATTTGTAATCTCATAGACCTCCATTTCCCCCAGGCGGCGGGCAGCAGGGATAAGGAGTCCATTGTCAGGCCCCACAAAGAATTGCTCTTGCTCCGGTTTTCCTGCTTTTATGGCAAGTGCGCGGCGAGAAGTCCCTACTCCTGGGTCAACAACGCCAACATGCACGGTCTTTGCCGGAAAATAAGGTGTAAGGGAATAAAGAGCAAAAGCTCCTTCCCTGATTCCGGCTTGTCTGATAGAATGAGTTACATCAACAATCTGCACACCCGGGTTAATTCTCAGGATCACAGCTTTCATAGCTGCAGGATAGAGATCTCCGAAATCTGTTGTCAGCGAAATTAAGGACATAAATATCACTCGACTTTTTTTCTATTTTACATTATGCGGATTTGAAAAAGTATTTTTATATGTGGAAAAGTACAGGTTACATTAGACATAAAAAAAGTAGGGAAGAGATAGAAAATGAAACATGCAAAAGTATTGTTTATACTTATTCTGGTAAGTCTGGCTCTTCTTGCATCAGGTTGCGAGGAAAAAATGAGTGCAGAAGAGATTGCAACAAAAATGCAGGAAAAGCAGGCCAGCCTTGAAGACTACTCTGGCACAATACGTACGACGATATACCTTGATGGAGAAAAGAATCAGGAAGAAGTAAAGGTAATGTATAAAAAACCTAACCTGATGAAGAGCCTTGTTATAGAAGAGCAGGGAAAAGAAAAAGTTGAAGCGGTTTCTGACGGAGAATATATATGGAGCTATGATGCTGCGACAAATACAGTCACAAAAATGAAATTGCCCAAGGAACCACTCTTAAGGGAAAATGACTATGTCGGGCTCATAGGCGATTTTCTGAATGAAAGTAAAGTTTCCATTCTTGGAGTTGAAGAGGTGGACGGAAGAGGAGCATATGTCCTTGAAGCCGAGCCAAAAAATAAAGAAAATGTATCATATCTGTTTTTCCGGACGAAAATATGGGTTGACAAAGAGACATGGATGGTACTCAAATGCAATATATATGATAATAAAGGAAACGTGACAACAGAAATGGAAATCCGCGATTTGAAAATAAATACCGGAATACCGGATTCAGAATTCAAGTTTGAAGTTCCTGCCGGCGCTGAAGTAAAAACTGTAGACCTGGATGAAGAACTCAAAGTTCCCGAAAACCTGACCCTCGAAGAAGCCAGGCAACAAACCACCTTTGAAATTCTTACCCCGGATTATGTCCCAGAAGGCTATGCATTTAACTCCACAGCGGTATACAATAACAGTAATATAGCTCCTGAAGGCCAGGCCTCCGAGACTTCAATTCTTACTTACAAGAAAGGACAACAAAGTTTCGATATAATAGAGACTGTTTACCAAACTATGCCTGAAGATGATATGCTCATGCAAAAAGCTGAGAAAATCAGCATCAACGGAAAGGAAGGGAAATATCTCAATGAATTAGGAGACCTGAAGATCTTGCAGTGGCAACTTGGAGAAGTTGAAATAACCCTGAGCGGATCTCTTGGAAAATCCGAGATGCTGAAAATTGCGGAATCTATAAAGGAACCTTTAACCGAGTTCTATATTCTCGGGCCTGAAGGAAAGGCAGACAACTACCCCACAAACTACATGCTCGGGGAAAATGGGACTGTAATTGTAGGAATTACAAATCATGAGTTCAGGCACGTAAATTATACAATAGATATAAGACTCAAAAATACGTCCCTGCCTCTATCCCCGGATCAGAAATATGTAAGCCTCGGGCACAATGAGACCTGGGAGAAGGCAGTCACTATTACTCCTCCCTTTGAAGGAACTAATATGGAACTTGAATTTCTGCTCTTCAATGAAATTGAGAAAAGCATACCTTACAGGAATTTGGACCTCTGGATCAATGTAACCGAGAAGCCAAAGGAAGCTTGAAAATTTAGTTACAAGATTAAAAACCAGGAATTTTCAGCTCAAAATCGAAAATGCAAGCTTCCAGGAAGTCCAAAACCAGGATCTTGTCCGCAGGTCTGAAAAATACGGCATCTATCGAGCAGATAAAAATGAAACCTCCAACTGGAAAATCGGAGAAAAGTGCTGACCAAAGAACTGACCTTCCTGTCAAATAATCCTGTCTAAATAAAACTGAAATGATTAAGATTACTAAATCTGTTTGAGAAATTGGAAAATAATGGATTAAACCTGCTTCAGCAGGACTTGAGAGCACAGGGCCCTGTCGCACATTTCCCGCAGGCATGTTGATTTAATTCAGGAAAAGCTTTTTCATTTTCCTGAAGCTGCCTGAAACATTTTTCCTTATCAAGCCCTTCCACACTAAGAGCAGCAGCAGGGCACCTATCCACGCAGACAAGACATTTCTCTCTTTTTTTGTAGCTGCAGAACTCTTCTTTCGGACGTGGGGTCGAGGGGATTTCAACAGACACTAGAATAGTTCCAAAACGGCCTGCACATCCAGCCTTCGTGATCAACATGTGGTGAACTCCAAAAGTACCTAGCCCGGCAGCATAAGCGGCACTTCTGTGAGACCAGGCAACGTCAAAGCCCTGATTGCTATAATCGAAAATAATTTCAGGCACAACTGCCTCAATATTCTTTTTTGCCAGCTCAGTTTTGAGTTCTTCGTTTATTTCCGCAATCAAACGGTCTGTTTCACTTTTAGCTTTAATCCATTCCTTCACCGGTTCCCGAGACTTCGAGTTCAGTTTCACAAGTTTTTCTTCGAAAGGCAAGAAGAAGGAAACAACGGTTTTTGCTCTGGGAAAAACCTCTTTCGGATGCAAGTTATAAGGACCTATGATCTCTTTCATCTCGTTGAAAATAGGGTCGTCGGTTGAAGCAAAACCGATAAGTGGTTCACGATATTTTGTCTCAGTACCTGAGTTTGCGGCAGCTTCTTTGATGATACTCTCAATAAGGTTTTTAAGCTCCATTTCTGTTATTTCCATATCTTTTTATCCTGTAAATCTGTTATCAAAAAATGCATATATCAAATATATCTAGATCTTCTATAATCTGAAGGCTTTAAAATGATAATAGGATCCACCGAGATAATAATGACTCTTTTGATAATATTCTGTCTTGCAGTGGCAGTATTGTTCTTGAAAATAATTTCTAAATTTAAGAAAAATTGACAATACTGAGAGAAAAATATGGGCAGAGTTTGTTTATTCTGCTCACTGATTCGCTTCTTCAAGCCTCAATAAAAATTCTTTTACATCCAGGCCTGAAGCATAGCCGACAAGCTTTCCGTTCGACCCTATGACCCTGTGGCAGGGAACTATTATCGCAATTGGATTTCGGTTATTTGCAAGACCCACAGCTCGATAAGCCTTCGGCTTCCCTATAGATGTGGCTATATCTTTGTAAGTCCGCGTTTCTCCATAAGGTATTTCGCACAAAGCTTTCCATACTGATTTTTGAAAGTCCGTCCCCTCAGGAGCCAGTTTGAGGTCGAAACACTTAAGCTTTCCCGAAAAATAAGCTTCAAGTTGCCTTTCAACTTCCCTGAAAAACTCTTTATTTTCTACCCAGTCATCAGGAATTTTTACTTTTAGCTCATCTTTTAAAAAGATAATATGTTTTAGCCCTTCTTCGTCCCCTGCCAGAAGAATGGGGCGGATTGGGGATTTGATTATATCATAATACATCTTGCTATCTCCTAGCGATTGCTACATCTTCCATCTCCTGGCTGTTGCAAAAGCTGTATCGTTTCTGATATTAAATGCTTACTCAATAACACGACATAAAGCCTTGATCGAACTTCAAACCCTTTTTACCTTCACAGATTTTACTTATCTGAAGGCACCACTGTTCGGAAGGGGATTGATATATGGGAAAACCATGCTCTTGAATTGAAAGTAAAGAAATAGAAGACTGAGGGTACGTAAGTCCCCCGAGCCTTGTCAAATGTTTTATTCTTAGATTTTACGCATATCATTCCAGAAAGACCCTGAGTATATGTTCAGGACATCTGCGGCAGAATCAGGTTTAGATTCATTCGTCTCGTTTTCCAGTTTATTCAATTCCTGAATTCTCCATTGCACGACATCCATTGCGTCTTCAAAGAGCTGTCTATTAATTTCGATCCCGAAGTATTTCTTGAGTTTTTCTTCAGGCGGCATTGTTGAACCTGCAGAAAGGTAGGTAACGTAGTTTTTGTTGAAAGTTTCGGGGTCTTCCTTGTACTGTTTGAAGAGAGCTAGCGTTATTGCCTTTGAGACCGCGTAGTTGAAGGTGTAGTAGTTATTTGTTAGGTAAATGTGGTTAATGTACGTCCATTCTCCAGAATTCTCAGGATAATATTGAACTGAGTCACTCCTGTATTCCTTAGATACATTTGTCCAGAGGGCATTGAGTTCAGCTCCGCTGACCGTTCCTTTTTCAGCGCACGACTGGTGTGCTTTATGCTCGAATTCCGTAATCGAGGGCTGTCTGGTAAAATAGTTCTGGTAATCCGCTATGTGATCAGCAAGTACCATAATTGCGGTATCTTTATCAGAACTTTCGATTATATGATCAACAAAGAGCTCTTCGTTGAAAGTGGAAGGGACCTCCGCTTCGTAGATCTGTTCGGAGCAGTAAACATAATCGACTGAGTTGCCCATCAGATAGAAGTTAGCATTATGTCCCAGTTCATGAGTTAAAGTCTTCTGATCATCGGTAAGACCATTATAATTTATAAAGATCAGGGATCGGAGCCTTCAGGGCACAGAGTCCGTAACTGTAACCTCCTGGCTGTTTACCATGTTCAGGGTCAGGATATACGTCTATGAAATTGCCAGTTACCGTCTTTAAAAAGATTTCATTGAAAATTGGGTCCATCCCGGAATAGGATTTCTGAATCTCCTGCAAAGATTCTGTATAAGTATAATTTTTGCTAGGTTTATCCGTCAACTGCAGCATAAGGTCGTATGGCTTGAGCTCTTCAACCCCGAGTTTCTTTCTTCTGAATTCGTTATAGTTCTCAAATACCCCTTTTCTCTCTTTGAAAACGGTATTCATCTCATCAATCTGAGCCTGGGTTAGATAGAGGGTATAAAGACTGGAGTTATAATAGTCCGTATAGTTCAGCTGCCTGGCAACAAGGTCATCAAGCCGAGCTTTTTCCGAATAAATAGATGTCATCGAATCGGATTCGTTTATCAGATGGTAAAACCTCTTCTCAAAACATCTTTTCCTATTTTCCCGATTCTTGTCTGTTGAAAGTAGAACATTGTAGGATTGAGAATTGACCTGAAACTCCTCCCCGTTCTCAAGAGTTATATTTCCTGCCATTGTGACATTATTAGTGATCTCAGAAAGAGCCTTAGTTTCCAGTTTCATGCGTTCATTTTCGAGATCTGCAAGGTATATAACCTGGGATTCATTCATCGGCCTGTGCTCTGCAAACCTCATATAGGTGGCTTCAAAATAAGGCCTGTACACCTCAAGTTTGGGCTCTTCAGAAATGAGCCTGTCCCACTCCTCCTTATTGAGCGAGGTCAGCTTTAAGGTTGCAAATGAGTTAGTTTTCCTGTACTTGGTAACAAGGTCCTGAGAGTCTGCAAGAAGAGAAGCAAAGAACTCATCATTCATATTTTTACTATTCTGAGTATATGCGTAAATGTACAGAACTTCAAGTGACTTTGAAAACTCTTTATCAGCTTCCAGATAATCCAGTAAAACAGGCCCTGATAGGTTTTCAAAAGCAGGATGGAAGGTGTTGTTTATCTCTTCTGATCTCTTTTTTAGTGACTCAAGCTCCTTTAAGGCATCCTCCTTGCTGTTGAAAAGATATGAATCATTCCATTCAGTCGTAACTTCATCGGGATTAAGCTTTTCGAATGTGTATTCATTGCTTCCTACTTCAGGTGACTTCTCTATCTCTGCAGAAGCCCCGCTTCCTGAAGAAACCGTGAAAAACAGTAATAATATACCAAGAGCAATGATCCATTTAATTGATCTTCGTCTCATATAACCGCTACCTTTAATTTGATCTAATATTATCTTAAAATATATATTTAAACTCAGCAAGAAGACTTGTAAACATCTCTACAGTCATAGAAAAATAACTTCTGAGATTTTAAATATAATGACGTAAAAAACTATCGATTTTAAACTACTAAAAAGCAAGAAAAATTGAAATTGTGAAATGTATGAAAGATGCCGGATCTTTAAATTTGCAGCCTGATAAGACTTCTCAGTTTAAACCAGCAAATGCGGCTAATAAAGTCTCTCATGTATACGGTTCTACGTTCGAAAATACTAGCTTTACTTCGCAACTAACAATGTCTACATTTAGAGCAAAGACCTGTACTCCTCGCGCTTGTTTAAACTTGGGCTCTGACTTATTGCGATTCCTCTCTAACGCGCAAAACGATCTTTCCACGTGCATGGCGGCTTTCGCTCATCTCATGGGCCTTGCGTGCGTCTGCTAGAGGAAGCACATTCGTCACGATCGGTTTGATTCGCTGTTCGTCTATTATGGCTGCGATTTGAGCAAGCTCTCTCCCATCAGACTGTGTCATGAGTGTCTTTGCACGCACGCCGTATTTTTCAGGAACTCCCTCAGGAATGCTGGCTACAGTACTCACAAGGAATCCGCCGGGTTTTAATACTCCCCAGGACCTCTCGAATGTGTCTTCCCCTACTGTATCCAATACGACATCCATATTGCTCACAATATCTTCAAATCGCTGGTTCTTGTAGTCGATTACTTCGTCAGCACCTATACTTTTCAAGAATTCTGCATTTTTCTCCGATGCGGTGCCTATAACATAAGCTCCTTTCCATTTGGCGAACTGGACTGCAAAGGTTCCGACACCTCCGGAAGCGCCATGAATGAGCACCGTCTGGCCTTTTTCGAGTCCGGCTAGATCGAAAATCGACTGCCAAGCAGCCAATCCGGCAGTAGGGATGGCAGCACTCTCGACGAATCCGATACTTTTTGGTTTCCGTGCCACCTCTGTAGAACGAGCCACTGTGTAATCAGCATACCCTCCTTTCCCTATAGACACTTTACCAAAAACCTCATCCCCAGGCTTGAAGAGAACCTCTCCTCCTCCTACCATGTCAACCGTACCTGCAACATCCAATCCCATTATCATCGGCAAGGGCAATGTGTCTATGTAGCCTCTGCGTATCTTCCAATCCATAGGGTTGACTCCGGCTGCAATGATTTTGATCCTAATTTCTCCCGGACCCGGCTGTGGCTCTGGGACGTCTTCGTATTTCATTACTTCCGGCCCCCCAAATTCATGAATTCTTATCGCTTTCATATTTCCCCTTCAGAAAATGTCTTTCCAATTTACCAGTTAGATCTAATATGTATTTCGTGTTTTGTCTATACCATAAGGTCTGCACCTTGAATATAAATACAATTGTGTAAATCGACTCTTATTTTTGATGAGTTTGTTAGATCAAAGATTCCCCTATATTCTCTGGATTGTTTGAATGGGAATTCTCGATGGTCATTACATATTTTACAGTAATCTCTTCTGTTCTGAAGACTTCAAAAATAGGGGAAGGTCGGACAAAAACTTACACAAAAGGTGATTTTTTTAACAAAAAGCTGGAAAATAACGAGAAAACACTAGTGATAGATCAATGTAATTCTAGTCGATATCCAATGTAATTCTAGTGCATCGATTCTCAAATAAATACATAATTTGGAAATAATTGTAGTTTAGAATGCAAATGTTTACATTAAAGTAACCATGAGTTCTGTAACACGGAAAACGCAGGTGGGCATAGAGTGATTTGATGACATTACAACCACGGAAAACACGAAATCACTGAAAGACTGCACCCTTACTATCTTAATTCCGTGTCTTCTGTGCTTTCCGTGGTTTTCAAAATTTAATTCTGACATATTTCGGAATCGATGCACTAGTGATATCAATGTAATTCTTAATCGTATCCAATGTAATTCTTAATCGATAACCAATGAAGGGAATTCAGGGATAAAGTTTTCCCTGATCATTTAAGTTGATTGTTGAATGCTCAGATTTGCTGCCGCCTGTCGATGATTCTCTTTGCCTTTCCTGCGGTCCTTTCGATGCTGCCTTTTTCAAGGAGAACGACATTTGTGCGGATATTCAGGACGGCTTTGAGTTCATGCTGGACATGGTTCTGGATAGCTGCAAGATCCTTAAGGTCACCGGTGAAGGCGTTTTCTTCAAGCTCAACTTCAACTGTGAGTTCATCGAGCATATGTTTATTACGGTCCAGAATTAGCTGGAAATGTTCTCCGACCTGAGGAATTCTGGAAATTACATCCTGGATCTGGGACGGAAAAACGTTGATCCCCCTTACTATCAGCATGTCATCTGCTCTGCCAAGGATGCGTGATATTTTTGTGGTTGTCCTGCCACAGTCGCATTCGGAATCGAGAAGCTTTACTATGTCACCCGTGCGATATCTTATGTTGCAGAAACCTTCTTTGTTAATGGAAGTGAGGATAAGCTCGCCTTTTTCTCCTTCGGATACCTGTTCTCCGTTTTCATCCAGAACTTCGACGAGGAAATTGTCGCTCCAGATATGCAGGCCATTTTGTTCCTGGCATTCAAAACCAACGCCTGGCCCGAACATTTCTGAAAGGCCATAGCAGTCGTAAGCCTTGAGATTGAGCCTTTTTTCAAGCTGCTTCCGGGTATTTTCCGACCAGGGCTCTCCTCCAAAGACAGCTGCTTTCAATGAGAGTTTGTCCACAAGGTCTAGCTCCTCTGCAGTTTCGGCAAGGTAAAAGGCATAGGATGGAGTACAGTGGACTGCAGTAACCCCGAAATCGATCATCATCTCTAGCTGCCTGGCAGTATTTCCTGTTGCTGCAGGCACGATCATTGCGCCCATTCTTTCTACTCCGTGATGGAATCCAAGGCCGCCTGTAAAGAGCCCATAATTCATGGAATTCTGTATTACATCTCCTTTGGAAAGTCCTATCATCGTGAGAGCCCGGGCAATCATGTCTGACCAGGTTACAATGTCCTTAGCAGTATATCCAACAACTGTGGGTTTTCCACTTGTCCCTGAAGAAGCGTGAATACGTACTATGTCTTCATTTTTGGCAGCAAAGAGCCCGAAAGGATAGTTGTCTCGAAGGTCTGTTTTCCGTGTGAAAGGCACTTTACGGACATCTTCGAGGGTTTTTATGTCGTCGGGGGTAATTCCCGCTTCTTTGAACTTCTGTCTGTAGAAGGGGACATTGTCATAGACCAGCTTTAAGCTCTGTTGCATGCGTTTAAGCTGCAGTTTCTTCAGTTCTTCAGGATTCATTGTTTCATATTTCGGCTGCCAGTATTTCATTAAAAGGACCTTCCTTTGATTTGTGAAACCGTTTTTAGGCTAGAGCGTTGATGAACCCCATGCCATGTCTCTGCATATCATGATAAACTAAGTGAATTTTTATCATTAAGATCAAGCTTCGGGGAAAATAATCTGTACTGTAATTTCCTTCCCACATATAAACATTATTGGAATTAATCTCCTTACTTCAAAAAAAGCAGCTGCGGGCTAAACAACAGCATTATTTATTTTAAATACTTACATTGTATCTGCATCTTATTTTGCGCTGTTTTTACATCTTCATCTTCGTAAGCGGGATAAATATAGTTTCCGTAAATCAACAGTCTTTATTTTTTGAGGGGGCTCTCTCTTCGAGAGAAGTAAATAAGAGAAGTAAATACGACAGGTATCACTACTAATAAACATAAAGTAAAGTTAAATTTTTGTATTGCACTTGTTTATAGCCAGCACTTTAAACTTCTCTAAAAACCTGTATAAAACCGGTTTAATCTCATCTTTTCTTTGAGAAAACCGATCCCCAAAATCCCTATATTCCAGGATTATTTGCGGGATGAGTTTATATAGAAGTACAAACATGTAAAATGCGATTTTAATAAAGAGCTATTCCGAACTCACACTAATGGAGGATTAAATTATGGCAGGACAGCCAATATTCATTTTAAAAGAAGGAAGTAAGCGAACTAGAGGCAGGGATGCCCAGAGTAACAACATAATGGCTGCAAAGGCAGTGGCTGAAGCGGTCAGAACAACCCTCGGCCCCAAGGGCATGGACAAAATGCTCGTGGATTCCATGGGAGATGTCGTCATTACAAACGACGGGGCAACCATTCTCAAAGAGATGGACATCGAACACCCTGCAGCAAAGATGGTAGTAGAAGTAGCCAAGACTCAGGATGAACAGGTAGGAGACGGTACTACCAGTGCAGCTGTAGTTGCAGGTCAACTCTTGAGTAAAGCTGAAGATTTAATCGAGCAGGAAATCCACCCGACAATAATAGCAGCAGGGTACAGGCTTGCAGCGGAAAAAGCTGTCGAAGTCCTGAATTCCCTGGCAATGACAGTAGAAATGTCCGACCGTAGTCTGCTGGTCAGCATTGCTGAAACCGCAATGACTGGAAAGGGTGCAGAATCCTCCAAAAAGCTCCTGTCTGGAATTGCAGTGGATGCTGTCACAAGCGTTGTAGATACAAACGGGAAGAACAGTGTTGATAGAGATAATATCAATGTTATTAAGAAAGTCGGCGGCAGGGTAGAAGATTCCGAGCTTATTAATGGTATGATCATTGATAAGGAAAGAATTCACCCCAATATGCCTCAAAAGGTTAAGGATGCAAAGATCCTCCTCCTTAACAGCGCAATCGAACTCAAGGACACTGAGGTAGATGCAGAGATCTCTATAACCTCTCCTGACCAGCTCCAGTCCTTCCTCGACCAGGAAGAGCAGATGCTTAAGAGGATCGTCCAGAAGGTCATTGGCAGCGGGGCAAACGTTGTACTCTGCCAGAAAGGAGTTGAAGATCTTGCCCAGCATTACCTTGCAAAGGCCGGTATTTTTGCTATCCGCAGGGTTAAAAAGAGTGATATGGAAAAGCTCGCAAGGGCAACTGGCGGCAAACTTATTACCAACCTTGATGAGGTCACCCCTGAAGATCTAGGATATGCAGGGCTCGTGGAAGAGAAGAAAGTCGGCGGCGACAACATGACTTTTGTCACAGGTTGCGACAACCCGAAGGCTGTAACCATTCTGCTGCGCGGCGGTACCGAGCATGTAGTTGACAGTATTACCAGTGCTCTTGAAGATGCTCTCAGAGTAGTTGCCGTTTCAATCGAGGACGGGAAGCTTGTTGCAGGCGGTGGCTCCCCAGAAGTCGAGGTTTCACTCAGACTCCAGGAATATGCAGCAACTCTCGAAGGCAGAGAACAGCTTGCAGTTAAGGCCTATGCTGAAGCTCTAGAAATTATCCCGCGAACTCTTGCAGAAAATGCCGGACTCGACCCAATCGACATGCTTATGGAGCTGCGCTCCCAGCACGAGAAAGGTATGAAGACCGCAGGGCTTGATGTCTTCGCAGGCAAGGTCATTGACATGTGGGCGAATTTCGTAGTTGAGCCTCTTAGAGTCAAGACCCAGGTTATTAACGCAGCCACCGAGTCTGCAGTTATGATCCTCAGGATCGACGATATTATAGCTTCTACACGTGCAGCCGGTCCCGAAGAGGGTATGGGCGGAATGCCCCCGGGAATGGGCGGAATGCCCCCAGGAATGGGTGGAATGCCTCCAGGAATGATGTAATCTCAAAAATAAGTTCTAAGATTAATTCGGGCTAATTAGGAAAAAGCACAGTTTTCAAACTGTGCTTTTAACCTTTTAGTTCTCAGGAAAATTTAAGCCTGAAAAATCTTTTCTAACCTAATCTGGAAATCCATTTGAATTTTCTAAGTCTCCACTGCGAAATAACTTGATGATATTTTTACACTGTACTTGAACATTTTCATAAACGGCTAAACCGATTTTGTTCAAAAATAAAAATGTATTACTTAAGTTATTTCGTGACAAGTCCTAAATCTATTTGAGTTTCCTAAACCTATGTTTCGATTCCAAAATACGCTCACAAACCTCACTTTTAAATTTATTCACTGATCAATGAATTCTTCCTTCAATGATGGATTCATTTTGGAATCGATATATTAGTAAAGTTATGTTCTAATAAATATCCGGAAAAAAGGCACAAAAAACAACAACCGTAGAACCAATTAAAAATAACCTATACGTTTCTCATTGAATTATTGTATTTACTCTCTATTCATCGATACAAACAAGTGTATCCTATATACCATTGAACAATCGAGAAAACAAACACATAGGCAATTGTAGGAAATTCTGCCCGGAAAGGATATTTTTTTAAAAATTAAACGATAAAATAGGATTTACACTTCTAATGTTACTTTTTTTAGAACAGTTATGTTGGTTCTACATACTGATGGCAATTTGTAATTTTTCTGTAATTTACATATTTTCTGCAACTCCATCTTTCAGATCTCTGACTTTCCCTCCCGAAACTACGATACTTATTTTGACGAAATGTACCGTCATAAATTAACAGCAAAGTTACCTGAGTTTCGAAGTCTTGGAAAATTGCAAGAGTCTCAAGGCGAAATAATTCAAGGATAAACCATATGTATTTATAAATATCAATAGTTTATTAACTAATAACTATTCATTATCTTTTCATTACAAATCTGGAAGTGAATTAATGACAAAAGCATTACATTTTGATAAGGCAAAGCCTTCTCCAACACTCAATACTATTCTTATGGTAGAAGATACAATAAAAAATTCTCCGAACAGCGTTATAACCGTAGCGGAGATAAAAAAGGCACTTCCAAAGCAGGTAAATCACAATACCTTAATGACTATTTTGGAATATCTGGAGAAAAGCAATAAAATTGCAGTAGGGTTAAGAGGTATAACATGGATTCAAAATGACAATAAAAACTTGAGAAATGTAGCCATTCACGGACTTGAACTATGAAATCTTTTGTACCTTGAAATTTACTTCGATCATGATTCAATATGAAGCGTGTAGTTGTAAGGTTGACCCTAGAAGCCGAAGAGGTATATCAATATCTTAAAATTAAGGCTCCTGACTCAAAGCAAGAAGAAGTCCTCCTCATTGCATTCCTTCAGAAAGTTGAGCTAATATAAATGAACATTCAGTACGGGCAACCAATAGCTAAAAATCTTATTCCTCATGATTTTAAAATCAGATATGGAATAACGAACCTTTTCAGAGTAGAACTTCCACTTTTTGGAGAATGCTTTACACGCTTATAGATGGGAATTCAGGCGACGAGACTATAGTGATAGTGGTCGATTTAATAGATCATAGAAAATACAATAAGAAATTCGGATACAAGAATTGAATATAAAACCTTAATTTCTTTTTTCCTTATATGATAGAAAAGTTGGCTCTTCGCTGTTTCGAGTGGGTAATTCAGATTCACTTCCTGAATGTAAGAGTGACATATCAAATATTTGGAAACTTTTGTTGTGGAATATCACATGCAAGATCAATGTTTATCTGTTTTATGTCGTTACTTTTCAACTGAAAAATTATTTTCAACCCCAGTAGTTCCGATTAACCCAAGTTCCGAATACCGATTCTAAAACAGTATTTAATATTTTTACTCTACCTAAAATTAATTATGTAGGACCATGGAGTTCGTATGTGTGAAAAAAAACGAGTCCATGACACCTACATGCAATGTTAGCTTGTTAACAACTGCATTTGAAATGCTTATCAAATATAATATAATAAAATTGCCATCGAACGCAGATTATGAAACTGAAAAAGTCCTAAACGTGTTATTACATGCTGCGACTTCTACTTCTAATTCTCTTGAATCTGCAAGCAATGACCTCAAACGTAAAAATCCTGAAGCAAAGATACCTTCATCAGATACTATTTTTAATTATGTAAATTGCAACAATATTAAAGACATCCTTTCCTCATTCAGAACTATCAATCCTGAGATATTCAAAATGATGGAACTTAAGGGTAAAGTTCATGATGTTGCAATTGATTTTCATCATGTGCCATTCTGTGGTGATAAGAATACACCCTTAATTAGAGGCGTGAAACCTAAAAATGGAACTTCATGGGGATATGAATATTGTATGCTGGACATCATTGGAGATGACAAACTTACACTTGATGTGATCCCAATCAGTGCTCTTAAAAAGGATTATTCAATACTCATTGAACTTTTGTTTAAAAGATTGGAAACAATGAGTGTAAGAATCGGAACAGTATATTTGGATAAGGAATTTTGTAATGATGATGCAATTTCTGCATTGGCCAAACTAAAGATAAATTTTATTATTGCATGTAAACTCAATAAAAAAATCAAAATGAAACTTGAGAATTTCAAAAAAGAAAATGGGCATAAATCAACTTTTTTTGATATCATTTTAATGAAAATGGAACAAAATTTAATCTTGTGGCAGTACCTCATGAAAAGAAAGAATACATCCTGTTTGCTACAAACAAGGATGTGAAGTCAATTGAGGAATTCGAGAAGAGTATTCCCGAAGAATACAAGAAAAGATGGAACATAGAAACTGGCTACAGAGTAAAAAAACGATTTCAAGATACGTACATGCACAAAATCACCTGTAGCAAGAACGTTATTCTTCATAATTCAGTGTACATTATATAACATTTTGAATATGTTGAAGTCGGTCTTGCAAATTACAGCACACAAAATGAAATCAATAATCAATGAAGACATTGGAAAATCTGAAAAATGGGGAATAAAATCACTGGTTGGAATGCCGGTCAGGTTACTTTTGCGTCAATTAAAAAAGTATATTCGAGAAAGAGATAGAATACTACGCATCCAGTTAACTGAAGTGTAGTAACCAAACATTCACCTAAAATATAAAATGATTGGATAGCGGTAGCTAACGAGGTTTTTTGGAACAGATGTTGTTTTCGAATTATGCTGTACGAGGAATCGTTAAAGAATAATGATTTTTGCCAGGTAATTCGTAACATTTTATACATGGACGAAGAGAAAAAACTAATTACCTATTTCAGCCATTCGGAACTTCACACAATCGGAACTACTGAACCCACACACAAAACAAAAAACGACAGCATCATATGATCAATCCGTATCATACTGGACAAAGAAAAGAAACAATCACGTGCCAGGCGCACCTTAATTGGTCGGGTGGATAGAGAAACTGGAGAAATTGTCCCTACTGATGGAAGAAACCGAAAGAAAGAAGATGCGATGGTATCCGCCAAACGTGGATCGAGAGCAGCTGAGATGGCCAATCGATTCTTTTATGGGGCTACCTACCTGCTGGATACGATCGGCGAGCAATTGGGGATCACTCATGACCTGAAACAGTGTTTCTCTGACACTTACAAGCAAATCTTGTCCATCACCTACTACCTGATCCTTGAAGACAGCACACCACTATACCGCTTTGAGAAGTGGGGAATCCTCCATAAGCATCCTTATTGCAAAAACATCACATCACAACGTAGCAGCGAGCTGTTCGCAAGCATCACCGAAGAAGCTAAACAACGGTTTTTCACCTTTCAAGGAAAAAGAAGGTTGGAAAAAGAGTTCTGGGCTTATGATACAACCAGCCTGTCCAGTTACTCAGAAACCCTCAAGCAAGTACAGTTTGGCTTCAACAAAGAGCACGACCGATTGCCTCAGTTGAATGTTGCCCTGGTCTTTGGCAAGAGTCAAACCTCCCTTTCTACTACAGAAAACTCGCTGGTAATATCCCTGATGCCAAAACAGTCCGTCATCTGCTCGATGAACTGGATATCCTTGGTTTTTCTAAGGTAAAACTGGTCATGGATCGTGGATTTTATAGTGAAGACAACATCAACTGCCTGTACAGGGATCATGTGAAGTTCCTTTTGTCTGTCAAGATGTCTCTTGCCTTTGTCCGAAAAGAGTTGGATGCTATCTACGATACGTTTAGAAGCTTTGAGCATTACGACGAAAATTATGAGCTCTATTGCGAACAGTTCTAACTACTGAATTATATGCAGAGATCGTATAAGCGAAGAGCCGAATTTTTTGACACAAAGAGGTATACATTCAGTGCATTAAAAACATATACAAACGCATAGTAAGCGCCTCCGTTTATTGATTCTTAAAATATAAGACTCGCTATCGGATGACTGTTAAATGTCCCAATTGTATAGTTTCCTTTGTTCTTGCTCTTTATGAATGCCAGCGAGATTTAAAACTAGGCCTTCATGTTAATTTTTTCCCATAAGTGAGATAATCAGTCAATGATTTGTTAAATTCAACATCTAGAAATTCAAGCGCACGAGGTATTAGAAAGCTGAACTCCGCTTTTTCGTCTTTCTCGGAGCTTATTTTCACATCACCATTATTATAAAAATTCACAATAAAGTATCCGCGCCGTGCGTTCCGTACATGCTGAATTATCTTTTCCCGATTCTTCGCGTACATTTGCCGAGCCATTTTCTCAGATAGCATAATATCTCACTTCACAGGGATCTTATTATTTTGTTTTCTTCATCTCTTTTCGGATAGGCTCTAAATATCTTTCATGAAAACAACTCTATGTTCTCCAGGCCCTGCATAATCGTAAACAACAGATACGCCGTCAATAACACCGTTTCCGGTCAATTCCATCCCTATTTTTTTGTGTTTTATATTGAAATGATTTCGCATTACTAGGGTCACGTCACGAAACGATAATAATCGAGATATATAGCTTTTCTAATAAAACCTATGTATTCTCCATGAGAAATGGTATATATGTCAAAACTTGAATTTTCCACCTTTTAGCAACAAAAAACTGAAACACAACCTTGGACTAACTGTTATTTTTTTATATTATTTCGAAAATTAGTATACGAACATAATAATAAAAAGTTCGTGTTTCTTGCTTGTTCTTGAGGAATAGGCTAGTAAAAATTGCAAAATTTACCCTAAAATACGAACGTTCTATCTTAAAGCGTAGCTATTCTTTGGGGTTAGTGGTGTGTCGAATTTTCCATACAATAACTTCTTGACAAATATGATTTTACAGAACCTCGGTATCCGAAAAGTTTTAGATCGCTAGATTTTGGAACTGAGTCTTTTGCTTTATATTTGTTTGTTGTTCAATGCACGAATTTCTTTTGCTATTGTATTTAGTTCTTTTAGCACTTCTGTGAGTAATCTGTTTGTTAGTTCAATCTGTTTTAATATTTCTGATTCTATAGACATGTTATCTTGATTTGTGGCTATCTATAAATAAATGATGGAAGTTCTTAGTTTAAAAATCATAAGAAAATAAATCGAAATACCCTGTATCGAGTTTTCTAGGTTCTGTTGCAAAAATAATTTTTCTGCCATTTTAGACTACAATAATTGCTTTATGTGTCATTATTGACTTGCTTATGGTGCCTTAATAACTCAATTGTAATATTTTTCATTGGTTTTGTAAAATAGCCAGATTTTTTGCAACGGAACCCCATTTTCGTAATCGGGAACTCAATTGATTAATCACAATTTGACAAACCAGAGACCCATTTTGAGTTTTGGATCCGCTCAATATAATTGAATAATAAGAGTACAAGAATTTTGAGATTCTTACATTAAATTCTGCAAATAATATATAGATCAAGGTAATATTATAAAACAAATGTTATAATGAGAATTACTAGTCTAAAAATGCCTAAAAAGTGAATTTGCAGGGTATTTGTTTTTACTTAATTTTATACCTAAAGTGCATAAGTTTAACGATTTGAAAATAAAATTCTCTACAAATATAAGGAGGAGAAAATATGGGATGTGACCCAATAGCATTTCGCAACGTTAATTCAAATGTATTTGATAGCATGAAACAGAAGCTTGCAGATTATGGCATTTCTGTACCCTCAGGAAACGAAGGTGAAATGGAAGGATACGGAGTTAAAGGTCATTTCAAATGGGATGGAACGGAAAATCTCACTCTCACGATCACAGATAAGCCCTTCATAGTCCCATGTGGAATGATAATAGATAAGCTTCAAGAATTTGTACACAGTTTCGGTGGGGTTAGTTTATTAGCAGTATGAGCCTATCCCAAAACTTCATGTAATCTAATTGTCGCTGCTAACATTACAACTCCCAAATATGAGGTTGTGGTGCAAAAAATCTGGCTGTGGTGCAAAATCAGTGTAACACTCACAATTAGGGAAGTTAATCATTCTCATCACCGGGAAAAAGGTACACAAAGGTAAAAATCATAGTATCAAACTGCGGAAATATTATTTTTGCGCCACAACCCAATTCTGAGTTTTGGGATGAGCTCAATGAAAGAACTTAACAAGGCGAGAAGAACAAAGAGGCACCTGAAGCTATAACTACTGCTAATGATAACGTTTTATTAATTATATGTTAACCTAAATAAAAATTGCCTGAATTTTCCTCTCCTTTTTTGATGGCATATTTTGCCTTCTTTTGTATTCTACATCATGTATGAATACAGAACTTATGACCGATTACATGCCCAGTAAATGCAATAAAAGTATAAAAAAACACATACCCTCTTTTTAGAGTGCCTAACGATGATGAATTGGAGCTTAAAAAAGTAACACTGAGTGAAAAATAAAAATGCGTTTAATGAAGCTCATAAAATTATTTTCGTTTCGTGTATGGGTATTTATGCAAATCCTGCTAGAGTCAGCTCCGGATACCTAAAGAAAATCATTTTAGTCAACATAACGCCAATTAGCCGTTTTGGAGGGGTCTGCTCCTACAGAAAGTTGGCCTGAATTCCAGACAAGCCGGAGAAATATTTAAAATAGCCCCAGAATAATAACTTCAAAAAGATTATAAATAAGGCCCATTAAATGAAGTAAATGATGATATCAAATTGGGATGTTCCGAGCCTTTTGGAGTGGCTGATTGTAACAATGATAATATTCACGTTAATGTATGCTTTTATCGCTAGTTGTTTCCCACACTTAGTATCAACACTAAAATGCATCTTCTTCACTTTAGCAGTGACAGGATTTATTTCACTTGTGATATCTTATGAAATCGTAAAATAATAACTCAATTCTATCAAACCTACATTCCAGCAAGCACATAATCATATGTAAAAGTTTTTGATTGTTGCGTTTTGTAGATTCAATTGAAAACCAGTGTCATGCGGACTCTGAATCTAATAGGGTATTTTTGCCCAACCCATCCAAAATATGCATTAAGAGTATTTCCATTCATCCAATGAAAAGATATTTACGAAAATCGAGTGTTAGAGCCTTCTTCAAAATGTGTACAAGCGCTTGCATGTCTCAAATTTAGAGATGCTATAATTATGGTTCCGTTGCAAAAAATCAGAACATTTTACAAAATCGTTGAAACCTTCACAATAAGGTAATTTGAGTGATCAAATTGAGGTTAAAATAACATTTAAAAGAAATAATAATAGCCCCAAAGTACAGAAAAATTATTTTTGCAACGGAACCTATAAGCTCCATATTCATATTATAGCAATATTTTTAGCCTAAAATGTAGCTTGAAAGGAGTAAAACTAATCCGCAATATTTTATGAATAAATATGCCATTTTGGCAAGATTCTTAAAAAAACAAACAGTATTTATATATCACAGAAGTATCTTTTATTTTTGATGCTTCTTTTTGGACATATCGGCGTCACTCTGGGAATATTTTTTGGGGTTGCATTTTTCATACCACAATTAAGGACAATTATAAATCCAACTTATCTGATAATTGGAGCTCTTCTTCCTGATTTAGTAGATAAACCGCTAGGAAGAGTTATCTTTGCTTCTACTCTAGAAAATGGACGCATTGTAGGTCATACATTATTGTTCTTTCTTGTCCTCTTTTTAATAGGCTTATATTTTTACAAAAAAAGAGGAGATATTAGGATTATTTCTCTTAGCATAGGCTCTTTTTTTCATCTTATAGAAGATAATATGTGGACAAACCCTAAAACTTTATTTTGGCCTCTTCTTGGATCTGAGTGTTCCCAAAGATCATATGGATCTTACTGGGATGGAATATTTAAAACGAATGTTAGTAAATTCTTTTACATTAAAGTTCTCGTTATCTTCCATTCCTGAAATTTTGGGGATAGGGGTAATAGTTGTTTTGACCTCATATTGGCTAATAAAAAGATTCGGACAAAACAAATTCTAATGATAAAAAAGCTATGAAAACAAAAGCAGGAAGGAAGTTTTAATTATCCCGGATAAAATGTTCATGGAATAATAAGAAGATTTAGAGATATATCTAAAATTAAATTTTTTGGCTTTTGTAGAACCCTGCTAGAATAGCAACGTTTTAAGATAAAATGTAGCTATTTATTTGATTTATCTGCTTTAAGACCGGATTTTTGAAACCTTTTCAATCATTCTGTACCTCCACATTGCTCACAATTATATATACCCCATTCTTTCTAACCATCGTTTATTGTTTTTGTGAGCCATGTACACTTTTGACAATCCTCTAACTGTTGTCTTTTTTAAGCCAGCGTTTTGAGCGACATCTGAATACAACGCACCTGTCAGCGTTTCGAATGGTCGAAACTTCCTGATTTTATCTTTTGCGGATTCACTCAAAGGCAAGTTTTCGAGCTCAGCACCGTTCAACACTTCCTGGTATGCAAGAAGAAGACTTCTCATTTTAAAATTCCCCATTCTGTAAGTCTCTTCTTAATGTCCCGTAGCTCATAGTCTGTAAAAGAAAGGCTCTGGTAATGCTTTAGAGATGTTATAGGGTCATGACCTTGTCTAGAGTATATTTCAATCTCTGGGATTCCAGTCTTTAGCATCCAGCTCTCTATGGTCTTTCTTGGAGTTTTTGGTCCTACTTTCGGATTTATACCTGCTTTCTGTGACCACCTAGCTAAATCCTTGTTCCATGAAGACCTATAAGGTGGTTTCTTACTGTCGGTGAAATGAGAGAAAACATATGAGAAAGTAGAAGGCAATTTATCAATAGTCCTTTTAGGAAGTTTTTGCTTTTCCTTTTTCTGTGCTTCTTTAGGCAATATGATCTGATTTCTTTCTTTGTAGTACCATTGAGGATTTTCATTGAGCCTTTTGAAGCTCGATGTATCGAAGGCCTGTAACTACGTTAATGTCAAAAATAGCTTTCAATGATTCAGGAATAAAATTTATAAACCTATCATAATCCTCTACAGTTAGGATCTTGGTTCCATCTGCTGTAACTAACCGTTTTCCATGAAAAAGATCGCGGCTACAAAGTACTAAAACGCAGCTATTTATGAAGAAAATGTCAGTAATTTGCCCTAAAAATTAGCCAAAAGTCAAAGAAATAGCTACCTTTTATAGCAAAACGTTGGTATTTTTTACTTCTTTTCGGTGTCTAGTTAAGCCATGCAAAGAACCAAATATCTATTTATGGAGAGGAGTAAAAAGAGTATGAAGGATTTTTGGATGGAACTCCTCCTATAGAGTGAGATAGGATCCTGCGTTATATGATATGATAGATTTATGGAGGTTTGTTGGATGCCATGTGAGTATTTATCGTGGAGACTGCTTACTGTAAAAGAGAGGGTTAATGGAAAAGAAGCTTTACAGTCGATGTGTGTTCCAAAAATTTCAGGTTTAGACTTGGATCCGGCTTATGCTGAACGTTGTTGCAAAAGAGGTGTTGAAGTGTACAAAGATTGCCGAATTTATCGTCATTTAGTTCGATGTTTTATTCTTAAAAAAGGAACATAATCAAATGTCCTATCTCTTTGTATCTGAGTATTAGATCCTGAGCTTGAGCCTGCAACTTTACTGGATATAATCCAAAAAAGTATGCTCTTACTGCAACACATACAGCGGATACCAACATTCTATCCTAAAACGTGTGTTCGGAGATCGATGTCGGAATTACCTGAATCCGCTATAGTCAGGCATGTGAACTGATAGATGTTATACATTCTTGGCCATTCAGAATATTATCATTGGAAACATAAGTAATTATGGTTGTGACTAGAATCCAATTACAATTATTCTGTCTGCTATAGGAGGAAGTTAAAATGCAAAAGCTATTCTTTTGTTTGTATTTCTCTCAAAAATTCATGTAAAAATGCTCCATAATTTCGGCTAAAATGGAGAAGTACAGAGGTTTTACAGTAAAATCTAGTATTAATGAAACTCGTATCAACTTGAACAATCGAATTTTGATTAGAGGGGTAGAATGACAAGACGGATAGAACTTACTGACGAACTAACACAAAAAATTATTGAAAAAATATTGATAGGTTTGCCACAAGAATCTGCCGCAGAAAGCGTAGGTGTTCCATATAAACTGTTTAAAGAGTGGATGGCAGCTGGCGAAGCCGGAGATAGCCCCAAATACATAGAATTCTACAAAAGGGTAAAGATGACCGACGAGGAGTACAAAAACAATCTATTAGAAGTTATAAAGCAGGTGGCTAGGGAGGGTAATAAAGGAGCATCAAAATGGCTCAAGGAAAAAAATATCGAATATTGACCTTTTTATGTTGTTTGTACAAAGTTAAATGGTATTAGAGCTAAGCTGAGGAAATGCATAAGTTTTACAATAAAACCTATGTCTTTTCTGATTTTGTGAAGTCTTCGTTATCTTTAGGTTTTGGGCCACCATCAAGTGAAACTACAAAAAGGGCTAGATGATGAAGACTTCACAGACCCCCAATTCGAAAATTTAAAATATAATATGTACTATATCACAGGCGCATATGAAATCTACACTCCGTATCAAGAAAATAAATGGAATCGAGTATTGGTATGAAGATATTCCTTATTACGATAAAGAAAAGAAACAGATTCGCCATCGATCCAAATATGTTGGTAGAAACGTAAATGGTAAACCTGTTAGAGTTCGAGACGTCTTGAATTCTAATGATAACGTCGTAATGGAAAAACTGAATCCGGAAAAAACGATGTCAGCAACTGATGAGCTAAATGCGCTGATTAACAAAATCGAAGTATACATTGATGGCGGAAAACTTTCGCCAACAGAAGGAAAAGATTTGATTGACTCTGCGACTCATGTAATTAATACTTTGAGTAACCAAACTAAGGAATAACAAAAGTAATATTAAATGTTTCTCTTTCGAAGTGAAAATTTATCAAAATATGCTCAGAAGGGGTGCAGATGATCTCCCTCAACTTTTATAATGGAGAGATTTTGATCTCTTCATCTTATGATTACAAGGATAGAATTAGGGAGCTATCTTACCGTAAATGGGATCCAAACCTGAAAGCCTGGAAAACAACAGTTAATAATTTAAATGAAGTCCTTGAGAAGTTTCCAGAAGCAAGATTAAGTGACGGTCTTGTAGAGTTTATAAATCATAGAAAAAAGACAACTGAACAGTCTCGAGCCATATTTAGCTCTGGAAAGGTCGAACTTGGAGATTTCGGAAAAGGTAAAGAATTACTTCCTTTCCAGAAAGCAGGGTTAGAATTTATTGATTTGACATATGGAAGAGCAATAATAGCAGATGATATGGGATTAGGTAAAACGATTCAAGCACTTGCATACTTGCAAACCTACCCTGATATCCGGCCAGCAATAATCGTGTGTCCTGCATCTGTGAAGTTTAATTGGCGAAATGAGATTAACCAGTGGTTGACAACTACAGAAAATATTGAAGTGATTAATAAAGGTAAGCCTGACGTATCGAAAGCCAGTATAGTAATAATCAATTATGATATCCTTGGTAAATGGCTGCCTGACCTTAAAGCAATAAATCCTGAAGTTATAATATTTGATGAATCTCATATGCTGAAGAATTCAAAAGCAGCCAGGACAAAGGCAGCAAAAAAACTATCTTTAGAAATTGATCATGTTATTGCATTAACAGGCACTCCTATATTGAACAAACCCATTGAGCTTTTTTCACAGTTAAACATTGTGAATCCAAAGGCCTACCCAGCCAGCAAGTTTTTTTCGTTTGCAATAAAGTACTGTAATGGACATCAAAATAATTTTGGATGGGACTTTAATGGGTCTAGTAACTTAGAGGAATTGTCCGAAGAACTCAAAGGATTTATGATTAGACGGACAAAAGAACAGGTGCTTTCTGAACTTCCATCCAAACGGAGAACTAGGGTTTTACTCCCTATGTCAAATAGAAAGGGATATGACCTCGCGTTTGCTGAGTTCAAAGCGTGGAGAGCAGCTGAGGAAAAACCGTATGAGAGAGATGTTCTTGAATGGTTAGAAACTCTCAAAAAACACTGCACAACAGGAAAACTGACAGCAGCAAAAGAATGGGTCAAAGATTTTCTGGAAACTGGAAATAAGCTTGTACTTTTTGGAACTCACCAGATGACTATTGATTTCTTCATGAATGAGTTTAAGGAATGTGCTGTAAAAATTGATGGTTCAACGTCTCAAAAAGAAAGAGAACGGGCTGTCTATAGGTTCCAGAACGACGAGAAAATAAAGCTCTTCGTAGGCAATATAAAAGCTGCAGGTGTGGGTATTACTTTAACAGCCGCCTCAAACGTTGCATTTATGGAACTAGACTGGACTCCTGCTCTTCATGATCAAGCAGAGGATAGATGTAACCGTATAGGACAAAAAACAGCAGTTAATTGCTACTACCTGCTTGCTGAACGTACGTTAGATGAAAATATTCTTAGAATGCTAGAAAACAAAAAGAATATTTTTGAAGAAGTTATGGCTGATAATAAGATCCTAAATTTTGAACTGATATAACTTCCTTCTTTTAATCAAAGTTATTGAAAAAGCTTAGATTTATCCGTTTGATCTGTGATATGCTGTCTTCCTAAGTGTTGGAGGTACAGGCAATTCATTTCTCCTATCTTTAATCTGCTTGAACACAGGATCTTTGAAGATTTCTAGGCAGTTCCTGCAACAGTAATCTCCTTTCCACTTCCGGTATGTCACTGCTATACTATGACAGTTCGGACATGATTTAACAGTTCTGAAAGCAGGTTCTTTCTTTCTTAATTCAATATACCAATTCTGTAAGTCTTTACTTGAATTTTTTTCTTCCTGCATATTGTTTAAACGTCTACAACAGTTGAAAAACATTTCTACTTTATTTATTGAAATATTCTTTTAAGGATTCCCCACTCAATAAGCCTCTGTTCTATGTCCCTTATTTCGTATTATGTAAATGAAAACCTTGATAGTGCTTAAGATGGGAAAGATACTATAGCCACAAAATAATAAAAGGTAGCTGTTTTCAGCTCAAATGTTAGTTTTTTGCACTAAAAATTAGCTAAAAATTAAAGAAACAGCTACCTTTTATGAGAAAACGTAGCTATTTTTTGGTTTGTAATTCTCTCAAAATTTCATGTAAAAATACTGGTTCTGTTGCAAAAATAATTTTTCTGCAATTTGGCCTAATGGGAGCATAGTTGCTACCAAGTGCAAAGTAGTTTACACATAATAGACGTACTCAAAAATAAGGATCAGAAGATAGTAGTGTCAATTTCATATTATTTACAAAAATTTTATTTTATGCAGATACACTACTGACACTAGATGACTTCAGGCCTTTACATCGTTGATTTATAACCGCATTAATCCATATGGACATTAAGTTTTAATACGGAAAAGCGGATTCGATTGAGCTTATTACTAGTTAATTAGAAGTTACTTTGCACTTGATGACAGTGATGCTCCCATTGGGCCTAATACTTGGTTTGAGAACCTTGAAAGGTGGAGTCACAAAGCCGGTATTGCTCCAAAGGTTAATCCAAAGACTCCCAGGAAGACCATTGAAAGCTGGATGCTGAAAACAGGCATACCAGAGATTGAAATATACAGTAGACAAGGACACGACCCTATCACCAGTCTTAGGCATTACCAGAGCCTTTCTTTTACAGATTACGAAATGAGGGACATAGAAAAGAGGCTTACTGAGTGGGGAATTCTTAGAAAAGGAGTTTAACAGTTAATGAAGGCTCTTAATTTCCCAAACACTTGCTTTTTTGTCACAGATTTAAAAATTTACAAAGCGAAATTATTTTGAGATAAAACGTTTTAAATCTTTTTCCCAATATAAAATACGTATCCATAATACTGTTTGTATTTTGAATACAAGTCTGCCTCACGCCTCATAAATGCAATCATATCCTCAACGGTTTTATTTCCCGCATGTTTTTTCAAGAATTCCTCTTGCCTTGCTTTTTGCGGAATAAAATAATTGTCTATCCAACAATTTTCAGGCAGCGTAAATGCGGCAACAGGAATATAACCTGTTTTTTGCATGATGGAAATATTATACCCTATTGTGCCAATTTCAGGAACTGCGTCCAACCACCACTTCTCAATTTCAGCGGGGCGTTCATCGGTAAACCATGACTCATATGTTACGGCAATATAACCATCTTTTTTGAGGAAGCCTTTCCAGTGATTCAAGCCTTTTTCAAAACCTATATTGGCAATAGCCCCCTCAGACCATATAAGATCAAATTCGTCATTCTGAAACGGCAAATTATCCATTGAACCGACAATACCTTTTACCCTGTTCTGCAAACCAAGTTTTCCGGCTGTTGCGTTAAGTTTATCAATCGAGCCTGCGTAAAGGTCGAGGGCGGTGATGGTTGCTTCTGTATTTTGTGCCAGAACCATTGTTTGAAAGCCTGTGCCGCAGCCTAAATCGGCAATTTTTGTTTTGTTTGAAAGATTTCCGATAAAACCTAATGCCCTGATGGTTTCTTCGGGGCTGCCGGGTCCCTGCCGTTCAAGCTCTGTGAAAAATTCATTGATGAGGGCAAAATCAAATTCGTGGATTGTTATTTCTTCCATTGTCATACTCCTTATCTTCTAATTATACCTTTGGCTTTTTCTGCCTTAACTATTTTTGCTATGTTTTTACGCATGTGCTTATTCTTTGATGAACAAAAAAAATGAGGCTCTTATAGATTTAAAACGAGCAGTTAAACTTAATCCTAAGTATAAAGAAATGGCAAGAAGTGATAAAGATTTTGAAAAGCTGTGGGAAGACAGGGACTTTAAGGATATAATTACAGCCAACCAAGTGTAATTTCCATTTAGTAACACTTATTTAAATCGATATCTGTAGACACCGAAAAAAGTGCCTATATTTTTCTTATAGCTTTTTTGCATTTGATGGGGGGTTTATCGAAGGAAACAAGCATATTCCTATAAACTATAGAACGATCGAGAAAACAAACACATAGGCAATTGTGGGAAATTTTGCCTGAAAATGACAATTTTCTTTATAATAATTAAGCAATAAAATAGAAATAACATTTTTTGTATTACTGATTTTAGCGAAATTATGTTAGTTCTGCATACTAGAGGTATTTTGCAATTTTTCAGTAATCTGAAACTTTTTGAATATCCATAGGTTTTCCCATGAAACCTATAGGAAAACTACGAAGCAAATTTACAGAAAACGACATGATATTCCTTGAATAACATGCACAACTACATGAAAGTGCTTGCAGATGGCAGCATCTTCATGCTAAATTAGCACACTACCTTTTTATTGTACTCATTAACTCATCCTGGCTACCATCCTATAGCTTTTCCATTATCAGTTAATTTGAACTTACCTTGCATATGACCTGTAACTACGAAATGTTCATGACTGAAATTCTTGGTGGCTTTGTAATTATCTTTGTTTAAATATAACAATATTTTTTCACCAGTTTCAAAGCTCGGTTCATTATCTGCCACCATGGAGTTATTTCTAACTTTTCCGCCAAGCACTCTCACAGTAACTTCATTTGATGCTAATGGGCTTTTTATATTACATGTATGCAGTATCCACGTTTTTCGAAAAACTTTGGCAAATGTATTATGAAACCTGTATGACCGCCTGATAATTAATTATCCTCTCAATGCCCGCTACTTTGCGGTTGGTGACAGCTTACGTAGCTCTATCCCTCTATAGCATGTGTTTTTGTTCAAAACGGGAATTGCTGCAGCAAATCTGCAACACTGCCATAAAAAAGTGATATTTAAACAAAAAAAAGGAAATAAGCTCGGTGAATTCGAGCTTTTTATTTTTAAAAGAAAACATCCCAAAGGTAATCTAAAAGATCGTGGGCCCATTGTGGGGCGCTTTCATCCGTACTTATTCCAGGTAATATTTTTTCAGAAAACTGCTCTTTTGTAAGTGACTTCCTATCAATTTGTGATGTTGAGATTGTCTGAGCTTCTTTGACTGCGGCGATTATGATCGCGGCTTTTTTGTCATTGCTTGTAGCTGCTGTTACTTGTTTAATATCTATCATATTATTTCACTCCTTTTTGTTTTAGTAAGTGATGGCTACATTCAAACCATGTTACTAACTGCTTTTAAAAGTTAGTAAGTGTTCTATCCTGAAATTATTTCGCATTCAATAATGTGCATATCATAACTGAAGTAAAAACACACAGGTTTTAGGGTAGAATTTGTGTATTTTTGCAGTTTATTCAATGCACAGGTTTTGTGGTAAAACCTGTGTATTTTCTCAATTTATAATTTTTACTGAAAAATTAAAACATTGCAAAAAAGATTTCACAATAATAATATATAATCCTAATAC
>CAVRNH010000002.1:0-9768 GCA_963722085.1 uncultured Methanosarcinaceae archaeon | reverse complement strand
GTACCATGAAAACCCAAATATAGAACATATTATTCTGGTGACTTCCATCAGCTGATATCGTTTTGATCAAATTCAGTACTTCACTAACTGGATCGGAAAATCATCTAGCCCCATTCCGATTTCGAAATACATTTCAGAAAAGATGTTTGAAATCGTAATGGGGATAGATGATATTCTGATCCAGTTAGTGAAGTACTGAAATTGATGATCCACAATTAAGTTTTCATGGTACTAGACTTTTTATTTTCACGGAAACACAGACGAGCAGGAAATACTTAATCAAGACTCCATATTTTCTATATATTTGCGAAAAG
Organism: uncultured Methanosarcinaceae archaeon; assembly: GCA_963722085.1. Lineage (GTDB taxonomy): Archaea > Halobacteriota > Methanosarcinia > Methanosarcinales > Methanosarcinaceae > Methanosarcina. The sequence continues at coordinate 9,454 of CAVRNH010000002.1, read as the reverse complement.
CATGGAAAAGCACAGAATCTCTGTGATCGTGCTTCCTTATTCAGTGTTTTCCGCGTTTTCCGTGTTTTCCGTGTTTAACCTTCTCTTTTAAGACCTGTGAAGGTATTACTTAAGGGACTATAATTACGTCTTCCTATTACGTCTTCCTAATTTACTAAACGTTATTTTTTACTGTGAGAACTATACAATTTGCACACGATATACTTAATAATGAAAATATCACAACAATAGAAGAAAGATGACTATCCAGGCCAAAATAAAAATCGAAAACAGTAACTAAAAATAATAATTATCTCAGCATATTGTCTACTATTCTCTTCACTTTATATTTTTATGTCTTTATTTTGATATTAATCTTATTCAGTATATTCATATCATTTAAAGTTTAAATTTTAGCTTATTAATAAAAGCTAAAATAACAATTCACAACGAATGTGGGGGATCATAAATAAACATGTTTATTGCTTTAGTTGCTGCTTTAATTATTTTTTCATTAGGTGCGAGTACCGCGATTGCAGTCGAGATTTTCGTTCAGCCAGGGGAATCAATACAGGCCGTAGTAAATAATGCAAGCTCAGGAGACGTAATAACTGTAAAACCTGGGGACTATACCGGAGACGTTATAATTAGTACACAAAATTTGACAATCAGATCAGATTCCGGGAATCCTGAAGACACAGTAGTTATGGCGAAAAGCTCAGGCACAAGTGTGTTTCACACCCTAGCAGATAATATAACAATTAGCGGATTTAAGATTAAAGCAGCAGGGTACTCCGAGGTAACAGGAATCTATCTAGATGATTGTAGCTACTGCACTATTGAAAATAATAATGTTTCGGACAATTATCTTGGAATATATTTGAGTAACTCGAAAAACAACACCGTTTCAGGCAACAGGGCAAACTCAAACGAGCAGTATGGGATCCATCTTGTACATTCTGAAGAGAATACTTTATCAAATAACACTGTAAATTCAAACTATCATGGAATTGTTTTTGAGAATAATTGCAACGACAACAACCTGAAAACGAATATGGTAAGTTCAAATGTAGACAATGGGTTCTATGTGATATATTCAAGCAGCAATAATTTCACAAATAATACAATAATAGACAATAACATAGGTATTTACGTGAAAAACTCAAACATGAGCATTATTTCAGGTAATAATATCCCTGAGAATATTAGATATGGGATATGGATATCACGTTCGTATTATAGCATAATCTCTGGAAATGATGTTAACGAATCCACCTATGGTATTCATCTGGACGCTTCTGATAATAATATACTTTCTGAGAATGTTATTGCCGATAACTATCTTTCAGGCATTTCCATGTGTCCAGCCTCAGATAATAATACTGTCTTTAATAACTACCTTAAAAATACCATTAATACAGATATTAAAAATAAGAAGAACACCTTGAATATAAAAAGAACCGAGCATGTGAATATTGTAGGTGGACCCTACGTAGGTGGGAATTTTTGGGCGAATTCGGAAGGGACAGGTTTTTCAGAAGTAGCGCTAGATAAGGATAGAGACGGTATTTCAGACATGAGGTACTATGAATCTAATATTATCGATTATCTGCCTCTTGTACCTGTATCGAATCCATAACACGAAGTAATTTAGCATTCAAACTTCAGTAGCAATGTTAACAGCGCATTGCCTTAAAACCTGATGCAACCAACTTACTCACAAAAGTAACTCATGCAGTAACAACGAGACAGTAATCATTAATAGGCCAGCTATGATTCTCCTGAACTTACACGAAATGTTGAAGTAAAGGAGCTTTCATAGATGTTTATGATAAGCGGCAAAGAACAACGTTTGATTTCACAAAAAATACAACTTTTCATGCTGAAAAATAATAGATCTTATACGAAAACAAAGGACAGAGTTGGTTTAGGTACTATAGATGCCCTTTTTTCAGTAAAAAGAATTGTCACCCATTATATGTCCCAGGCATTCTAGCCAACTTGATATATTAATACTCTATGGGCGTTTCTGGCAATGTGAAAAACATTTGCTATCTTAAATGCAGCCCTAGTGCCGAAATCAAGTTTTTCAATTTCCTTATTAGCAGTAAAATATTTTTCATCAACCAACCGAATTCTCGGCCCCCAATTTTCCAATTCCTTCGGGTTGTCAATTCCCCAGTGAACGACAGCGCCTGTTTTCCTTATTGAAGGATGGTCTTTTACTTTTTTGGCTGCAAAAACGCTAAAAGCATCAAAGACCAGTGTGAAATTTCCCAACCTTTCTGTAAGCTTTTTTACTAGCAGTTTGATTTCACTTTCTGTAAGGTACATAAACAACCCCTCGGCTATAACTATATACTTCCCTTTTCCCGATGGTACTTTCTCCATCCAGGCATGGTCAGTAACCGAAGACCCAATCAAATGATAATGGTTTGTTTCCTCATAAAAACGTCTGCGAATAGTAATAACTTTCGGAAAATCCACGTCGTACCAGTCCACACGGCTGTTTCCGATTCTGTCATACCTGCTATCAAGTCCGCAGCCCAGATGCAGAGCAACACTCCCGTTACTTCTTTCAAGATAATTTTTTACGAAATCATCAATGAGCTTCGCTCTTAAACACATCATAATGTTAGTCTTTTCAGGAATTTTCAGTGATGTGAAATCGTAATCAATTTGATCAATGATTTCAGTTGCCTTATTGTCAATTAATATAGGCGATTTCTTCATACTTTCTCTGGCCTTCCCGAATAATGGGATAAATAAGGTTTCCATCTCTTTGCTTAATGATATTTTTTCCATACAGACCTCAGTATTTTGCCTGCCCCTGCTGAGTTACTGCTTAGCTTATTATCATACCTGACAACCAGAAAATCCCGTACCTACGATCATAATCAGTACTATCTTACACCTGAATTCTCACCCTTAACCGGATTGGTTCAGGATATTCTAATCAAAGGAAAGCCAATATTAACCTTGTATTTCTTACACCTGAATTTAAACCCTTAACGGGATTGGTTCGCAATATCCTGATAAATGAAAGCCAATAGTACCCCTGTACTTATATTTCTTCAGCTAATCTCACACGGCTTTGGAAAATCCCGTTAAGGAAATCCGATTATAATCTATGAATTTTACGTCATTCGACACTTATTGTCGATAATAAAATTCATCAAAATTTTGGCACTATTGATTTTCCGATACTTTCTAGAGATATAATGATTCCTGTTTATTAATAGGACTTACGCAGTTGAGAAATTAAATCAAGTACAAGCAACCGCATCGGGATTGTTGAGATTTAGACAGTTGAGTATTTGCTGTTTCTGTTTTTCAGTTCAACCACGTAAGTCCTAATTAAGATGAAATCATTCCTATTAATTTGGAGGGTCTGCCAGGACAGGCTGACTGAAGGAGTTTTAAATTCTTGAAATAATCGGCACAAACAAACGAAGGCATCTGCAGGTTAACAGAATTTTCAAGCTAAATAACAATAAAATATCCAGTACCTGTTAGTTGGCGCTGCCAAACTGAAGGTATAAAGCTAAAAAACTACTAATAAATAGATCTAATAGTAAAATTTGCCTTCAGTTAATTATATATTCAATAAAAAATAAAATATAGAAGCTCATGCAAAACAGGATTATCTATGGAATAGATATCGCTCGAGGGTCACCTCGGGCAAAGGAACTTCCCAGGTACGCCCTTGCTATTCTTAAGGACGGGGAGGTTTCCCATCAAAGTATGCTCCGCCGTCAGAAGATCTTTAATATGATCCAGAAGGACAGGCCGGAGATAATAGCTGTTGACAACATTTTCGAGCTTGCTGCTGACAGAAGCGAGCTTCTTTCCCTCATGGAACGCCTGCCTGATGGCGTTAAACTTGTTCAGGTAACAGGTGGGCTCCGTCCGGAACCGCTTGTTCGGATTGCGCGGAAACACGGGCTTTCTTTTAACCCTGAAAATCCCAATGATGAAGCAGAAGCATGTGCCCGCCTTGCAGACCTTGGGGTTGGGCATGAGGTTTCTCTCTTTGAAGATATCATAAAAATCAAAGTCAGTAGAGCACGCTCCCTCGGGAGGGGGGGATGGAGTCAGAACCGGTACTGCAGGAAGGTACATGGAGCTGTGTTGCAAAGGAGTAGAGAGATTGAAGATGTCCTGAAAGACCTCTCGCGGGAAAAAGGTATCAGGTTCGAAGCCTTAAATGTAAAAGGGTTCGGAGGTTATGTCAGGTCTGAATTTACAGTTTATGCAAAGCGTGGAGAGGTACCAATACGTCCTATGGCCAGCAATGATGCTCAGGTAATTGTAAGAAGCGTTGAAAGAGACAAAATCCGTTACACTCCTCTCAAACAGAAGCAGCAGAGGCGTAAATTTACAATTGTAGGGATAGATCCAGGAACAACTGTGGGGATAGCCATTCTTTCTCTAGATGGAGACCTTCTCTACTTGAAAAGCTTCAGAGGAATCACTCCTGATGAAGTGGTCAAACTTATTGCCGAATATGGAAAACCTGCAGTTATTGCCAGTGACGTAAGTCCAATGCCAGGCTCGGTTGAAAAAATAAGGCGAAGTTTTAACGCAGTTCCTGCAAGCCCGGGAATTGAGGTTTCTGCCGAGGAAAAAATTGCACTTGGAAAGACTTTTGGTTATTCCAATGACCATGAAAGAGATGCATTGACTGCTGCTCTTCTCACTTATAGAAATTACAAGAATGTCTTTACCCGAATTGAAAAGAAAGCCCCTATCGATGCAGACCTTGAGCTGTTAAAATCCTATGTAATCCGGGGGGATTCAATAGAAACTGCAATTGAAAAAGTTCGGGCATCAGCCGCTCCGGAAAAGCCAAAGGGTAAGGAGACTCCGGAAAAGCCAGAAGAAAGGGCAGTTGATGAAACCCTTCTGAAAATGAGGGAGATTATCCAGAGGCAGGGTGAACAGATCCAGAACCTGCAGGAATACCTTGAGGATTTAAAGGAAGAACTGCATGCAAAAGACAGGAAAATCTCAAAGCTTGAGTCAAGGTTGAATAGCTTTAAAAAAGAGGCTTACACTGAAGTCCGGAAATCAAAAGAGATCCAGATAAGGGAAGAAACCATTGAAAGCCTGAAAAAAGAGCTCAGCCATAAAAACAAAACCGTAAAGGATCTCAGGCGTAGAAGCAACAAGCTGCGTAAAATCCAGAAAATGGAAATCCGAGGCGAAGGTACTCCTGTAAAAGTGATTGCCGCCTTTACTAAAGAATCCATTGCCGAAACAAAAGAAAAATACGGGCTCAAAGAAGGAGACGTAGTTTTCCTGGAAAACCCAAGCGGAGGCGGAGCTGCAACAGCCCAGATCCTCGTAGAAGCCAGAGTTCGGGCAGTACTCATCCCGGAAGACATTTCGCACGCAGCAGCAGAGACCTTCTTTAAAGGAGATGTACCCGTCTTAAGAGATATCCCGCTTGAAAGAGCTGACGATTTTGCAATGGCAGAGCCCGAAGGCCTTAAAGCTGCAATTGCTGCCTGGGAAACAGAAGCCGAGAAAAAACATCGCAAAGCCAAAGAAGACGAACTGCAGAGTCTCTTTGAAGAATATAGAAGTGAAAGAAGGAGAGGCCTGGTTTAAGGTTCCTCTCAAAAAGTTTCTTTTAATACTCCTCTGCTTTCTCAGTAGAACCCGCTTGAATAGCTCTTATGTCCTCTAATTCACAAACCTGTCCGCCTGCTCCGAAGCATCCGCCCTTTATTTCCTGAACGATGACCCATATATAGTTACGCATATTCTCTCCCAGCAGCGAGACAAGAACATCAGTTACACCCTCAATAAGCTTCGTTGTCTCTTCTTTGGAAAGTTCTCCTTCAATAAGTTTAATCTCAACAAGTGGCATTTATTATTCCTCCTTTATTTTATATTATGCCTTTATATCTCTGTTTTTTTTGAATTTTCGACTAAGATTATGGAATTTAGAATAGAAAAACTTTCCTACTTTGCCTAAAAGATTCCTCTCTTAGAGAGTCGTTATAAGGTAGAACCTGGAGTTTCTGGGGCGAGTTTACCAGAATAAAGGCTTCAATAGCTTAGAATTCATTAGTGTCAGAAAATTCTAAAGATTCATTGCTGTTTTAGAAAAGAAGCGGGTGTGAGACACTATAAAGCTAAGAAAGACTGACTACAGAATCCCTTTAAAGAATCTAAAAGTTAAAGACGCAAGTGTCGGTTTTAAAGTATCTTTTCTGACATTTGAAACTAGCTCGACTATAATCTTTTCAGGCTACTGCTTCATAAATGCTGTGGCTATCACCCGTATAAGAATCGTAAATGTGCTGGAAGACTACATTACATTTTTCTTCATAAATTTCGGTACCGTATGAATCAGGCAGCCCTTTATCCAGTTCGTCCTCTATCTCTTTTTTAACTGCAGCTACTGCCTGCTGTTTTTTTCTCCAATCCAAAACGAGTTTTTCAGTTTTTAATGTAGCAAGCAGTTCTTTTGCAACATTTTTTACCTGGATTTTCTCTTTTTTGGTTAGATCAGGTTTCTTTAGTTTGTCGAAAAGGGAGAGTTCCTCTTCTGTTAAATTTTCTATTATTGCTCTTTCGTCTTCCTTTTTCAACTCTTTTGCAAATTCGATCAATTCTTTGTAAGAATAATCTACGTTAGCGGAACCTGAATTATACACCTCAATCAGTGTTTCGAATTTCTTATGGTAATCAAGGCGGATGCTATTTAATTTTATCATTTCTCTTAGTTTGTAAGAGAGAAGATTCTTTAACCATTCGAACTCGGTGTTCTTATGCTCGTTGTCAAATATGTCTGCCAGAGCATCAAAGTTGATATCTTTAAGAGCAATTGTCTTGCCTTTCTTTGACTCTTTGATAATGTATTCTTTGGATGTGATCGATTTATCGAGAACTCTCTGAATCTTATCCATTACTCTTGAGATATCAACTTCTGGCTCAAGAGAACGGATCTCATTTATCAGCTCTTCGTAAAGAGATATTTGTGAAAGAAACTCTGAGGCTCTCTTGTGAGGAAGTATGGACTTATATATTTTTAGGGCAGTACCGGCTTCTGTCAAAAACTTCTTTTTTGTTGATTCGTTTTTGAGAATAGCATCCGTGGCATTTTTTAAGAGCCTTATTTTCTCAAAACCCGATTTTTTCTTAATGATTATTTTAGGATCTACCGAAAGTTCGGACAGGAATATATTTATCTCTTTGATCTTCTGTTCAAGGGCTTCCAGTAATTTTTCTTTCGGTTTGATCGGGATTTCAATTCCGCCGGATTTGGGAGTGGCATAAATCTTCAGGGCTTGTTCAAGGTTTCGAAAGATGCCGACATAATCAACAATGAAACCTCCGGTTTTATCTCCATAGACCCTGTTGGCTCTGGCAATCGTTTGCATGAGGCTGTGGTCTCTCATGGGCCTGTCAAGGTAAATCGTTGAAAGCGAGGGAACATCAAAGCCTTCTCTCCATTTGCTGCATACGAAAACAATTTTGAGCTTACTCTTTGAGTCCTTGAAAATTTCGTCAAGTTTTTCATTTATCATTCTTTTTCTGTGAGGCCTTATATCCAACTTGTTTTCCTCAAACTTCTTTACCTCATCCTGCCCTTCGCTGATAACAACTGCCATATCTACGTTTTCAAGTTCGGAAATCTGATTTTCAAGAATTTTAGCATATCCACCTGTAGAAGCTTTTTTCTTTTCCTTGAGTTCGTTAATATTCATATCCCAGTACTTCTGGACTTTATCGTACATCTTTACCGTTGTGAGTTTATCGATGGATATAACAAGGGCTTTTCCGGCGTAACCACGTGTAGTGTAATGCTCTACAATGTCTTTCGCAATCGTTTCCAGACGATCATTCCTTACGATGATATGGTATTCCTTTGCAAACTCGGTAGCAAGTTTGGACTCTTCTTCATCACTCAAACCTGCTTTTTCGATTTCTCTGTAAATATCATCATTGAGGCTCTCGTTGTGCAATTGGACTTCAGGTACACGATTTTCATAATATAAGGGAACGGTTGCCCCATCTTCTATGGAATGCACGAAATTGTAGATGCTCACATAGTCCCCGAATGTGACCCTTGTCTTCTCTTCTCCCGCCATTAAAGGTGTGCCTGTAAAACCGGTGAACTACCCCTCCCTAAAACTTTCGCCTGACGGCTCAAGCTTTTTAGGGAGGAGCTTCCTGCTTCATTCTCCAGAGCAACCTCTGCGAGTCCACAGGCTCTACCTCTTGTCCCAAGAGTGCAAAGTTTTTGATGTTTATAGCAGCATTTATGTCCCTGTCATGATTAGTTCCACAATCAGGACATTGCCACTCTCTTATTTCTTCGGTTAGATCTTGATATTTATACCCACAGACGTTACAGGTTTTTGATGAAGGCTCCCACTGACCTATCTTAAGTATAGTTTTTCCTAGCCATTCAGCTTTATACTGCAATTTCAGGACAAAACCATACCAACCTGCATCTCCAGTTGATTGAGCGCGATTGTGGTTTTTCATCATGCCTTTGATATTCAGTATCTCAACCGCTACTGCTTGGTTGTCGCTTATGAGCTTTTTTGAGACATTGTGCTGGAAATCGTGTCTTTGAGTTGAGATTAGTTCATGCAGTTTAGCAAGCTTATATACTGCCTTTCTTCTGTTTTTTGAACCGATTACCTTTTTTGAGACTCTTCTCTGCAAACATTTCAGCCTATCAAGAGAATTCTTCAGGAATTTGGGATTATCTATTTTTTCTCCAGTTGAAAGAGCTGCAAAGGTTTTGAGTCCAACGTCTACTCCAATCATAGTTGCATGAGAAAACGGTTCAGGTTCGGGCAGTTCTTCGCCGTCATCTGTTAAGATGCTTATATAGTATTTTCCAGTAGGAGTTCTGGATACTGTTAATGTTTTCATCTCTCCTTGAAAAATGGCTCTGTGCATCTTGACTTTTATCCAACCAAGTTTAGGTAACTTAATTTCTGACTTTTCTAAATTAAGATCATAATGTTGTGGAAGCTGGAAAGAGAAATGATTATCCTTTTTCTTCTTTCTTTGAGGATATCCAAATCCGTATTCAAAAAAGTTTGTGAAAGCTTTATTTAGATTTCGGCTTGCTTGTTGAAGTGCCCCTGCATTAATCTCTTTTAACCAAGGGTATATTTCTTTTAGCACTAACAAGTGGTTATTAAGGTCAAATTCAGAAATACTTATTCTACACTTTCTATATAATGTAGATTTAATATTCAAAAGTTTGTTATAGACAAATCGAGTACTACCGAAGTGTTTCTCCAGAAGAACCTTCTGTTCTTTGTTAGGGTATATTCTATATCGGTTTCCTCGTTTCATTAGTATTATATACGCTTGGAAACTAATTAAGATTTACAGAATCACTATCGGTAGGATGTCGGGAAGTTGACGGCTCCCATCCCCCACCTGTTCGATCCGCCATCGCCGGATCTCCTGAGGAGGGGGTCGTCCCGCCTTCCGA
>CAVRNH010000001.1:0-11189 GCA_963722085.1 uncultured Methanosarcinaceae archaeon | reverse complement strand
TGATTCCCCAGAAAAAGATCAAACCAGTAATTGTAAATAAAAAGGGAGTTGGATCAAAGAATTTAAAGGGATGTATATGTGTTATATGGAGAATGTTTCCCACCAATGGAATAGTAACTGCCGCCAGAGCAATTAGTGTCTGATTTCTGTACAGAGTAGTTTGAAGAATAAACTGGGTGAAGAAGAAAAAGATTCCAAGAATAATCAAAAGAAAGGAATAAATATAAAAAATCCAGAAAAATGGTCCATATTTAAATATGAAAAGTGGCAAAATTCCTGAGACATCCAGATAATAACTCTCTAAATACAGCTTTTGAAGGCTATTTGTAAATATGAACAAAATTGTGAGGATAGGAAACAGAAAAAATAATTTCTCATACTTTCTTACAAATTGCTTGCATATCCCTGAATATTCAGACGCAAATATAAACCACGTTACTGGAACAAAGGCAATCCCAACATACTGAAGACAGACAAAGAAGTACTTAAGTTTGATATCAACGAATCCGATCTCAAAAGCGTAACTCACGGACCATAAAGAAATACTTAGCATAATGAGTATGAAATATTTTGAAAAAGGAGTCCTAGGATAATTGAAGGCTTTGTATACTTTAATCGCTAGCAAGAAGGATATAAGCCCCGAGAAAATTGATGCTCCCATATAAGGGAATGCAGAGGTATAGATTTGTAGATTTATAAGGTGACCTTCTTTTTCATATTATTGTTGACGAATTGAAATAATTAGGAGAAAGAAATTAGAAGTACAGATATTGTAGAAAGTACACACGGAATATATATATAAATCTATGTCCAGATAAAGAAAATGAATAGAGATTTTAGATATAAAAGCCAAAATATATTGTATGTGATCTGAGAAAAAAATAACAGATATAAAAAATAATGGAAAGGGAAAAATTATTTTTATAAAAAATGTTTTAAAAGTCTCAAATTAGTCTAACGGTGCATAAATTTCAGTCAGTATTTCTTCAGGCGGAACTTCCCGAGGATCATTAAAGTATACCTCACTAAGGGACCAGCAATTTTTTTCCTTTTTCTGCAATCCAGGAGAACAGCTGGTCATAAGTGGGACATCATTCCTCATAAAGACCCGTGTGAACAATCTTTGCCATTTTTCCTCCCTGAACATATACCCGAATATACTCTCCTCCAAAAGCTCGACAATCCTCGAGATTGGTACTGCAACTTTTCAATATCGGCATTTTCTTCTTTATCAGCCTTTTGAACCTCTTCATGTGTGATCTCATGGCAGAGAAAGATAGGATAGCCAGCAATCCGAATATTTATCCTGAAAGTAAACTCAAAAACTCTGGGAAGCATTACTGCAATTTCCCGACAGGCTCCTTTCCTGCGCATTCCAAGAACAAGCTAAGGGTCAAGTTCCACAACGGTAACTCCATACATAGAAATTCTCCTCTACTTATTGGACCTGGATTTGGCATTTATAAAGGATAATTGGGATCCACCAATCAAATTATTAGCTTCAGCTTACTATAAGCTTGCCGCAATAAATTTTTTCGGCTCCCGCCACGAGAATACGACTTGCAGGTTAGCTCCTTCCATACATATCATCAAACCTGACAATATCCCCTTCGTCAACAAGTTCTCCTAGTTGCACTTCAATGATCTCAAGCGGAATCTTTCCAAGATTAGATAGCCTGTGTTTTTCCCCGGCCATAATAAAAGTACTTTCTCCAGGCCTTAAGAAAAACTTCTGGCCGCTGACTTCTACACAGGCCATACCTTTTACAACTACCCAATGCTCACTCCTGTGATAGTGCAGCTGGAGGCTTAACTTATGATCAGGAAGCACAGTAATATTTTTAATCTTATGTCCGGGTGAGACTTCCAATAATGTATATGAACCCCAGGGCCGATACACTGTCTGCCCTATATATGCTCTTTCATCATTCCTGCCTTTAAGTTCGGAGACAATTTCCTTCACTTTCTGGCTACTGGATTTAGGGCAAACTAACAAAGCGTCGCCAGTATCGACGATAACCATATCCTTAACATCGATAAGTGAGACAATTTTACCACATTTTGAATATACAAAGTTACCCTCAGAGTTGAGCAGCAAAGGATCACATTCGTAGATAACATTTTCTGCGGAGTCTTTTTCAGACTCATCATAAATTGCCTCAAAATTTCCAAGATCGCTCCATTTTCCATCCAGCTTTACGACGGCTACTCGATCAGATTTTTCCATTATTCCATAATCAATTGAAATTTTTTCCACATTTGTATAAATTTCGTTAATATCTTTCCCTTTTTCAAAACAAGCGAAAACAGATGGTGCATGCTTTTTGACTTCTTCAAAAAAGAGCCCTGTTTCGAAAAGGAACATTCCGCTGTTCCAGAGACAGCCTTCTTTAATGTACTGTTCTGCGGTTTCGAAATCCGGCTTCTCTCTAAACTCTGAAACCTTATAACCCTGCCCACAAGCATCTGAGGCTTTAATATAACCATATCCTGTATGAGGAAAATCAGGACTAATCCCGAATGTGACAAGGAAATTTGAAGCTAAACTTTCAGCCGAAGAAATTATTTGCATTGAATCTCTATCAAGAACATGATCTGAAGAAAATACTCCTACTATAGAATTCCCGAATTTTTTCTCAATCTGCCTCATTCCGAAAAAGATTGCAGGAAGTGTATTCTTGCCTTCAGGCTCAATTAAAACATTTTCAGAAGGAATTGAATGCCCTATTTCTTCAATTTGTCCGATCACGAAAAATTTTTGGTCTTCGTTGGTCACAATGAATATTTCCGAAATATCAGAAACTTCAAGGCAACGAAGCACAGTCTCCTGGAAAAGGGATGTATTGCCAAGTTTCAAAAATTGTTTAGGATACTTCTCCCTACTGAGAGGCCAGAGCCGCGTTCCTGAGCCGCCTGCAAGAATTATTGATTTTATGCCTGTCATCTCCTCTAAAATGCTGGTTAAAACGGATGTTTTAGACTTCTTATTGAAGTATAAAGGTTAGTTAGAAGGTTAATTATAAAGTATCAAGGTTATATTTACGCTGAAATATAGGTAGTTATTAAGTAAATTATAAAGTAACGAGTGTATTTATGCTGAAATAGAGGTAGTTAGGTAATTATAAAGTAACGAGTGTATTTACGCTGAAAATACGACATTATTACAACAGATAGAAAGTCATTAATAAATTTTGCCCATGAAATGCTTGGATAAATATTTAATGAGTTTATTGCTTTCCGAAATTATTTGTGCTTATTCCCTGTAACTCATTTTTATAACTCATATGCAACTCACTTTGGCTCACTCGTTCGTTCTTTTCGAATTTATTTCCTCATTAACTCATTACCCTTTTTACAATTTCCTTATCAACCCACTAATCCTCTTTACGATTTCCTTACAACCCAAAACCCTTTTTACAACTAATACTTCAGGAGTTATATAATCAACGTTGCTTTTTCCAAGGATATTAAATATCCAATAAATATTCCCCATATATTGTATCAATAATCAGGAGTATCCTTTCTTGAAAAATAAACAATAATAACCAGACCTTATTTTTCAAGGTTTAACCCCAAGTACGTCCTCTACATATGCCCTAAGGATTTCTGCAACACTCCAGGCTTGAGAAATGCAGCCACCAGGAGAATAGGGGTAGTCACCATCAAACACTTCAGATATGGTCCCAATACCTGCAGTTTCAAGATGCATATTAAAGCCCTGAAGAAGAAACCGCATATCTTCAAGACTGTCTTTCGAATAATTATTGACCTTCCTGTAAGCTTTCACATAAGCTCCAAGGAGCCAGGGCCAGATGGTCCCATTATGGTAGGCTGCATCCCTGGATACAGCATCTCCTTGATAGTGTCCTTTATATAAAGGATGATCACTCGAGAGAGTTCTAAGTCCAAAAGGAGTCAGAAGATCTTTCTCAACTCTGTCTACAATTGCTTTTTCTTTCTCAGGAGAAAGCATGGTATAAGGGAGAGCCACTGCAAAGATTTGATTAGGACGGATTGCAGGATCTTTAACCTGGTTTCCTGCCTCATCCTGATATACAAGGTCAAAAAGACAGTTAGTCTCAGGGTTCCAGAAAACATTCTCAAAATTTAAAGCTACTCCAGCTGCAAGAGTCTCATATGAGGAAATATCCTTGCCCAGCAGAGAACCCAGGTTGGAGGCGATTTTCAAAGCATTATACCAGAGAGCATTTATCTCGCAGGCTTTACCTGCTCTTGGGGTCACTGCCCACTCTCCTATTTTAGCATCCATCCAGGTTAATTGATGTCCCTGCCGAATAAGATAATCAGAGTCCATTCCAATTCCAAAATCTGTGCCTTTACGGTAATTATCAATGATAGTATCTACGGTATCCCAGATATCCGATAGAAACAGAAGATCCTTTGTATATGCGAAATAACGACTAACAGAATGAATAAACCAGAGAGAAGCGTCCACTGTATTATAGATAGGTTCCCCGCCAAGATCCAGAAAAGCATTTGGGATTAAGCCTCTCCGACAATGTTTAGCAGAGTTTTTGAGGATATATTTAGCTTCCTCGAAACGATGGGGAATTAAAAGCAGACCTGGTAGAGAAATCATTGTATCCCGCCCCCAGTCAGAAAACCAGTGATATCCCGCAATCACTGTGGTATCACCTGAATAGGGATTTTTCACAATAAAAGAGTCAGTTGCCCTTAGAAGCTTAAGGGCGAAGGGTTCAGTAAGTCTTGAATTAAAAGCAAGAAGGTTCTGTCTATACACTTCCCTTGTATAGAGCTCATTAACTTGTTCGAGAGTAAAAGATGAGATATTCCCGGTTGAAGCAGCGATAAAGAAACGAGAAGTTCCCAGTTTGAGTTCACTTTCGAAATAACCGGGATTAAAGTTATCTTCCTGGAAGGAAAGCCCTCGTTTCTTTTCAGTATCATACTCAAAATTGTAGTACCACATGGGATCAGGATGATATTGAAGATTGGACGAAAGCGAGAAAGTAAAACCATTAGAGCTTTTCAGTTCTACTCCCGTAGAATCAGCTTTCTGGGAAAATGAAAGGTCTGCAGAACGAGTGGTGTAATGAAAATTTCTTGAGTTTACCAGAGGGAAAATTCTTAACAAAGCTCCTTCTTTTCTGGATCTTATCTCATAGAGAACACAGGTTGTGTTACTGTTATGAATCATAAAGACTTTTTTCTTTACAGTAAAGACGTCTGGCTTGTAAACCCACTGAGGAAAGGGAGCAAGTATAAATTTAGAGAGGTAATTGAAGCCAGTAGGATAAATAGTGTCTGGATACTTGTGAGTTGCAAGTTTATAAACCTCTCTATTAATAGAAATTTCCTCATCAAGGGAAGAAAGCAGTAAAAACCTTCCTGCAGCGTTTTCTGGAGCTGCTATAAGAAGCCCGTGGTAAGTCCTCGTTCCTGCCCCGATAACCGTAGAGGAAGCATATCCTCCAAGCCCGTTTCCTATAATCCATTCTTTTTTTATTCCTTCTTCATATGTCGAAAAAGAATCTGCTCCAAGCCTAATCCCACTCATATACGCTTAATAGGGATTTGATTTCTTAAATAGTTGTATGTTTGAAAAAAGGATGAAAAAACATAAAAAAATGGATAACTAGCGTATAACCAGTTGTAAAGTTATTATAATTCCAAGTTAAACATAAGCTATTTTAGCTGTGCAGGACATAGGGAAGTGAGAACCATGCAGCAAGACTTATTAGAAATCCTTGTGGATATTTTCAAATCATCCGGATACAACGTCACAATATCCAGCCAATGTGACATTATTGTGGAAAAAAACGGGCATGAGGCTTATGTAAGGTATGCCTTGAAGCCAGATTATGAAGAGGTAAAAGTTTTTTCAGAAAAAATAGAGGGCTGTACAGGGATTTATGTTATGACCCAAAAGACGTCTGCAGAATTAACTAATTATGCAGCTGGGCTCGGGATCCATGTATGGGACAGAGATGAGCTGGCCCTTCAGATAGGAAGGGCTGTTCTTTTAAATATGGAGCAAAAAATAAAGGATCTTATTTGTGAGCCAGAAATTCTATCAATAAATAAAACGCTTGACACATCTAGAGAACCGGCTTTTGAGATGCATTCAGAAAGCTGGAAGGCAGAAGAGACATTCAAACAGAAGCCTTACTTTAGCGGAAGACTTGGACCACTTCATCAGAGCCAGCCAAAAAGGGCAGAAAAAACATCTTTTGAAGCTAAATACCTGCTAAATACCTGCGAGGGAAGGAAAAACTTAAGTGAGTTAGGACAGGTTGAGGTTCCCAAAATTGATTCATACGAAACGCTTAATATACAGTCAGTGGAGCCAAAGATCTCTAAAGATCAAGCGATTATCATTGCAAAGCCCTATCTAAGCAATCCCAAGGATGCAATTTTGAAATTTGTGCCTTTCTGGAAATACAAATATAATGTTGACGTGGAGAAACGGTTCAGGTCAAGGGTTTTAAGTATTGCCGGAAAAGGAAAAGGTCTTCTTAATGCTCTGAATAAATCAAGGGAAGAAATGAAAATTGAGGAATTTAGCGCACCTACAAGAATTCCGGCAGTGCAGTATGAATTAAAGAAACCGAATGTGGACAAGAAAAATGCTGAGAAATTCCTTATCAATTTAATAATAGAGGAGAATACGCGCGAAATGCGCTTTAATAATATGGAAGGGCAAGCAATTATATATGAACATAGGAGCATCAGCCCAAGGCCTGAAGAAGTAGAGCTAGAAATGGAGCTGGTGTATATTCCAGTCTGGGAAGTGAAGGGAAAACGTAACTCTCTGGAGATAAATGCTTATAATGCAAAGGTTCTAGAGCATCCTATAGATGAAGATGCCGAATTCCTGTGAATTGAAAGTTCGAAAAAAAGTATTAGAAGAAAAATATATAAAATGGAAAATATATTCACATATTAGCAGAATAATAGAATTCCTTCTAAAAGGAATCCGTATCCTGCTCTTCCAGATATTCCTGCGGAAAAGTTTCCTTCAGGGGAAAAAAGCGCCAATTATACATAAACGTTATATGTGTCAGATGCAAGAATATATAATGTTTGGAAATTATCTGTAAGCTGTAACGGATGGCATCTTATAAAAATTAAATAAGATATTAAAAGATATTGGAAGCAAAAAAGAGGTACATAAATGATCGAAGTAACAGATAAAGCTGCCTCAGAGCTTAAAACATTGATTGAGCAGGAAGGGAAGCCTGATCTTGCACTCAGAATCTTTGTTGCCGGGGTTGCCTGCAGTGGAATTCAGTATGGACTTGCCTTTGATGATGAAACAAATGAAGACGATGTAAAGATGGAAAGTAATGGAATAAAACTCGTTATGGCAAAAGATATTGAAAGAAGCTTCTCAGAAGGTAGCATCGATTTTGTTGAAGATGAAAATGGGAAAGGATTTCTTATCCGCAACCCAACAGCCGGTGGATGCGGTACATGTGGCGGATGTCATTAAAGGTAATGTAACCGTGTGAGGTCTGAAGGCCCGAACCTGAGGAGCAAACAAAAACTAAAAACAAAGGAGAAGATAATCTATGTTTCCAGGAATGGGAGGAGTGGGAGGCCGGGGAATGAACCCGGCTAAAATGAAGCAGATGATGAAACAAATGGGGATTGATGTAAAAGAGCTAAAGGATGTTCAGGAGGTAGTCATAAGGACTGCAGACTCTAATATTATAATAGAGAATGCAAACGTTACTATCATGAATGTCCAGGGCTCCGAAACATACCAGATTGTAGGTGATGCAAAAGAAGTCCCGAAAGAAATTGAAATCCCCGAAGAAGATATAAAACTAGTAATGGAGCAAACAGGAGTTTCTGAAGAAGAAGCTCGGAAAGCCCTGAGGAACTCTAACGGAGATCTGGCAGAAGCTATTGTAGCACTTTCTTCTGCCTAATTCTTTTTCATTTTGAATTATTATTTTATTTAAATTGTCAGAATCTCTCATTTTTAGTATTCCACTTTCCAAAATCTTTTTTAAGTATCTTTATTTTGACTACCTTTATTTTGACTATTCTATTCTAACTCATCTTTCAAAGATCGCGAAAAAACGATAACAATTGACTGTATAGTTAACATTATAACCATAAAAATGGTCCGTCTGATAGCTATTTCATTCTACTTTCTAAATTGTTCGATTTCTAAAATCGATATGCTTAGACTTATCAACTTTATAATATTTTTGAGTTATATTTACATATCAGTATCATACCTATTAATTTTTGCCATCAATAAGACCATTTTCGTATTTATTCTCGTAAGGGACTATATATTTTTGTTATCGATCGATTAATTATTCGCACATCTTTGAAAGTCAAGTCTAATACTAATGTATCCCTTATTATGACGACCATTCAAATCTTATTTTAGTATTATCGTACTTCCGCACAAGACTCTATGATTTTGAGGATCCTTTTTATCTTCAATATCACTTCCCAAGTTTCACTTCGGCAGTCGAGTTGCGGCTCGACGAAGCGCAGTCAATTTCTCTACCCGAGTTCCGCTTCGGGAGCACAGTGTCCTTTTCGCTTCGCTCAAGAGGACTCGTATAAAGGATAATTGCAGCTTTACTTTAATAGCTGCCTTTTTCAGAAAAAGGAACGTAGGCTGGGAGGATAGTTTTGAGGACTTACGGCATTGTCCGGCTCTCTTAGAGGCTGTCTTAAAATTCAAACCATTCCTCCAATTGGATAATGAGCAACGTTGATTTCAAATTCAGACCGTAAATTTATCTGAAATTCAGATACATATTGACCTTAAGACATCACTTTATCCCATAGGACTTACGCACTTCATTCATAAAATCAAGTACATTAGACATTATGTTTAGATTTACATTTTAGACATTTAACGGTTTAATGCTACTATTTTGGTTCAATTGCATGAGTCCTATTCCAATTGTGGAATCAAGTTTAATTTTAAGACACGCTCTTAGACTACCACCCTCACTCCTACGGCTCTCCGGTAATTTAACATGTTACAGCTCTGCCGTTACAGAGTCTGGCGATTTTTCACGAGCTTACGATCTGTAGAGAGCAGAGGGATATTTGGCCCCCAGCCTATAAACCGTATTGTGGGGGATCAAAGAAATGTATTTGAACATCGGTATGTTGAATAGGAAGGAAAGATTACTCTTTCCCTCCCTTCCAGGAACGAACCGTGCGACTTTCACCGCAGTTCGCTCGCGCATTTCACAACCTTTTCAGGCGGCTTTAAAAGAGAAGAAAAATGGAAGTCTGGTTTGAATCCATGGTGTTTGCTTTTTGATGCGGTTCTTTCTTTCTAGAAAATAATTCCTATCAAGGTAAGGATTAGCATCAAGTTTAGACATTGAATGCCGGCGGATTTGGAAATCTGAAAATTGGAGAAGTTTTGTCTCTTTGGTCTGGAAGACCCAATTCCTTGAACCTTCAGAAGACCAATACTTATTGAATATCCATTTATAACCTTTATTTGGGTGTCGCCTTCTTCCCCATCGCCAGGTGATCTCCCATATATAGTGATCAAGTTTTTTAAAAATATCCTTAGCCACTATGTGACGATGATAATTAGCCCATCCTCTGATTATTTGGTTAAGCTTCTTGATGAGTTCATCTTGTGTCCATGACATGGCATTACTTACAGTAGTCTTGAGCTTCTGAGAAATCGATTTGATTGACTTCTCGGATGGTTTTATTAGAAGTTGTCCTTTGTATTTACGGAAATGCCAGCCAAGGAAGTCAAATCCATCGTCGATATGAGTAATTAATGTTTTCTCAAGAGAGAGTTCAAGGCCTCTAATTGCCAGAAATTCACGGATGATATCGCGTACCTCAGCTGCTATTTCCTTTGTTGGAGCAGTGACTAAAAAGTCATCTACATAACGGATGAGGTGTACTTTCATTTTAGGAAAATGTTCGTGAAGGAGTTTTTCTATTCCATCCAATGTCATATTAGCCAGTATAGGAGAGATGTTTCCTCCCTGGGGTGTACCTATGTCAGTGGAGTGGAACTTGTCATCAAGAATGAAACCAGATTTCAGGAATTGAGATAGAATTGACTTATCAATTAGGATATTGTTCTTGAGCCAAGAATGGGAAATGTTATCAAAACAGCCTTTAATATCACCTTCTAGTATCCAAGGGCTAGACGTCGTTTTCCAGAGGCATCGGAATGCATAATTGGATGCATCTTGTGCACATTTGAATAGACGAAATCCAAAGGATCGAGTATCAGCCGTAGTTTCAGCTACAGGCTGAAGGCCTAGAGCATACAGAGCTTGCATAGCTCGATCTCTCATAGTAGGGATAGACAGAGGGCGTTTGCTAGTTTTTCCAGGTTTGGGGATATAGATGCGGCGTAATGGATATGCTCGATAGTGTTGGTCTGAGAGATTGATTGCTGCCTGCATCTTGTCCGATGCGGAAGTCCAGAGTTCTCCATCTATGCCAGCAGTTCGCTTACCACGATTCTGTGTAACTATCCGCACTGATAACAATTTTGCGAAGTAGGAATGAGTTAATAGATAGTTAGTCTTTTGACCAAATTCCATTTTTTATCTTTTGTAGCCTTTGCAATTCGGGTCTGTAGCCGGTTAACCTTGTATTCAATTGCTTTCCAGTCAATAGAGTTCCATTGTCTGGCGAGTTTATGGTCAGTACACTTCTCGCTCTTAGGCGTCGTTGAATGTTGTACTTTCACTGGTATACTTCCTTTCATGCCGTGAAACACCTGTTTCAAGTCAGCGCCCTTTCAGGCTAAGGCATGGGCCTCTATCCTGACCATTACAGCCAGGCATTCGCTTTTTGAAACATCCTCTCCCGTCTACACCATTTGTAGATCTCGCGATTTCCATACCTCGATTTTTTTTTAATTGGAGGAGTGTATACGGGTTACCAAGTTCCGTATCGGAGATACTTTTGACGCTTTAGGAGCCATCTTTAGACCGGGAATCGTTTTGTCCGCTTGCTGTCCTGTACATCAATCAGGATAGCCAGATTCCATGCCATTTTGGCCCAAGTGTGTCACCCTGTTTCACTTGTTCTTGGTTACGATCCTTACGATGATTCAGCGTTTGCTTCTCCATGGAGTCTTTTCCCTTGCAGATTGAACAGTTCAGGGTACCATTCTTTCCACGTTGTTCCGTGAGCTTCACACCTTCCTGTTACCGGGAACGCATGCCACGGTAGGG